>NZ_JBEXEX010000065.1:0-35325 GCF_040606445.1 Streptomyces sp. NPDC005408 | reverse complement strand
CCCGCAACATCCAGCCGGCGCAGAAACTCGGCAGCGACGGGCAGAGCGCCCAAACGCTTGGTCACCACGGACTCGATCACGCACTCCATACGGGGCGTTCCGTCCGTGGCCGCGGGGACCGGGAAGTCATCCTTCATCGAGTGCCCGCCATAGCCCTGGATCTTCAACTGCGACTCATCACCGACGTGGAAGCTGAGTAGCAGCGGCCCACCGGGCCGAACCACTCGCTGGAAGTGCGCGAAGACCGAGTTGATCGCGTCGTCGGGGACATGGATCAGCGAATACCAGGCGATCAGGCCAGTCATCGAGGCGTCGGCGAGGTCGAGGTCCGTCATCGAGCCGAGAACGAACCGGAGACCAGGGTGATCACGCCGGGCCACGTCGATCATCCCGGGCGACAGATCGATCCCGAACGCGTCCACGCCCAGCAGATGCAGGTGAGCCGGAATCCTCCCCGTCCCGCATCCCACGTCAGCAACTGGCCCCCGCCCTGGGCGCGCACCAGGTCGGCGAACAACGCCAGGACAGCGCGCTCCTCGGGAGTTTCATCCAGAAGGTGACGCGTCAGGTCCGCATAACTAGCAGCCACGGTGTCGTAAGACGCCCGCGTGTCTTCCAGCCAGCACCAGTGTTCAGTCCCATTCCCACGGCCGCAGGCTACCCAACAGCCCCAGTGAGGCCACCTCTTAGTTCAGAGAAGGTACCGCCGTTGGAGACTCCGCCGGTGTCGAAGTAGGCAAGGATCTCAGCGCGCCACTGGCGTAGCGTCCGGCCGAGCTTGGCGACCTCGGGGATCGGGCAGGTGTGGAGCGACTCAACGACCTTCTCTGCCGCCCGTGGCCGACCGCGACCACCCCGCAGTCCGGACAGCCGGTCAGATCGGCGTCGGACTCGATGTCCAGCGCCACCAGACCCTGTCCACGGCCAACGCCGGGATCGCGGGTGACGTCGTGGACGTGCATGCTCTCCACGCCGAACAACTCATCGCTCCGAGCGCACCACGACGCGCCAGGACCACGTTCAGTGACGCACGCCAGGCCTTCTCTTGATTCAGTTGCTTGGTCGCTGCTGATCTTGGAAGGCCCGTTCCGTCTCGCCCTCGCGCCGCTCCGTGGACCCGGACACCGCGAGCCGGCTCACCCAGGCTCATCTACGAGAGCCAAAAGAAATTTCGGACGGCGATGTCGAGAACCCGTGACTGGCTCAGTATCCGGGTCGTGTGAGCGGATTTCGCCCCTGTCGCTCCAGCCTGCCCCTACGGCCACCCGGTGAGCAGCAGTGTCATCAAATCGGTGGGACCGCCGCCCGTGCGTTCGAAGAGGGTGGTGGTCAGTAGACAGTGTTGTGTCCCAGTTCCCTGGCCCAGTCCAGCAATTCGGGTTCGCCCAGGCTGGCGCCCAACCAGTCGTGGTCGAGGTCGGCCCCGGGAAGGGACGGTATGACCGCGACGTAAAGCCCGGCCGCACGCGCCGAGGAGATGCCCGTGGCCGAGTCCTCGAAGGCGACGGAACGCTTCGGGTCCACACAGAGTGCCTCGCATGCCGTGAGGTAGAGGTCTGGTGCGGGCTTGGGGGAACGCACCTCGTCGGCGGCGAACGAGTGGGTGAAGTACGCGGCGAGACCAGCCGATCTCAGTGCCGTGTCCAGCAGTTCCCGGGGGCTGTTGCTGGCGACGGCTATCGGCACGGCTGCCCGGCAGGCACGCACCAGCTCCGCAGCCCCGGGGAGGGCTGAGGCGCCCCGGGCCAGCTCCCTGCGGACTCTTTCGAGAAGCTCGGCGGCGAGTTCGGCACCGGCTCCGGGCCGCCCGAAGTAGTCCGCCATGGCCTCTCCCGCAGCCTCCACGGTACGGCCGATGACCAGCGCTTTCTGTTCGTGGCCGAAGGAGTGGCCGTGCGCGGCGAAGATAGCCGATTCCGCGACGGTCCAGCATGCTTCGGTGTTGACCAACAGGCCGTCGCAGTCGAAGATCACGGCCTCCGTACTGGTGGGGAGTGAGTACATGTATGTGTCCTTTCGCTTCGGGTGAGCTGGTTGCCTGTTGAGAGGTTGCTGGCGCAAGGGGCTCACACCAGCCTCACGACTCGATCGTTGGTGTTCCGGAGATCATCGAGACGCCAGCCTGCGGTCTCGCCGGCCGATGCCTCACTCCCCGAGCGCGAGTCGGAGACCGAAGGCGGCGATGACCGTACCGGTGATTCGGTCGAGACAGCGGCGCGCCGAAGGCCGTTGCAGGCGGTCTCGGAGCACGTGTCCGAGGGTGATCAGTGCGCAGGCCCAGATGACGGCCAGAAGGATGTGTATACCGGTCAGGAGCACGCCCGCAGCGAGGTGCGAGGCGTTGGTGGGGATGAACTGCGGGAGCACGGCGACATAGAAGGCTCCCATCTTCGGGTTGAGAAGGTTGGTCGCGATCCCCTGACGCCAGCCGCCGAGCAGGGTGTTGCCGGCGCCGGTCCCTGTCTTGACCTCGGCCCCGCTCCCCGTCGTCCTCGGGCACTCGTCCACCGAGTTGCGCCAGGTGGCCCATAGCAGCCTGCCACCCATCCACACCAGGTATGCGGCCCCGGCCCAGCGGAGTGCCTCGTACGCGAGGTGAGACGCGGTCAGCAGGGCGGTTACACCGAGCGAGGTGAGCATGCCCCAGACCACTGTGCCGCTCTGGATACCGAGGACCACTCCCCAGGCGCGACGGCGGTGCCCGAGCGCGGCAGTGCGCAGGACAAGGGCGGTGTCCAGCCCGGGAGTTAGGGTGAGAAGTCCCACCATCAGAGAGAAAGTCCACAATGCATCCATGGAGATCATGGACGGTCACCATACGTTGGGGGCCTTAGAACATCTACTTTCCTGCCCGAGATCGGGCAGGAATCGCTCTGCCTGCCCCTCTCTTATCGCGCATCACAACTCACGATGACGTGCCCGAGGTATGAATCAAGCGATGCCGCCAGCCGGGGACCCCGCCGACGCTGGCCGCGTCGCCACTTCGTTCTGGAGCTCCGTGAACCGCCGCGACTTCCTGGCCGGATCCGGCTTCGCCGCGTCCACCTTTACAACCCCCGTCACCCGATGGCTCGTCACCCCCGCCGACGAGAACCCCGACCGCCGTGGCGGCCAGCAGGTCGGCCGGGCCGACCTCGACGAACTGCGCGAGGCCGCCGAAGACGCCCGCCACTGGGACTCCAAGTACGGCGGCGGGAACTGGAAGGCCAACTCCGTCACCGACTGCCTCGACCACCGCGCCGGCGGTTGTACGGGTAGGTGCCGAGACGAGTGTCGTGGCCAATCATCCCAACTGCTGGCGCCGAAACGGTGATGCCGCCTGGGACGGCGATCGGACCCCCACACCGGGGTAGTCGGCAGAATGTCGGAGGCGTCGATGATCACTGGTAGGGCAGTCACGCGACCCAGGGACGCAGCTCTGCCGGAAACGCTGGAGCGTGAGGTGCTGCTGCGCCGTGGATGATGGTGTGGTTCCGCTCGTGCGGGCGCTGTTCTGCCCGGAGCCGTATCGGGAGGCGCCACGCACACTCGCTGAGCCCTTCCGGCGTCAAGAGGGCAGGGGCTCCTGGTGGATCCCAGAGAGGGCGTCGGTCTTCCGAAGTCTTCCGCGCTCACCGCAGCCTGGGCGCTCAGCCATTGTGTGAACTGCTGGTGCATGCCGGGGAGGCAGAGAACGCCGCGACGGAAGCCGCCGGCAGGTTTCGCCCGGTGTCTTAGGATCGCCCTCCGATTCCGCGAGTAAGGCCCCACGCTCCCGGAAGTGGTCCCTCCAGCCGGTCGGAGACCCGATGCCGTCTTTGACTCGGGGCTTGTCGAAAACGGTGCAGGGAACCCCAGTGGCGAATCCTGGTCCCGGCGACACAAGCGCCCTGGTCAGGTGACTCCTGGGTATCGCCGGGAGGAGGTCCGAGGGAACACTTTCCGGGGCATGTGCCCTGGTGGTCGACTGACCGCTGACAGCCCAGCGGATAGGGCTTGCCGAGGTCGCGCCTGTTGCTGACAGTGTGGTCGCGCAGATCTCATAGCCTCTGACCTGGCCTTTTCGTTCTGCTGAAGTGCATGGGCAGGAGGATGCACTTCTGGGTGGGCGTCCGCGGCGTATCTGGGCGAGGTTCGTCATGCCATCGGTGCTGAACAGATACGAGCGGGTGGCGGTCGTGGCTGCCGTCGGCCATGGTCCTGCTCACCGGAGTTCGCACCGGGAACTTGCCTATCGGCCGTACTCGTCGGCTCGTTACGCTCGCCGGATGAGTGGAGGCCATCGTGACGAGTCGATCTTCGTTCGCAGGCGGAGGACGCCCCGGTATGTGTACAACCCGAGAAACCCCATAGGGCGCGCGCTGATCGTGATATCCGCCGTGGTCGCGGTCGGCTACATGTACTACCTCTTCGACAGTTCGAGCTGGAGCGAGAGCGAGTGGCGGGACGCCGTCCACGAGGCCGCTCGCGAACTGGAATCGGAACCGCAGCCACTGAGTGGGGGCTCCCGTTACGAGTATCGGATCGAAGACGCCGTCAAGGCGACAGGAGAGGGTCCCGAGTACGCTCTCGTCCGCGTCGACGCGATCCAGGAATCGGACACGGCCGGCCGCGGTGGCGCGGGTGCTGACCGGGGCTCCGACGCCTTCGAGATCAGCACGGATGACGTCGAGACCATTTACTGCATGCGCGTGTCCCCTCCCCTGCCGAAGGCAAGCATGTCGACCACGACCGTCACGCTCCACGTGGACGTGAAGGAAGGCCCATGCTGAAGCCGCGGGGCCGACCGCGACCGCAGAGCCCCCGGCTCCGGCGCGGCCACCACACCCATGGTGTCCGTCAGAGCGGAGCCGGGCTCAACCGAATGGGCACCGGCCGGCCATCGTGCGGAGGCGCTAAACTCCCGTCAAGTTCGAGTGCTCAGTCGCATTTCGAGCAGAAGACCGAATCTGCTCACTCGACGGAGCGAACAGGTTGCACGGGGGAGAGGGGTCTGATGGCCTGGGACGAGTGGGAGCAGCTCAAGACGGAGGCGGCCGAGAAACACTCGGCGGCGATGCAGTTGAACCGTGTGCCGGACGACCCGGGCGCAGCCCCCCCGGGGGGTGACCTGAAGGTCGGCCAGCAGGATCTCGCGGCAGTCGGTGACGCCGCGTTCCGGCTCTTCGACAATCTCGGCAGATACGGCCGTGACGCCTGGTCCATCAGCCAGACGGCCGCGAAGGACCTCACCACCCAGGGATTCGCGCTGGGCGGCGGGCTCGACCACGTGCAGGAGCGCTGGGAGAAGCAGCTCAAGACCCTGCTGGACGCCTGCGCGCACATCTCGAACCACATGGACTTCACCCAGAACGCGCACGCCGGTGACGAGTACCACATCTACGGCGTCGTGAGCAGCATCGCGACGTTGGACGACGGATTCACCGAGAGGACGCAGCGCTGATGGACCTCGAAACGCTGCGCCAGGGCAACTTCAGCCAGCTCGGCCAGGCCATCACCGCCTGGAAGGGGGTGGTGGACAAGCTCCAGACGCTGGAAAGGGACGCACGGGACGATCTGAAGGCGAAGGCGGACAAGGCCAACTGGGCCGGCATGAATGCCACGGTCTCCCGTGAGTTCATCACCAAGACGGCGGGTGAGTTCTCCGACGCCCACACGGAGGCCAAGAGCATCCACGACATCCTCAAGGACACCCACGACGAGCTGGTCAGCTACAACGAACAGCTCGATCAGGCCATTGAACGAGGCCGCAAGAAGAACCTCACGGTGACCCCGATCGCCGGTGGCGGCTTCACCGTGACGATGCTCATCCACCCGGACCGCGCCGCCAAGGGCCATGACGTCCCGGATCACTCCCCGCAGGACGCGGAGCAGCTGCGGGACGACGTACAGCGCATCCTGAACCGGGCGACGGAGAGCGACACGACGGCGGCGACCGTCCTGCGCGCCCTCGTCGACCAGGCCGAGGTGGGCTTCTCCGGGGCCGCGTACGGCGACCGCGATTCCGCGATCGACGCGATCCGCAAGGCGGAGGAAGCGGCCAAGATCATCCAGGCGAAGGGTGACGAGATGTCGCCCGAGGAGTTCCAGAAACTGAACGGGCTGCTCGCCTCGTACAAGAACGATCCGTTGTTCCAGGAGAAGTTCGCCACGCAGTTGGGCCCGAAGGCGACGCTGGAGTTCTGGGCGGACCTCTCCAGCCCCGACAGCACAAAGGACCTGACCCGCACGCAGCTCAACCAGCTCGGAGACTTCCAGAAGAACCTCGGCGTCGTCCTGGGCGGTGCCACGCAGTCGGACAGCCCCGCCATGCGGCAGTGGGAGAACGACATGGTGAAGCTCTCGGGCCAGCGGTACAACACCCGCAGCGGGGACGTGTGGGGCTTCCAGATCATGAGCAACCTCATGCGCACGGGCGACTACGACGACCAGTTCCTCAACAAGTACGGGAAGGAGCTGGTCGCCACCGAGAAGGAGATGAAGCTCCCCGACCGCTACTGGAACATGCAGCCGAAGCCGAAGATGAACTTCATCGGTGACGAGGAGTTCGGCCGCGACCCGATGACGGGCTTCCTTACGGCACTCGCCAACAGCCCGGATGCTTCAACGGACTTCTTCAATGCGAAGGAGCCGCAGGACAACGCGCAGTGGGTGCTCAAGGACCGCCCGTACTTCGACGACTCGCCCCTGGACGACGGCCCGAACGAGGCCAAGGACGCAGCCGGCAAGGCCATGTTCGCGGCCGTGTCGGGTGTGTCCGACCCGAAGGACCCCAGCGCGGAGTTCCAGCCGCACACGCCGGAGCAGCGCGAGGCCATGAAGCGGTCCCTCGGAATCCTCTCCAGCATGAGCAACGACTTCCCGCCCGAGCTGCGCGACGACATGGCGCTGGCCATGGGCAACCACGGCGACTGGGTGCACGAGGCGATGAGCGACCCGGTGTCACGGCACGAGCTCGACTCCGGGCAGCTGATGGAGGTCAGTAAGCAGATCTCGCGGAACAGGGACGCTTACGGCGAGCTTGTCACCCAGATGCACGGAGCGGTCGTGGCCGACATCTACACGGAGAAGGCGCACCCGGAAGACAGCCTGGACCGCGCCGGCCGCACCATCGGCTTCCTGGAGGAGGCCCGCTACCAGGCCACCAACGACGAGAAGGGCCAGAAGCTCGCCGACGCCTCGTGGGACAAGGCCGGGAGGTACCACGTCATCGGCGGCCTTGTAACACCGTGGCATCCTGCCGGTGACGCTGCCCAGCGTGTCGTGGACCTGGTCACGTCGAAGATGCTGGAGGACGAGCAGAACAAGATCAACGGCCAGGCCACCGCGGACCACCAGGAGACGTACGGCCGGCGCACCCAGGAGCTCCAGCAGATCGCGGACATCTGGTACGGGCAGAACGAGAAGTGGGCCGAGGACCCGGCGCACGAGGGCTACTCGAAGGACCACGGCATCTACAAGCAGATCGGGGAAGCCGCCAACGACGGCAACAAGAAGGCCGAAGGAGTGGCGGGCGTCCAATGACCAAGAAGACATCACGGCGCCTCGCCGCCTCGTCCCTGGCCTGCTGCCTCGCGCTGTCACTCGGCGCGTGCGGCGGGGGACGCG
The DNA here is from genome assembly GCF_040606445.1 of Streptomyces sp. NPDC005408. NCBI lineage: Bacteria > Bacillati > Actinomycetota > Actinomycetes > Kitasatosporales > Streptomycetaceae > Streptomyces > Streptomyces sp. NPDC005408. The sequence continues at coordinate 27,738 of NZ_JBEXEX010000065.1, read as the reverse complement.
AGTACACCGTTCCGCAGGAGGCGTGCGGTGTCCCGGTCAGCGAGAAAGCGCTCGACCCGTTCCTGGTGGACGGGAAGGAGCTCAAGGTCCTGGGCAAGCCCCTTGCCACGAGCAAAGGCAACTGCGCCATCTGGGTCGACGAATGGCTCGTGGTGAACCTCCGGCTCGAAAAGGTCGACAAGCTCTACGACCCGATGGACGAGTCGGAGGAGTTCCGCTTCAAGAACCGGGCGAAGACGAAGGACCTGCCGTTCGGGGGACTGGGTGCGGTGGGTGACTTCAACGCCATGGTCAGCACGCAGTGCGCGGCGCCCGACGCCAAGTACGTCATCGTGTACGTCGAGGTCAGTCTCAAGTCCACCGGCGACGTCACCCGGCGGCGCGAGCACATCGAGTCCTTCACTCTCGACTTCGTACCGAAGGTGAAGAAGGCTCTCGGCTGCACGGCCTGACACCCACGCCACGCCCACGGCCCGCTCCTTCCCAAGGCGACCGTGGGCGTGGGTCAGTGGGGGCTCGCTGGGGGGCACGCCCTTTGACTCCCCCGAGGTCGCCACTGGGGCCATGGCGAAGGCATGCTGCCTGACGTGGGGTGATGGGGTTTCACGCAAGGCCCCCTGGCAACCTCACCGCCCTGCGCGAGCTCGGCCTGCTCTGGACCGCAGACCGGGTCGACGAATACCGGACCGACCACTGCGTCTCCAAGATCTGGGGCTCCCGCGAGCGGATCGTCATCGGCCTCACCGGCGTCCCAGCCGGCAGCGTCGAGCTTGCATTGACACCCTGTCAAGGCTGCGCGGGCCGTCACCCTACCCCCGCGACCTGGGATTCGGCGTAAACCCAGCCGCGCGCCAACTGGGCACGGGGATGTTCTTCGGGCAGGGGGCCCATGTGCAGGAGGGGCGGGTAAGGACTGGATCTGCTTTCGGCAGCCAAGACGGCGCGGGGTTGCCGTATCAGGGCACTGATTGGTTGCTGGGGGCGGTGGAAATATCTCTGCGTTGGCGTGGCCGGCCCGCTCGCGTCCCCAACTCGGCCATGGAGGGGAAATGTTCCCATGGCTGTGGATAACTGTCTGGTCGGCGATCGTGCTGCCCCTGGCTGCGCTGTTCCTGTCCGGGCGGGTGCCGCAGTGGATGCGGCGGCAGTCCACACCTGGCGGACTCAAGGTGAAGGGGATCGCGGCCCTGGTCCTGTACGTGGCCCTGCTGATCCCGCCCGTCACAGCCCTGTCCGGAATGCGCTCCGAGGATGCGGACTTCCTGCGGATGGTCCAGGTCCCGATGACCGTCCTTGGCGGAAACGGACTCGTTCTCGGGGCGACCCTGTGCGAGCGTTTCAACCGCCGCGACGCCGAGCGCGCCGGGTCATCCGTCGTGCGCTCGACCTGGTGGGACGGTCGTGCCTGACAACCACGCGACGGAGCAGCACAGAATCCCTGCCGGGATCCGGCAACGTGACGGCGCCGCGGGTGCGCGCTGGAGACCTGTCAATGTTGCGTAAGAGACATGTAAAGTCCAGCATGGTGTGCCGGGAAGCCTGGTCGGCGAATTCGAGAGAGCTCTCTTTGCCGATCGGGGGACACCCTCATGGTGCTCGTTGCCGTCTTCGGAGTCGCACTGCTCATCGCGGTGCTGCTCTCCGGGCTTGCCGCCCGTACCGTCCTGTCCACCTCCTTCCTGTTCCTCGTCGGCGGGGCGCTGGTCAGTGACGGCTTTCTCGGCCTGATCCACATCACATCGGACAGCGAGATCGTCGCGGTCACCGCGGACCTCGCCCTGTTCGCGGTGCTGTTCACCGACGGAATGCACGTCTCCTTCCCGAAGCTGCGGGCCAACTGGAAAAACCCGGCCCGGGCTCTGGGCCTGGGCATGCCGCTCGCCTTCGCCGGCATGGCCCTGATCACGCACTACCTGGTCGGTCTGGACTGGACGACGTCGTTCCTGGTCGGCGCGGTACTCGCGCCCACCGACCCGGTGTTCGCCTCCGCGATCGTCGGCCGCAAGGAAGTCCCGGCCAAGCTGCGGCAGTTGTTGAATGTGGAAAGCGGCATCAACGACGGCCTCGCCCTGCCGATCGTCCTGATCCTCATCACCGCGGCCGGCCCCACGGCGGGCCCGGCGCACGCGTCGCTCGGGAAGATCGCCCTGGAGCTGGGAGGCGGCCTCGCCCTCGGCATCCTGCTGCCGCTGCTCGTCACGGGCCACGTGCGGTTCCGGCTGCTCGGCGCCGAGGCGAAACTGCAGCCGCTGCTGCCGCTGGCCACCGGGATCATCCTGTACGGGCTGTGCCACCTCACCCACGCCAACCCCTACCTCGCGGCCTTCTCCGCGGGTGCTGTGCTCACTTCGGCCTCCCCGGAGGCGAAGGCGGCGTTCGAGCCGCTCGGTGAGGCGCTGGCCGAGCTGGCCAAGTTCGCGGCCCTGCTGGTCTTCGGCGCGCTGCTGACCCCGCAGCTGTTCGGCGACCTGTCCGTCGGCGGCTACGTCGCTGTGGTTCTGGCGATCGCGCTCGTCCGCCCGGCGTCGCTGCTGATCTCGCTCATAGGAACGCGATTCGACCGCCGGGAGAAGCTGGTCGCGGCCTGGTTCGGCCCGAAGGGCTTCGCGTCGGTGGTGTACGGGCTCCTGGTGCTGCAGGCCGGCATCCCACACGGCCAGGAGGCGTACACCCTCATCGCCGTCTGCATCGCGGCCTCGATCATCGCCCACAGCAGCACCGACGTGCCGATCGCCCGGCTCTTCCACGTGGACGACCTGGTCGGCATCCCGGCCGACCAGGACGGAGCAACACCAGACCACAGCAAGGAGATCGGCCATGCGCGCGCATGAACTCGCAGAGCCCTACCCCTCCGTCTCGACGGACGACAGCGCGTTGGATGCGGCACGGTTGCTGGCCGAGCGCAAGCTGCCCGCGCTGCTCGTCGTCGACACCGACCAGCAGCCGTATGCCATCGTGCCGGGCTCCCAGCTGATCAAGCAGTTGGTACCGGACTACGTCCTGGAGACCCCGCACGTCGCCGCCGTGATCGACGACCGGCACCTCGCCGAGGTCACGGAGAAGATCGCGGGCCTGACCGTCACCCAGTGGCTGCCGCCGCGGACGTACGCGCCGCCGGTGGTCGGGCCCGACGCGGGGGCGCTGCAGGTGGCGGCGCTCATGGCCCGGACGCACACGCCGCTGGTCGCCGTCATCGAACGCGACGGGGACCAGGTCCGGCTGGTGGGCGCCATCACGGCCGCCCGCCTCATGCAGCGACTCATCGGAGGATCGTGAACGACTGGCAGAGCTGGGCGGCGATCGTCGTCTTCGCCGGCACGTACGCCCTGATCATCAGCGAGAAGATCCACCGGGTGGCGGCAGCCCTCGGCGGCGCCGGACTGATGCTGGCGATCAGGGCGACCGACGACACGTCCGCCTTCTACTCCGAGCACAGCGGCATCGACTGGAACGTCATCTTCCTGCTGATGGGCATGATGATGATCGTCGGCGTGCTGAAGAAGACCGGCATGTTCGAGTACCTGGCCATCTGGTCCGTGAAAAGAGCCAAGGCCAGGCCCTTCCGGGTGATGGTCATGCTGATCGTCATCACCGCCGTGGCCTCCGCGCTGCTCGACAACGTCACCACCGTGCTGCTCATCGCCCCGGTCACCCTGCTGGTGTGCGAACGGCTCACGCTGCCCGTTGCCCCGTTCCTGATCGCCGAGGTCCTGGCCTCCAACATCGGCGGCATGTCGACCCTCGTCGGCGACCCGCCCAACATCATCATCGCCAGCCGGGCCGGCCTGACCTTCAACGACTTCCTCGTCCACCTCGCCCCGCTGTCCGCTCTGCTGATCCTGGTCCTGATCGCCATGTGCCGCTGGCTGTTCCGTAAGTCCTTCGTCTACGACGAGGACCGCGCGGCCGAGGTGATGGAGCTGGAGGAGAGCGAAGCCATCCGTGACCCCAGGCTCCTCGTCCAAGGCCTGATCGTGCTCACCCTGGTCGTCGCCGGATTCGTCCTGCACCCGGTGCTGCACTACGAGCCCAGCATCGTCGCGCTGCTGGGCGCCGGTCTGCTGATCGCCCTGTCCACCGCGGAGACAGGGGACGTACTCAAAGAGGTCGAGTGGCCGACGCTCGCCTTCTTCGCCGGGCTGTTCATCATGATCGGCGGCCTGATCGAGACCGGTGTGATCGGCGAGGTGTCCAAGGCCCTCGCCGACGCCATCGGCGACAACGAGCTGGGCGGCTCCATGCTGCTGCTCAGCGCCTCCGCCGTGCTGTCCGGCATCATCGACAACATCCCGTACGTCGCCACCATGGCACCGATCACGAGCGACCTGGTCGAGGCGATGGGCGGCGACACCAACCACGTCATGTGGTGGGCCCTTGCCATCGGAGCGGACCTCGGCGGCAACGCCACGGCGATCGGCGCCAGTGCCAACGTCGTCGTCCTCGGCATCGCCGAGCGCAACCGCACCCCCATCTCCTTCTGGCAGTTCACCAAGTACGGACTCGTCGTCACCGCCGTCACCGTGGCGATCTCGGCGGGGTATGTCTGGCTGCGCTACTTCGCCCTGGCCTGACCGATGACGGCATGGACACACGCTGCCCTCGCCTGCAGCATCGCCGCGGCGGCGCTCGTCATCCGTACCGCGCTGGGCGAGCTGCGCCGGCCTGGCACCGCTCGAGAGCACTGGCGGTTCCTGACCAACAAGACGGCATTGGTGGCGGGTGCCGCCTCTGCGGCCGCATTGGGGACGGCGCTCGCATTCGGCGGGACCGATCCTGGCCATGCTGTATGGGCGCTGTTGGGCGGGGTCCTGACCGCGTTCATCGTCGACCGGCTGATGGACCGAGCCGGCATGGGGCGGGAATGAACCGGGACCGGATCGCGGACTGCATGTGTCGTGTCAGGGTCATCGCCGGGAGCCCGCTGATGACCGACGCTGGGAACTGGGGCATGACGAGCAGACGAGGAGCCGGCCGTGCGCGCACGAGACCTGGCAGTTGAGTACGAATCGGTGAACGTCGGCAGCGACGCGCTAGAGGCGGCCCGGCTGATGGCCGAGCACAAACTCCCCGGGCTGTTGGTGCTGGACGAGCACGGCGAACCCAAGGCGATCCTGCCCGCCTCCCAGATGGTCAAAGTCCTCGTGCCCGAGTACGTGATCGAGGACCCGACTCTGGCCGCGGTCGTCGACGAGAAGCACGCCGACCGCCTGTGCCAGGCCCTGGTCGGACGCAGTGTCGGCGACTGCCTCCCCAGCACCGCGTCTCCGCCGCCCATCGCGGATCCCGACGACACCGCGCTGGAGGTGGCCGCGCTCATGGCACGGGTCCGCAGCCCGCTAGTGGCCGTGGCCGAGAAGGCCAAGGACGGCACCCATCTGCTCGGGGTGATCACAGCCGCCCATCTTCTGCATGAGCTCCTCGCAGCGTCGGGCGGCTACGGCGGCACGAGTCGGCCGTGACCGGCCGGATCGTCCCCATGGATCTGTCCAGGCGGGGGCGCCGCTGTTGCCGGGCACGCGCGCACCCTAGGATCACGGCAGGTGAGCCGGGAAGTCTGGTCGGCATGAAATTCCTTCTGCTCTGGAGATCCGCCGATGTCCTTGTCCCTGGTTGTGCTTGCCGCCTGGGCCGTGGCTTTCCTGACGCTCAACGTGATCCTGTGCGTACGTGTGTGGCGCATACGGGACCTGCCCACGTGGCGCCGGTTGTTGCCCGCTGCACTGCTGTGCGCCGCGCTGGCCGCCAGCCTCACCCGAGCCACCGGAATCACGGTGATCGCTTCAAATGCAGCGTTCCCTCTGAATGTGGCAACGCTGGTGATTGCTCTTGGCGAGATCCGAGGGCATCGGCGCTCACCGGGAAGCCCTGCGAGCGAGCCGATGGGGTGATCCCGGCGATGATGCGGCGCACCACTTCTACGGTGTGCCGGACGGTTCACAGCTCAGAGCTGAGCTCTCCCATGATCTTCCGCGTAGGCCTGGTAGATGTCGCGTTCTGTGCCACCGATGTGGAGAAATCGCTGGTCGAGGATGGTGGAAAGGTCCTCCAATGCGGTGATGAGCAGGGCGGCGGCGAACCGCACCTCGGCGTGCTGTGCATTGCTGGCACGGTCGGCGAGGTCGGCGGCGTAGCGGATTCTGGCGGCCAGTGAGGTGTGGTCCTCGCCTTCGTGGAAGTAGTAGGACTCGGCGAACTGGAGGAAGTCCACCGAGATGCGCGCCACTTCCCCGGCGAGGTTGTCCAGGACGGCCGCTCCCAGAGGGGAGTCGAGCTGCGGCGGTGAGGGATCGTTCCGCTGCAGCTGGGACAGCCGCAGAGCCAGTGTGCGTCTGCGGGTGAGCGCCGGATAGATCTCCAGTACCCAGGAGACCGTGGCCGTGAGCAGAGCGAAGCCGACGAGGGCTTCCAGGGGCGCGACGATGCGCAGCCATGGCTCGGTCGGGGCGATGTCGCCGAGCCCGAGCGTCGCCACGGTGACCAGCGAGATGTACAGCGAATCCACCGGCCCGCCGTGCTCGGCCGGCTTCAGGCCCGTGGCGAACGAGAAGGCGTCCGGCAGGTGCGGCCAGTAGATCAGTGCCCATCCCACGACGACAGTGCCCGCCCACATGGCTACCACCGTCACCATGGCGAGCGGACCGGCCAGCCCTGCCGCCCGTCTGCGAAGGGGGAGGCGCTGGGACAGTTTCCACAGGGCCGACATGACGTGCCGGCTCAGCCCTCCGTGGCGGGTGGGGTGCCACAGCGTGTGGAACACGTCCCGCAGCGGGACCATGACGAGAGCTGCTCCGACCAATGAGACCAGCCATTTCATACGCGTCTCCCAGAACGTGGCGTATGCGGTGCCCGGCATGCACGGCAGCCCGCTCGGAGCTGTGCAGGCCACGCCTCAGAGGGTGAGTGCGGATCAGGACGCTGCCCTGCTGGGGGATGCGACTGGCCTGCCCGGCAAGAGAGCCTTGGGGACGTGTCTTCATTTCTTCCTCAGCAGGCTCAACACGCCACGTCGCCACGGCAGATGATTGTCTGCGGCGGCGACGCGCCGGCCCCCCGACTCGCCGCCGAGATGCACGATGTCCACGGGGAGCGGGTGACGCCTCTCGTCCCGCCGTCCCGCTCGTCCGCGCGCCGGTCCGTCGGCAGTGGCGCTGCGGACTGACCGTCACAGATCCTGGGCGGGCCAGTCCAGGAGACGGGCGCCGATGACCGCTGTCTGGAGGGTGTAGCGGTGGACGGGGTCGCCGGGGTCGGCTCCTGTCAGTTTGTGGATGCGGTCGAGCCGGTAGGTCGTGGCCCGGACGCTCAGGGAGAGCCGCCGGGCCGCCGCGGCGGTCACGCAGCCCGTGTCGAAGTAGGCGGTGAGCGTGTCGATCAGTGGCTGGGCACCGCCGCGGGCCTCCTGGAGCGGTCCGAGAACGCTCAGCACGAGGTCGGCCATGGCTTGCCGGTCCCGGGTGAGTACCGGGTAGACCAGCAGATCGGCTGCGTGCAGTACCGGACCTTCGAGGTCCATGCGTGCGGCCAGGTCGAGGGCGTTGAGTGCCTCCTCGTAGGAGTGGACAACACCGCCTGCGCCCGAGTGGGGGCGGCCGATGGCCACCCGGCCGCCGTCCGTCCCGGCGTAGGCCTGCTTGGCGAAGAAGCTGAGCACATCCGGCTGGTCACCGGGCGCGATGCAGATCAGCCGGCCGTCCTTCGTGGTGAGCAGGATGCGTCGGTCTCCGAAGCGGGCGACGAGGGACGACTCGATTCGCCGGGTGACGGGATATCCGTCGTCGTACTGCTCGGCGCCTTGCGCCACGGCGACCGCGTGGGCGTGGGGGAGAAGCAGCCCGAAGCGTTCGGCGCGCTCGGCGAGGCGGCCGAGGTCGCTGCGCCCGTACAGAAGGTCGTCGATGAACTCCCGGCGGGCCGCCTCCTCCTGGCGTACCGCGAGACGCTGTGCCCGTTCATGCCCCTCCGCGAAGGCGTCCACGGCCTGCTCGACGGCGGCAAGGAGATGGTCGGCGGCGGAATGGGGCAGCTCGGGTCGGACGGCCTGGGCGGCACAGAGGTGGGCCCGGACCAGGGCACGCAGCCCGATGCCTGCCTCTGCAGCCCGCTCGCCCCGGGTCCGGAGCGATTCCAATTCGTCGCGGGTCAGTTTCCGGCCGGTGGCGCTGGCACGTGCCAGGACCTGGGCATACCCCTCCAGATACTCCTCGGGTATCCCCTGCTCGGCCATGACCCCTCCCCGTTTCTTGACGCGCCGATGGCGACTTCCTACGCGCGGAGCTCAAGGGTGGCACGCCCGTTCCCAGGGGCGGTGACCGGCATCAGGGAGCCATAAAGATTGCCGGTGTACGGCAATGCGAACAGGCGTGCCGCACTGTCAGCATGAGCTGGGCCGGACGGAGGGACAGACCTTCTGCCGGAAGCCGGAAGAAGCACGCTGCTCCGGGATCCAGCGGACGTGACGTGAGAGTCGACGCATGAAGGGGGATGACCGATGACTGAGTTCCTTGATGCGGCAGTCGGATTCCCCACAGTGCTGTTCACCTCGGCGCTGCTGGTCGTGATCGGCTTCTGGCTGCTTGTGCTGCTCGGCGCCGCCGAGTCCGACAGCTTCGACACCGATGCGGACACCGACGCGCTGAGTCTCGGTGGAGTGCCTGTCTCGGTGTCGGCCTCGCTGCTGATTGCCCTGGCCTGGTTCGCCAGCTTCACCGGCTCCGTACTTCTCAACCGTACGGGCATGTCCGGTGCCCTCCTCCATCTGCTCGGCGCGGCTGTGCTCTTCGCCTCCCTGATCTTTGCGTGGCAGGTGACACGGCTCCTCGTACGACCGCTGGCGAAGCTGTTTCCCGATGAACCCGGGCCGTCCCGCCAGGACTTCGTCGGGCTGACCTGCACCATCCGCACAGGGTGGGTGGACGCTGACTTCGGCCAGGCAGAAGTCGTCGCGCGGGACGGCTCCACGGCTGTCATACAGGTCCGCCAGAGCGGCACGGACGCACTGGCACGGGGCAGCACGGGGCTGCTGTACGCGTACGACGACGCCGGCGAATTCTTCTGGGTCGCTCCCTACGACACGGCGCTCGAACCCCCTTCCGCCGCTTGAGCCTTCGCTCCCTCTTCCCTCTCACCCGAGGACTTCTCATGGATGCCATCACCATGGGCATCGGCCTGCTCGTCGCCGTTGTCCTGCTCATCGCCATCGCCATGCTCCTCGTGATCAGCCGCCTGTTCCGCAAGGTGGAGCAGGGCAAGGCACTGATCGTGTCGAAAATGCGGAAGGTGGACGTCACTTTCACCGGACAGGTCGTCCTGCCCGTGCTGCACAAGGCCGAGGTCATGGACATCTCGGTGAAGACCATCGACATCACACGGACCGGACGGGACGGACTGATCTGCAAGGACAACATCCGCGCCGACATCCGGATCTCCTTCTTTGTCCGGGTCAACAAGACCGTCGAGGACGTCATCAAGGTCGCCCAGGCGATCGGCACGGCACGCGCCAGCGACCAGAGCACGCTCCAGGACCTGTTCAACGCCAAGTTCTCCGAGGCCCTCAAGACGGTCGGCAAGCAACTCGACTTCACCGACCTCTACACCAAGCGGGACGAGTTCCGGGACCGGATCATCCAGGTCATCGGCACCGATCTGAACGGCTACAGCCTGGAGGACGCGGCGATCGACTACCTCGAGCAGACCCCGCTGGCGCAGTTGGATGCCTCCAACATCCTGGACGCCCAGGGCATCCGGAAGATCACCGAGCTGACCGCCGTTGAGCACGTCCGCACCAACGAGTACCAGCGGCACGAGGAAAAAGAGCTCACCCGCCAGAACGTGGATGCCCGCGAGGCGATCCTGGAGCTGGAGCGACGCCAGGCCGATGCCGAGATCAAGCAGAAGCGGGAGATCGAGACCGTACGGGCCCGTGAGGAGGCCGAGACGGCGCGGGTGGTGGAGGAGGAGCGGCTGCGCGCGCAGAGCGCCTTCCTGAAGACCGAGGAGCAGCTGGGCGTACAGAGGGAGAACCAGGCCCGCGAGGTCGCGGTCGCCCAGAAGAACCGCGAGCGGGTCATCGCCGTCGAGAGCGAGCGCATCGAGAAGGACCGTCTGCTCGAAGTCATCGCGCGGGACCGGGAGACCGAACTGACCCGTATCTCCGCCGAGAAGGAGGTGGAGGCGGAGCGCCGGGAGATCGCCGAGGTCATCCGGGAGCGGGTGGCGGTGGATCGTACGGTCGCCGAGCAGGAGGAGTCCATCAAGAAGCTGCGCGCAGTCGAGGAGGCCGAGCGCGAGCGCCAGACCGTGATCATCGCAGCCGAGGCCGAGGCGCAGGAGAGGCTGGTCAAGGACATCAAGGCGGCCGAAGCCGCCGAGCAGGCCGCTGTGCACCGGGCGGCGGAGGAGCTCACCCTCGCCGAGGCCCGCAGCAAGGCCGCCGACATGGACGCACGCGCCAAGATCCGTCTGGCGGAGGGCATCCAGGCGGAGGCCGCGGCGGCCGGACTGGCGGCCGTGCAGGTCCGGGAGAAGGAAGCCGGCGCGATCGAGAAGACCGGCCGCGCGGAGGCCGGAGCGACCCAGGCCCGGCTACTGGCCGAAGCCGAAGGAGCACGGGCCAAGGGCGCGGCCGGCGCGGCGGCGATCGGGGACAAGCTCAAGGCCGAGGCCGAGGGCCTGACCGAGAAGGCCGCGGCGATGGCCGCTCTCGACGACGCCTCACGCGGGCACGAGGAGTACCGGCTGCGCCTGGAGGCGGAGAAGGACATCCGCCTGGCCGGCCTCGATGTGCAGCGGCAGGTAGCCGAAGCACAGGCCACGGTCCTCGCCACCGGTCTCGAGAACGCCGACATCAACATCGTCGGCGGCGAGTCCGTCTTCTTCGACCGGCTCGTCCAGTCCATCTCCCTCGGCAAGGCCGTCGACGGCTTCGTCCAGCACTCGCACACCGCGCAGACGCTGGCAGGGCCGTGGCTGGACGGATCAGCGTCCTTCACCGACGACCTGACGAAGGTTCTGGGCTCCGTCTCCACGGCTGATGTGCAGAACCTGACTGTGTCCGCGCTGCTGATGAAGCTGATGAACACCGGCAACGCGCCCACGGCCCAGCTGAGCCAGCTGCTCGACAAGGCAGGCGAGCTCGGCCTCGCCGACTCCCCGATCACCGCGCTCAACGGGTCCGTAACGGCCTGAGCGCGGGTACCGACCGGGCCTGCGGCCGCCGAACGGGGGTCGGCGGCCGCAGGCCCACCCTTGAGGAACAGGAAAGGATTCCCATGGCGACGGCGACAACGGTGCCGACGGCGGGTGGCATGGATGCCGGTACGTACGAGGTGCTGCGCGACCGGCTCGGTGCGCACGCCACTGAGCTGGCCCGGCGCGCCGAGACCCTCAACTCGACGCGCATCGCGGAGTTCGGCTCCACAGAGCTCGCCCTCACCGGCGCCGAGCGCGTGCGTACGGAGCAGACCTGCGTACCCCGTGACCTCGTTGCCGTCGGTGACACGCTGCTCGTCGCCTGCCACACCGCCGGTGTGCGGCAGGAGACCGCGATCGATGACGTGTTCTTCCTGTACGACCGTGACTTGAACCGTCTTCCCCACGACGCGGCGCCCGGTCTCCTCGACGACCCGGACTTCGTAAGGGAGTTCGCCGCACTGCACCGCTATTTCCAGGGCGCACGGCTCCTCCAGCTGCGCCATGCCGAGGGCAAGCTGCTGGCCGTCTTCCAAACCGGCGCTGAGGCCGACGACATCCGCGTCCTGCGCTGGTCCCTCTCCCCATCCGGCGAGGCGCGGTTCCTCGACGCCCGGGGTGAGCGCGACCACGTCTTCCCGGCTTCGCACGACTTCGCGTGGGTGGAGACGACACGTGAGGATCATGTTCCGGGCCGGCGCCCGCACATCTCCATCGCCGACGGCGGCCTCCTCGTCTCGACGGTCGGCGGCACCCTCACCGTGAAGAGCGGTGAGGACGTCGTCCACAGCGAGCCGGTCGAAGAGCCGCTCCAGTCCCTCGCCGACGCAGAGGTGGCGTACGCGACCGTCGGCGCCCTGGTCCTGCTGCGTGTCCGCCCCTACAAGGAGGAGACCTGGCGGACTCTGGTCTTCAACGCGGTCACGAAAACCGTGGTCCGGCTGGACGGCATCGGCCGGTCCTGCCGTCGGCTGCCGGACGACCAGGGCATCGTCTTCCCCGGTGGCTACTGCCTGGCCACGGGCGCGGTGAGGACCTTCGACGCGGACACGACTGACCTGGAGTTCGAGCGGGCCGTCCGGTCGCCGAACGGCGAGGACGTGCTGTTCGCTTTCCACGCCCGGGCCGCGGGCCGCACGCTCCTGCTGTCGTACAACGTGATCCGCGAGGAGGTTGCCGCCCCACTTGCCTGCCATGGCTACGCGCTCTTCGACGACGGCACGCTCATCGCGCTGCGCGCCGAGTCCGAGGAGCCGGCACGCGTCCACTCCGTGCAGGTGTGGCGGACCCCGTACGTCTCCGACACGCACGCGGCCGCCGTCCAGGCCGACAGCAGCACAGGGCCGCTCGTCCGCATCGGCAACGCCGACCTCGTACGCGGCATCTCCGACTGCCTGGCCATCGCCCGCCAAGTCTCCGACACCGCCCCCACGGGCGAGATGTACGAGACGCTGGCCGCTGCCTGCGTGCGGGCTGCCGACCGCTTCCACTGGCTGGGTGACGCGGACACCGGAGACCTGCGCGGCCCGCTGGAGGAGGTACGGGTAACCGCGGAGCAGGTGCTGAAGGAGTTCGAGACCGTACAGGCCCTCACCCATCGGGCCGCCGAGGCGCTCACGGAGTCCACCGAGAGCCTTCAGCACCTGGTGCGGCGCATCCGCGGCGAGGCGCCCACCAGCGCCGAGGAGTGGATCGCGCGCATTACCCAACTGCGCCGGGCCCAGGGGCGTCTGGTGACCCTGAAGGAGATGCGGTACGCGGACACGGAGGCCGTCGAAGCACTCGTCGAACAGGCCGGGGCCCACATCGCCGCCACCGCGCAGCGCGCGGTCGCCTTCCTCCGGCGCGAGGGCGCCTTCGCCGGCCACCAGAGCGAGGTCGAAAGCCTCACGGCCGATGCCGAGGCCATCACCACGGTTGCCGAGGCCGCCACCATCACCGGGCGGCTGGACGAGCGGACGTTCGAACTGCAGGCACTCACCGAGGTCGTCGCCGGCCTCGACATCGGGGACGCCACCGTGCGTACCGCAATTCTGGAGCGGATCGCCGAGGTGCTTGGCGGCCTGAACCGGATACGCGCATCCCTCGCCGCCCGGCGCCGCGAGCTCCTCGACCAGGAGGGGCGGGCGGCGTTCGTGGCCGAGTTCGCGCTGCTCGGCCAGTCGGTCATCGGCGCGCTGGCGGCGGCCGACACCCCCGAGACCTGCGAAACCCAGCTCGCCCGGCTGCTCCTGCACCTGGACAACCTGGAGTCGCGCTTCGCCGACCACGACGGCTTCCTCGCCGAGATCGCGGACAAGCGCGCCGAGATCAACACCGCCTTCTCGGGCCGCAAGCAGACGCTGCAGGACGCCCTCGCCCGCCGCGCCGAGCGCCTAGCCGAATCGGCCGTACGCTTCCTGGAGACGATCGCCCGCCGGGCGTCCACCCTGGACAGCCTCGACGCGGTCAACACCTACTTCGCCTGCGACCCCATGGCCGCCAAGGTCCGCCGTAGCGCCGATGCACTGCGCGACCTGGGTGACCAAGTACGGGCCGAAGAGCTGGAGGGACGGCTGAAGGCCGCCCGCCAGGAGGCCGGGCGCGCACTGCGGGACCGTGCCGAACTGTTCACGGACGGCGGCGACACGATCCGTCTGGGCGCGCACCGGTTCGCCGTGAACACCCAGCCTCCAGAACTCACGCTCGTGCCGCACGCGGCCGGGGGAATGGCTCTCGCGCTGACCGGCACCGACTACCGCTCGCCTGTCACCGACCCAGACTTCGCCGCCACACACCCGTACTGGGACCAGCTGCTCCCGTCCGAGAACGCCGATGTCTACCGGGCGGAATACCTCGCCGCGCGGTTGCTCCTCGAGCACGGCGCCGAGGCTCTGGCAGAAGCCGACCTTCCAGCTCTCGCCCGGGAGGCGGCCGAGGCCGCCTACGACGAGGGATACGAGCGCGGCGTCCACGACCAGGACGCAGCGGCCATTCTGAACGTGGTGCTGAGGCTGCGCGAGGCGGCCGGGCTGCTGCGCTACCCGGCCGCCGCCCGGGCCGCTGCCCAGCTGTTCTGGGCCCACGGGACGACGGCTGAGGCCCGTGAGGCGTGGGCGGGCGAGGCCGCGTCGCTGGTGCGGGCGCGGAAGACGTTCGGGACAGCACCGGCGCTGGACGCGCTGCACACCGAGATTGCCGGTGCGGGAGCTCTGACCGGCCTTGGCGCCGAGTACCTGGTCGAGGAACTGGCCTTGGGCGAATCTTTCGCGACAAGCCGAGCGGCCGGCACGCTGCTCGACAAGTTCCACCGGGCGGCGGGCTCGTCACCGTACGCCGAAGACGTACACGCTCGTCTCGCGGTAGGCGACTCGGGAGCCGCGCACCGGCTGGTCGAGGGCTGGCTCGTCTCGTACGCCGCCTCCTGCGGAGAGGTCGTGGACTCCGGTGACCTGGCCGAGGCCGTCGCGATCGAGATCTGCCCGGACCTTGCACGATACGACGTGGACCAGACGCTCAGCGCCCCGGCCGACGGCCTGTTGGGCACGCACCCGAGGATCGACCGGCGCACCCTGACCGTGCGACTGGACGAATTCCTCGCCAGGACAGGCGATTTCGCCCAGCGGGTGGTCCCCGGCTTCCGCGCCTACCAGCACCGGAGAAGCAACCTCATCGCCACCGAGCGGACCCGACTGCGCCTGGACGAATACCGTCCGCGCGTCATGTCCTCGTTCGTACGCAACCGGCTCGTCGACGAGGTCTATCTGCCGCTCATCGGCGACAACCTGGCCAAGCAGCTCGGAGCCGCCGGGGACGGCAAGCGGACCGACAACAGCGGACTGCTGCTGCTCGTCTCGCCGCCCGGCTACGGCAAGACGACCCTCATGGAATACGTCGCCGACCGCCTCGGCCTGCTCCTCGTGAAGGTCGACGGACCGGCCCTCGGCCACGGCGTCACCTCCCTGGATCCGGCAGAGGCACCGGACACCACCGCAGGCCTGGAGATCGAGAAGATCAACTTCGCGCTGGCGGCAGGGAACAACGTCCTGCTGTACCTGGACGACATCCAGCACACCTCACCGGAGCTGCTGCAGAAGTTCATCCCACTGTGCGATGCCACCCGCACTGTGGGCGGCCACGACCTGCGCGGCAAACGCTTCGCGGTCTGTATGGCGGGCAACCCCTACACCGAGTCCGGGCAGCGCTTCCGCATCCCCGACATGCTCGCCAACCGCGCCGACGTGTGGAACCTCGGCGACGTCCTGACCGGCAAGGAGGACGTCTTCGCGCTCAGCTTCATCGAGAACGCCCTCACTTCCCACCCGGTCCTCGCTCCTCTCGGTGGACGGGACCGCGCCGACCTCGACGTGCTCGTCCGTCTCGCGGCCCAAGACCCCACCGCCCGCCGCGACCTGCTCGCGCACCCGTACGCACCCGCCGAGCTCGACCGGATCCTCGCCGTACTGCGCCATCTGCTCACCGCCCGCGAGACGATCCTCTCGGTCAACGGGGCGTACATCGCCTCCGCCGCCCAGCCCGACGCCACGCGCACCGAACCGCCCTTCCAGCTCCAGGGCTCGTACCGCAACATGAACAAGATCGCGGCGCGCGTATCCCCGGTCATGAACGACACCGAGCTGGCGGCAGTGATCGACGACCACTACACGGGCGAGGCACAGACCCTCGCCACCGGAGCCGAGGCCAATCTGCTCAAGCTGGCCGCGCTGCGCGGGACGATCACCGAGGAACAGGCTGCCCGCTGGGCCACCATCACCTCGGCATACAACCGAGCCCAGGCCATCGGTGGCTACGGCGACGACGCCCTGGGCCGGGCGGTGGCCGCGCTCGGTCTGCTGGCGGATCGGGTCGCAGCCGTCGAAACCGCCATCACGCGGGCACGAAAGCCCGCCCCTGCTGAGCCGATCGCGACCGACACGCGGGCCCGCCCGGAAGGCGACCCGGACCAATGACCCGTAGCCTGCACCTCAGGTGCGCCGGGAAGTCTGGTCGGCAAAAGGACTTTTCATGCCCTGGAGCCGCCCGATGCCGCATTCGCCGCCCCCACGCAGGACACATCACCGGTGGACACGGTTCCTCCGCAGACGCTCCCCCGCACCGGGCACTGTCGTCGTACGGCTGCGAGGCCAGATCGACTCGCGCACCGTCAAACGCAAAAGGCCGCCAAGCTCTACGCCCGCTGGGAGCACCTCGACGACAAGGAGCGTGAGCGGCTGCTGAAGCTGACCGAGGGCGGCAAGGACTCGCCGGCCTTCGCCGCTGAGCTCATGACGCACCTCAGCTATGGAGGCCGCGACCAACAGGAGGCCGTGCTCCTGCTCGCCGGCAGCCTGGAGGCCGGCGGTCGCGACGGTCAGGTCTCCGGCACCGACGCCCGCCTCTACAAGGCGCTGTCCGGCACCCTGGCCACCGCCACCGGCCCCGATTCCCCGATTGGCTCCCCCCGGTGGCGTCACCGCCGCCTGGACCGACAAGCTCATCACCACCGCCCGCGACGGCAACGGCCTGCCCGACCGGCACCCCGGCCAGGTCAAGGGTGGCTCCGCGGGTCTGAACGCCCTCACCCACCTGATGGCCGCCGATGCCGGTGACCCGGCCTACGACCCGGACGACAAGAAGTCCTCCCCGTACGACAAGGACAAGGACGACCCGCGCTACAGCGAAGCCTTCCTGACCGAGGTCGCCGACACCGTCCGCGAGTGGGAGACGGACAACGATGACGCCTACGACGGCGTCATGAAGAACTGGCAGGGCACGCAGGAGGACCCGATGAAGGGCCTGCTGAACGCCATGAGCCGCAACCCCTCCGCCGCCACCCACTACTTCGACCCGAACACCACGGACAACCTCAAGTACTTCCTGGAGGACCGTGACTGGCCGGGCGGCGACGTCGAGGACAAGATGCCCGACGAGTTGAAGCGCACCTCGGCCCGCACCGAGTTCGGCGCCGCGCTGGAGGCCGCGGCCACTGGCCGCGAGCCGGGCAGCCCGCTGCACGGCGTACCCGCCCACCACGACGGCGCGGAGACCGCGATCTTCGAGCGGACCGTCAAGGAGTACAGCGGCGACGAGGCGCCGAAGAACCAGAGCGCAGTGCCCCTGTCCATGCGCACGAGCATGGGCAACATGATCGGGGACTATGCCTCGGACGTGCACCAGATTCTCGGCAAGAACATGGACGGGCGCACCGAGTTCAACGACCTCGCCATCGACCGGGGCGACCTCACCCGCGTCATCCGCGGCGTCGCCGAGGATCCCAAGGCGTTCGGTGTCATCCACCACTCGCAGAGCGTGGTCATCGCCGAGGGGATGAACCGCTTCCCGGAGGACTCGTTGCGCAAGGAGGACCCCGAGCTGCGCTCCTGGATCAAGCAGTCCTCGTCGGTGCTCGGCCACCTCGACGGCGTGCGCGGCGACGTCATCTACGACCTCGGCCAGCCGCAGAAGGACGCCAACGGCTGGAACAAGATGATGAACTACCACGTCATCGGCGCACCCTTGACGGCCATTCCCATCGCCGGCGACGCGATCCAGCGCTCGGTCGACGTCGGCACGGCCGCGTACATGAACGACCTCAACGCCAAGGTCGACGCGGAGACCCGCAACAACATGGTCAACCACTACGAAAACGGCGAGAACCAGATGTACGCCATGATGCGCAAGATGGCGATGGAGAAGGGCCTCAGCCAGGACGAGCTGGACCTGAGCCCGGGGGAGTACGAGGACGGTCTCCAGCCGACGGCGGAGCAGTGGTATCAGGCAGGCATCAAGGACGCCGACATGAAGATGGGCGAGCGATGAACAGGAAGCACCTCGTGTTGCCAGCGGCGCTCGCCGTCTGCGGGGCGGCCTTGACGCTCACGCTGTGGTTCGACGGCGAAGAGCCGGAGCCACCGCGCCGCCTGTGCTTCGGGACCCTCGACGAGCGGACCGCCGGGCTCGTCGACGACGGGAAGGGCGAGCGTGTTGACATCAAGGAGTTCGAGCGGAAGGGGCAGGGCGACCATGCCATCTTCCGCTCGTGCCTCGCCCAGCGGGCCGACGCGGACAGTGGCACGACCCGGGGCGTCTACTCCTTGATCACCGAGGACACGAAGGCGCTCCCCGGCCCGCCGAAGGGCGCCGTACCGGTCGACGGCGGCCCGCCGCTCGTTTGGGCGAGCCCCACCGAGGCGGTCGCCCAGCTCCCGGCCGGTTGCCCTCGGCGCCTGGGCTCGACCGCGCCGTACGTCACCGTCACGCTGAAGGTATCCACGCAGGTGGAGCGGGAGCTCGAGCAGAGCAGATAGGGGCAGCGGACCGGCAGGCTGCCCTGCGTAACGCCGCCGCCGTGGTGCGGGAGAGCGCGGCCAATCTTGCCCGCAGCCACGGCTGCGCGGAGGGCCAGGCAGGCTGAGGGTCGGTCCGGGGCCGTTGCGCGCACGCTCCCTGCAGTCTTCGGCTCTGGTGCCGCGACTGGCCTCCGGCCGTCCATGGCCTCGGTCACGTCAGTAGCGGCCGAAAGAACCGATGACGATCACTCCTCGACGTACGAGCTCCTCGAGGTAAGCATTCGCGCGCAACGCCGATCCATAGGCCCACGATGTCCAAGCGCCATGGCGCTTCTCGGTAGTCCAGACACCTCAGGTCCGAGATGTGCCTGGCCACGCCGGAAGTTGACGCGTTGGAACGCAACAGCCGATCCGCAACGGAGGCAGCTGCAGCAACTTGCAGCGGATCGGCCCACAGCCCGCGTTCCTGTGCCAGGCTCACCCCGCTGCGTGAGCAGATGGCACAAAAGGGCCGTGTCCTCGCCGCGTCGGTGCACCATGAGCGGGGTTACGAGCGTGATCATCACGGCCGTGAGGGGTGCGAACTGCCTATGGCCGACGGTCGGGCGCCCGTCGAGCCAGGCGTTGATCCTCTCCTGATGGAGAAGTCTCGCTGGGGGCTACGGGGGACGCCCTTGTTCAGCGGGGAGGTGCGCCGCAGGTCGTCGCCAGGGCGGCTGAGCGGCTGAGCGCGATCGACAACCGGTCGCGGGGCACGCACAGTTCAACGGGACGTTCGAGAGCACCATCCAGGGTAGTGGCCCGATGGCTCCCGGGCGCCGCGCTGTCGTGCGAGGCCAGAAGCCGATCCGTGCACGGCATACCCGTGGCCGCTCCGGATCATGATGTGCTGTGCGGACGGCCTGCATTCAGGACCAACCCCGTTTGCTGAACATCCCGGTGGTCCCATCCGTATCTCTGGTTGCGTGCCGTGCCAGCCGCCGTGAAATGCCAACTCCCGTCGACATGAAGAAAGAGCTCTCTATGCCGAACCGGGAGGCATCATGCGTCCGAGCCGACGCGCAGCACCGTCCAGGGTTTCGATGCGGACCATCGTGATCATTGCTACCGCGTGCGCCGTTGTCGCCGCCGTTCTGATAGCGATCCGGGGCAGTGGCGGGGAAGCCTCGGCCGACCAGCTGAACGCGGGGCTGCCACAGCACAGCGGCGGCCACTACGACGCTTCAGACGCATCGGGGCAGAGCGCGCAGGGCGGGGTTCAGCCCGTGACACAGGTGGATCGCACCTTTCTGGTGAAGGTACGCCAAGCCGGGCTGTGGGAGATTCCGGCCGGACGGCTGGCCCAGACGCACGCATCCAGCGATGCCGTGCGGCGCGCGGGACTCCATCTCATCGACGGACACAGCAAACTCGACCAACTGGTCCGTGAGGATGCCAAGATCCTCGGCGTCGAGCTGCCGAACGAGGCCACGCCCGAGCAGCAAGGGTGGGTCAAGCAGCTCGACGAAGCCCAAGGGGACGAATTCGACCGTCTCTTCGCCAATCTGCTGCGCGCTTCGCACGGAAAGATCTTCGCGACCATCGGCGAGGTGCGGGCGGCGACCCAGAACGACCTGATCCGCCGTCATGCCCGCCAGGCCAACCAGACCGTCCTGGACCACATGGAAGTGCTGGAGGACACCGGCCTGGTCGACCCCAAGACGTTCCAGGAGGTCGAGGCCGCCGTCAGGCCGAAGTAGAAGACGGCGCCGGGACCGGGCATCGCCACCGGCTGGTGGCCGTCGCCCCGTCCTGCGGAGCGTGCACCCGTTCCAGGGCCCACCGGCACGTGAGAGACGAGCGGATTCCCGGGGCTGTTGAGCCCTGGCAATGGACCTTTGCACTGTGCAATGATGCGTGCGGGGGGCTGGTTGAAGGTCGGCCCCTGGACGGGAGCGGGCACTGGCACGGTGACGCAGCTTGAGTCCACATGACTGACCGTCACCGGCCTCCCCTGTTTGGGGAGTGCGAGGGCGGTCGCCGATCGGTGACATGCATTTCGGGTCGAGCCGCACGGTGGCACGATGATCCAGCTCTAGCCGCGGCGCGGCGAAGCATCCGTCCAGCCGAGCGGATACAAGCGGGCGTTCTCATCCGGAACCACCGGCTCTCCGCCCGCCTCGCTGAACGCCGTCAGCGCCCCGATCAGAGCAGTCCGCTGCTCCGGGGCGAGTCGTTCCACGATCGAGGCGATCTCCGCCCGCCGTCGCGCGGTGACGTCCTCGACCAGCCGATGGCCGTCATCGGTGAGCCGCAGCACCGTCTCGCGCCGGTTTTCGGGATTCGTCCGGCGATCCACCAGACCTGCCGAGACGAGCCGGTCGATCATGCGCATCGCCGTCGACGGCTTCACCCCGAGCAGGTCGGCGAGGGCCACGAGTTTGGCGGAGCCATGAGTCGACAGCACGACCAGAAGCCGGAACTGGGGAAGCGTGACGCGGTCCTCGACGGCTGCCAGCGAGCGGGCAGACACCGCCACCAGCAGCCGCGACGCGGTCAGCACCGCGCGCGTGACGGCGTCGACGTCGTTCACGCTCTCTGCCTGCGCGCCTCGGGGCTCGGTCATACCTCTTTCTACCGCGCCGCTTGATCATGCCGGCATCGTGGTTGCCCATTTGACGTGCCCTTGACTCTTCGCGATAGCGCAGCAGAAGCATGGCGGCATCGTCGTGGGCCGGTCCGGCAGCATGGTGCGCCAAGTCCTTGCGCAGCGCCTCCAGCGCGGCCTCCGGGTCGGGGTCATTCAGGAGATGGGCGCGCTCACCCAGGGGGTAGAAGCTGCCCTCCTGGTTGCGGGCCTCGGTGACTCCGTCGGTGTAGAGGAGCAGCTGGTCTCCCGGTCCGATGTCAATCCGGCCGTGAAGGGAGGGTGCTTCGGACACGGCGGACTCCCTCGGTGTTCGGTCGTGGGCGCAACGCGCCCCCAGGCGCCGACTCGCCAGGTCTCGATTGGGTCGCATTTGTGGGTTCATTGACCGCCCCCCTCAACTTACGTTGAGACTATGCAAAGGTTTCACTGTCGAACCATTATCCCCTGCGTCGCGTTACCGAACCGAGGTCAAGCGCCCCGCCCTCCCACCGCACGAAAGGACGAATCCTTGTCCTCCCCGCCACCCGTTTCACCCCGCCCGCAGGTCCCGGCAGGCTTGAAGCGCTTCCTGTTCAGGATCCCGATCCACATGTACCGATTCGGGCTGGGCCCACTCTTCGGCAAGCGGCTGCTGCTGCTCATCCACACCGGTCGCGTATCGGGAGAGGACCGCCGTGTCGTCATAGAGGTCGTCGAGCGCGACGCGGAAAAGGGAAGCTGGACGGTGGCCTCGGGCTTCGGCCCCAAGGCGGACTGGTACCGGAATCTGCGCGACACTCCTCAGGCCACCATCCAGGTCGGTCGTCGGTATCACGCGGTGACGGCACGGTTCATCCCGGCCAGGGAAGGGGGCTGGATCATGGTCCGCTACGCCACCGCGCACCCGAGGGTCGCCCGCCGCCTCTGCTCGTACATGGGGTTCCAGGTCGACGGCAGCCCAGACAGCTATCGGAAAGCCGGTGAAGAGATTCCTTTCGTGCGTTTTGACGAGGCCGGGTTCCACTGACGCAGATTCTTCAGCTGTGTTGCGGCGAACAACCATGATCGGGCGAGATCACCGCGGCGTGTGTGACCCGGGGCCGGCGGAGGTGTTCTCCATCGCTTCGCGTCTGCTTGGTAGCGGGTGCGATGGACCTGTCGGCGGGCCGCATCGAGGCGGTGGCGGACCTGGTCGTGGCCGACTGGCTCACTCGGGCTGCTCCGGGGGCACGCCGGGTGCCAGGGCTGTGCGCGGGCGCTCACCTGCTCGCAGCCGCCGGAATACTTGACGGTCTTTCGGCCACTACGCACTGGCTCACCGCCGAGCAGCTCGCCGCCGACATGCAAACTCGACCTGACCGACATCAAGTGGGACCTGGGCCGCTTCGGCAAGCTTCACGTGCGTCACGGCAAGGGCGCCCGCGGCTCGGGCCCGCGTGAGCGGATGGTGCCGCTGATCAACGGTGCCGACCGCACGCTGAGGTGGTTCATCGAGGATGTCTGGGGCCAGTTCGACGACGACCACACCCGACCCGGTGCCCCGCTGTTCCCGTCCGAGCGCAAGAACTCCGACGGCTCCTCGCGCAGGGGCGGCGACGACGCGTTGCGCAACGGCCTGGCCGCCGCGGCCAGCTGGGCCGACACGCTCAGGCCGCACGTCCTGCGGCACTTCTGCGCGTCCGAGCTCTACTTCGGAGGGCTTGATCTGCTCGGGATCCAAGAGGTCCTCGGTCATTCCCTGGATCGCCACGACGATGCGGTACATCCACGTCCAGCAGACCCGGGTCGAGGACGCCTGGGTGACCGGGCAGCAGCGGGCCGCGAAGCGGCTGGAAGGACTGATGGGATGAAGTGGAACCTGCGGTTGACAGCCGCGAACAAAGGGATCTGGAAGGCGTCCGAGCTCCAGCGGAGCCTGGCTGAGCACGGCTTGGTGATCTCGGCCGGGAAGATGTCCGGCCTGTGGTCCGGCCAGCCGGTCTCCCTCAAGCTGGAGGACCTGGACGTGATCTGCGTCGTGCTCGGCTGCGAGATCGGCGATCTGTTGATTCCCGAGCCCGGGAGTGTCAGGCCCAGGTCAGCAGGCTGGCGTTCAGGAGGTCACGACCGGCTCGGTGGTGACCCCGGCCGTCGTGCCCAAGCGCCGCGACGGCCGTTCGTTGCCGCCGATGTGATCTTGTCACCATCACTATGGGGAAGATCAGCGAGAGCCAGCTGGCTGCCTCTTGCTCGGGCTGCTTCGCCTGGGGGCAGTTGCCCGGCCGGTTCTGCCGCGGCTGTTATACCTACGGCCAACAACACGCCGTCGGCGAGTGCGTCGGCTGTCGGCGGCAGGTCCCGGTCGATGACAAGTACGGCTACTGCCGCCTCTGTCGGGCTCAGGCGACCTGAGAGATCAAGGCCAGTGGCAAGGCTTCGGTGATCGAGCCGTACTTACGGCAGGTGACCTGCGAGCAGCTGTTCTTCGCGAACCTCCAGCGGCCCAAGAACGGTGGCCGCGGGTCGGCAAGGCCGGGCGACGCCTGCCGAAACCACCGCCACTTCCCGAACCGCGTCGCCCGACCACGCCATCGACGCAGCTGACGCTGTTCACCGCCGCTCGGGACTTCCACCGGTTCGACCGGGTACTCCACGTCGACCTGGCCAATCCCTGGCTGATCCGGGCCCGGCAAGCCGCTCGGGCGCTGGGAGAGGCCCGCGGCTGGAGCCGCTGGATCACCGGCGACGTGAACCGAGCCCTGGTCATCGTGCTGTCCGGCTTCCGCGAAGGCGAGTCGATTCGATACTCGGAGCTCTTCCCGGCCCTGCGTGTCCGTGGGCTTCCCGTCGTGCGGATCGCCGAAGTCCTGGACCGTCTTGGCATATTCGTCGATGACCGTGCCCCTGCCGTCGACCGGTGGTTGGAACGAAAACTCGACAGGATGTCCCCGGGCATCCATCGCGCCGTCGAAGCCTGGGTTCGCACTCTCCTCGACGGTGGCCCGCGGTCCGAGCCTCGCTCCCGGAATACGACCTGGGCCTACCTGGGTGAGATCCAGCCGGTGTTGCTGGAGTGGTCCAGCCGCTACGACCACCTGCGAGAGGTCATCCGTGAGGACATCATCGCGGCCCGGGACGCTGTCACCGGCAAACAGCGCGAAAGCCGGATCGTCGCACTGCGGTCATTGTTCCGACACGCGAAGAAGAACGGCCAGGTCTTCCGCAACCCGACGATCCGCATCCGTGTCCCCCGACAGACCGGCGGCGTCCTCCAGGCTCTTGTCCAGGCAAACATCGACGAAGCCATCGCCAGCGCCACCACCCCAGACATCCGGCTCATCATCGCCCTGGCCGCCGTCCATGCAGCGCGGCCGAAGATGATCCGCACCATGCGCAGCTGGACGACGTCGACCTGAGTATCCGGCGCATCACCGTCGGCGGACACGTCCGCCCACTCGACGACCTCACCCACCGAGCGGTCCTGGACTGGCTCGACCACCGCCGCAACCGCTGGCCGAACACGGCCAACCCCCACCCGCTGATCACCTAGAAGACCGCCGTCGAACTCGGCCCGGCCGGCAAGATCTGGACCACCCGCGCCACCCTCAACCTCACCGCCACCCTCGAACGGCTCCGCGTCGACCGCCAGCTCGAAGAAGCCCTCACCCACGGCGTCGACCCGCTCCACCTCGCCCTCGTTTTCGGCATCGACGAGAAGACAGCCATCCGCTACGCGGACTCAGCACGCGTGCTTTTGGGAGAAGCTGCCGAGCAGGCATCACAGTGAAATCCACTCGACCTGCTCAACCCACTGACGAGACCATGGCCAGATGCCGTCGACCGAACCAGCAGCCCGCGAACTTCAGGACCGTGCCGTTCTCTGGAGGATGGGCGAAATCCGCGCAATCGACGTCGTCACTGCTGCCTGTGATGCACTCGTTTCCGGCCTCGACACTCCTGCTCTGCGGATCCTGGCCGCGTGCACACGCGCGGAGGCGGATTACGACGTCCCCGACCTCCTTCCCCCGAGCACTCGACGAACTGGACCTCACCTTCCACCCAATGGGCAGCGTTGCCGGACAGGAAGCCGCCGCACGAGCACTTGCCGCCCGGATGCTGGCCGACCAGCTGACACCACGCGAGCTGGCCTTCCGGATCCACCAGCGTTTCGGTCACGAGCTGCCCTTGGTCGAACGACTTGCCAACCTGGACGACGAGCACGCCTCCGGCATCGAGCAGTCTTGCAGTGTCAGACGTTCCCGGTAAGGTCCCCGCGATGCTGTGAGCCGGTGTTGGAGGAAATATGGCGAGACGGATGCGTGACGAGGCGTTCCGGATAGAGCAGGAGCAGGGGCGCTACGCCCCCCACGTACGTCCGATCAACGAGATGGTCGACTCCTTGCGCGACCAGGACGGGCGTGGCTGGATGCCGCACGTCGCCCCCTGGCACGGGGGAGCGGAGGCGCGCGCCCTGTCGATCCTGCGGGACCCGGGCCCCAAGACGCAGGAGGGTGTCGGCTCCGGGTTTCTGTGCGTGGAGAACGACGATCCGACAGCGGAGCTTCAGGTCCAGCTCTTCGAGGGGGCGGGAATCGCCTCGCGAGACGTTACTCCCTGGAACGCCTACCCCTGGTACATCAACCGCTCGCCGAAGGCGGCCGAGCTTCAGGCCGGCGTCGAGGTCCTGAAGCAGCTGCTGGGGTTGATGCCGAAGGTCGAGGTCGTGCTTCTCCAGGGCAGCGAAGCCCAGGACGCGTGGCGCCGCCTACTCAAGACACACCCCGGAGCTGTCCGTGAACGGAGTCTGAAGGTGGTCAGCACCTACCACCCGGGACGGCAGGCTCTCTTCGTGCGAGACCCGGATGAACGCGCCCGCCGCGCACAGCACAGAGTCGACTCCTGCCAGACCGTCGGTGACGTGCTCCGTGGGGAGGGCGGACAACTGTAGAGCTCGGCCGTGTCGGCGCGGACCAGGCCCTGACCGGTGTGCCCGCCGGCGCGACGTCGGGGAACTCCGGCGGTTTGGGCTAGGGTGCGGCGTCCGGGTTAGCGGGGTCGGTATGGCGGCGGGCGCCGAGGGAGCTGAGTTCGAAGGTAAGCCGTCCGAGCGCGACCAGGGTTCCCGGCCACGGCTTCCTCGCGACGCTCCAGCGCGGCTGATGCCCGGCCGTCGGTCCCGGGCGCGGGCCTGCGAACCTGGCTGTCTATCGTATCCACGGTGACCTGGATCAAGAAGAAACCCACCACCGACGGCGACGACCGGGGCCTGTCCGCAAAGGCGTTCGCCGCACTCCTCTTTGGCGCCTTCGCCGTCGTGGCCGGCTGCGCGCTCGTCGGCGGCTGGGCCGGACTCATCGGTATCGCGGTGACCGCGGTGCTCCTCACCACCTTCGGAGCCACCCGCCTGTAACCCCTGCCCTCCTCTCGCGAGGCGATTCTCAGAGAATCGCCGTGCGCGACGATCGTCACGCACGGCTACATGCCACCTGGCCGCAGCTTCGGGAGCGGACCCCGGAATCGGAGTCGGCGCTACCGCTAGTCGCTGTTCCGATGTTCCATACGGCGGGCGGGGTGCGGGCTTGGGGCGCCGCACCTGGCGGCCAGGGCCTCGGCTCCGGCGCTCTACCGTGCCGCGGCCTTGGGGCGGTCCTCGGCGTCCCGCGCGAGGTAGCGGCACCGCCCGCACACGCCGGCCGGCTCGCGACGCCGGACCGCCTGCTGGTTCAGACGTTCCAGAACACCACCCTGCCCAAGGTTCAGGCCATCGCAGGGGTCGAGGGCGTGGCGCTGCTCATCGACCGAGCCAAGGGGCGGGGCAGTGTGGGCGCGCTCTACGCCGATCGGGCCGCGCTGGTGGCTTCCCGGGGTAAGCAGTCAGCGGTCCGTGGCGAAGCGGTCGCGAAAACGGGGGTGACCATGCGCAGCCTTGAGGAGTTCGAGGTGGTCATGGTCGAGCGCGTGTAGGCATGGGGCCCTTGGGTGGGCATGTCTGTCCATCCCCCGAGCACCGGGTGGGGAAATTTAAGGCTCTGGCCGCACGCAGACGACGAGGTAGAAACGGCGATCCGGCATGTACACGCAGGCCGAACGTGGCTCGACCCCGTGGTCCAGGCCCGTCTGGTCTCCGCCGTCCGGTCCGGCGAGACCTCGGTGCCGGCAGCGTCCCGGGCTCAGGGTCCGGCACAGCAGGGGTCCGGCACGCTTCCCGACGGACTGACACCACGGGAGGCCGAAGTGCTCACCCTCATCGCACAAGGCCTCACCAACCCGGAGATCTGTGCCCAGCTCATGGTGAGCCCAGCGACGGTGAAGACGCACATCAACCGCATCTTCGCGAAGATCGGCGCAACGGACCGCGCCCAGGCCGTGGGCTACGCCTACCGGAACAACGTGGTCGACAGCGGCTGAGAGTGCACTGACGGACTGCATTCCCATTCGCGGGAATGCGACGCGAGGCATGTCCGACATCACTGCGGCCATCGGCGCGTGCCAGGTGAGGATTGCTGCGGCCTCCTCTGGGATTCCTGTGGGGCGCTTGCCCTCTGCGTAGGCGCACACCAGCGCGTAGCGGCCCTCCCGGTCCTCCCTCTGGTACCCGTACGGGTCTGTCAAACGAGCGGTGTAACTGGGGTTGTTGGTTACTGACGGGCTGCTGAGAGTCGGCCGTCGAAGGTGATGTCGAAAGCGTTCAGCGCG
>NZ_JBEXEX010000064.1:0-35434 GCF_040606445.1 Streptomyces sp. NPDC005408 | reverse complement strand
TCGGGCAGTCGCTGTACCGCACGGGCGTGCACCTCGTCGGCCGTGAGATGCACGTGGTCGCCGTCGAGGACCTCCGCAACGACACGCCGCTGGGAGGTCATCCGCCAGCCACGCCCCCGCAGTCGCTCCAGCAGGTCACTCATATCGATTCACCTATTCAGGTTCGGTGGGATACTCGAAGTTTACCGGTGGGTGTCCGGGTTCCGATGGGATATGAGCATGGCACCCTTCTTGACTTGGATTCTGTCCATCGTAGGATCGGTTCCGGCGATAGCCAAGGGACAGGAAGACTCCAGTACGGCAGGAGACAGAGACGTGACGGGACCACCGCCGACCAACTGCGCGGTGCCGGCCTGCGCGGTGCCGGCCTGCAAGTGACGGCCGCCCGTGTCGCGCTGTTCGAGACCGTCCGGAACGGTGACCACCTCGGTGTCGAGGCGATCGCCTCCGGGGTGCGCGATCGCGTGGTCCGTATCTCCTGTCACGTCGTGTGCGAGGCCCTCCGCGCGCTCACCGCGGCAGGACCTGTACGCCGCATCGAACCGGTCGGCTGCCCATCGACGAGGCCGAGGTCATCTGCTGGGGCCTGGGCCCCGACTGTTCCACCGCCCGCAGTTCCGTAGCACCGTGATCCGCTTGGTCCGGAAGGATTCCCATGTCTGAGAACCATGACGCAATCGTTGTAGACGCGAAGACGGAGGGCGGAGGTGGCTGCCCGGTCGCGCACGGGCGCGCCCCGCACCCGACTCAGGGCGGCGGAAACCGCCAATGGTGGCCGGAGCGGCTCAACCTGAAGATCCTTGCCAAGAACCCCGCCGTGGCCAACCCTCTCGGCGAGGAGTTCGACTACGCCGAGGCGTTCAAGACTCTCGACCTCCCGGCCGTGAAGCAGGACATCGCCGAGGTGCTGACGACCTCGCAGGACTGGTGGCCGGCCGACTTCGGCAACTACGGTCCGTTCATGATCCGGATGGCGTGGCACAGCGCCGGTACCTACCGGATCAGCGACGGCCGCGGCGGCGCCGGGGCCGGCCAGCAGCGCTTCGCCCCCCTCAACAGCTGGCCGGACAACGGGAACCTCGACAAGGCCCGCCGCCTGCTGTGGCCGGTCAAGAAGAAGTACGGCCGGAGCCTCTCGTGGGCCGACCTCATGATCCTCACCGGCAACGTCGCCCTGGAGCAGATGGGCTTCGAGACCTTCGGCTTCGGCGGCGGTCGTGCGGACGTCTGGGAGCCCGACGAGGACGTCTACTGGGGTCCCGAGACCACGTGGCTCGACGACGAGCGCTACACGGGCGACCGGGAGCTGGAGAACCCCCTCGGCGCGGTCCAGATGGGCCTCATCTACGTCAACCCGGAGGGCCCGAACGGCAACCCGGACCCGATTGCCGCGGCCCGCGACATCCGTGAGACGTTCCGCCGGATGGCAATGAACGACGAGGAGACCGTCGCCCTGATCGCGGGCGGCCACACCTTCGGCAAGACCCACGGCGCGGGCCCGGCGGAGAGCGTCGGTGCCGACCCCGAGGCCGCCCCGCTCGAGGCGCAGGGTCTCGGCTGGGAGAACTCCTTCGGCACCGGCAAGGGTGGCGACGCGATCACCAGCGGTCTCGAGGGGATCTGGACGAACACCCCGATCACCTGGGACAACAGCTTCTTCGACATCCTGTTCGGCTACGAGTGGGAACTGTTCCAGAGCCCCGCCGGTGCGAACCAGTGGCGGCCGAAGGACGGCGCCGGGGCAGGCACCGTGCCCGACGCCCACGACCCGTCGAAGAGCCACGCCCCCACGATGCTGACGACCGACCTCTCGCTCCGGATCGACCCGGCATACGAGCAGATCTCCCGGCGCTTCCACGAGAACCCCGCCGAGTTCGCGGACGCCTTCGCCCGCGCGTGGTTCAAGCTGACCCACCGCGACATGGGCCCGATCGTGCGCTACCTCGGCCCGGAGGTCCCGACCGAGACGCTGCTCTGGCAGGACCCGCTCCCCGCGGTGACGCACGAGCTCGTCGGCGCCGAGGACATCGCCTCCCTCAAGGCCCAGATCCTCGCCTCGGACCTGTCCGTGTCCCAGCTCGTGTCCGCCGCGTGGGCGTCGGCCTCGTCCTTCCGCGGCAGCGACAAGCGCGGCGGCGCCAACGGCGCGCGCATCCGCCTCCAGCCGCAGAGCGGTTGGGAGGTCAACGAGCCCGACGAGCTGGCGACGGTGCTGCGCACCCTGGAGGGGATCCAGGAGTCCTTCAACGCCGCCCAGTCCGGCGGCAAGCAGGTCTCGCTCGCCGACGTGATCGTGCTCGCCGGTGCTGCCGCCGTCGAGCAGGCCGCCAAGGA
Source organism: Streptomyces sp. NPDC005408 (assembly GCF_040606445.1). Taxonomy (NCBI): domain Bacteria; kingdom Bacillati; phylum Actinomycetota; class Actinomycetes; order Kitasatosporales; family Streptomycetaceae; genus Streptomyces; species Streptomyces sp. NPDC005408. Next base: position 33,100 of record NZ_JBEXEX010000064.1, on the reverse strand, counting down.
CGCCGGCTTCCCCGTCCAGGTCCCCTTCACGCCGGGCCGCGCCGACGCGTCGCAGGAGCAGACGGACGTGGAGTCGTTCGCCGCGCTGGAGCCGACCTCCGACGGGTTCCGCAACTACCTCGGGAAGGGCAACCGGCTGCCGGCCGAGTACCTGCTGCTCGACAAGGCGAACCTGCTGACCCTGAGCGCCCCCGAGCTGACTGTCCTCGTCGGTGGCCTCCGCGTCCTGGGCGCGAACTACCAGCAGTCGTCGCTCGGCGTCTTCACCACGACCCCCGGGTCGCTGACCAACGACTTCTTCGCCAACCTGCTCGACCTTGGCACGACGTGGAAGGCGACGTCCGAGGACCAGAACACGTTCGAGGGTCGCGACGCCGCCACGGGCGAGGTCAAGTGGACCGGCAGCCGTGCCGACCTCGTCTTCGGGTCGAACTCCGAGCTGCGCGCGCTCGCGGAGGTCTACGCGAGCGACGACGCGAAGGAGAAGTTCGTCAACGACTTCGTCGCGGCGTGGGTAAAGGTGTCGAACCTCGACCGGTTCGACCTCGTCTGACTCGTCTGATCACGACGTCCAGGTCGGCCCGCGCCGGCCGACCTGGACGTCCACGACCTGGCCCCGGCCGGCCTCACCGAACACACTCTGCCCGAGGCGCTGAGCGCGCTCGCCAACCGTGAGAGCGGCGCGGGGCTGACGGCGGTCTTCCTGCTCGCCGGCCCCCCCGGCCGGTGCCGGAGCGGGGGGTGTCGAGGCGGCACTGCTGCGCATGGCGCAGGGCGCGCCGGCCAATGTGCGCGAGCACGCCGCAGCGACGCCGCGGGCCGCGCTGACCTTGACCTGCCTGGGCGACCAGATCTCGTTGGACATCGCCGACAACGGCCGAGGCTTCGACCCGGTCGGCCCGCCGGCCCCGAAGTAGGCCCGGCGCGCGGGCACTTGCCGGCCATGCGTATCCGGACACGGCAGTTGGGCGGCCCGCTCACGTGGAACCCACGCCGCCCGGCACGTGCCTGTCTAGACCAGTGAATCGTTTGTGGCCAAAAGATGGCCTAGTCATGGACATGGCTACCGCTTACCTTCTCGGGTCATGAGTGAATCCCCCCACCCCCAGAGCGAGCCGTCCAACGGCCGCGAGAACGCATCCCGCCGCGCGGTCCTCACCGGACTCGGCGCTACCGCACTGTCGCTGGCCGCCGCAGGATTCGTAGCCCCCGAAGCCCTCGGGGCGAGCCTGCAGGACAAGCGGGCGCAGACGCCGGCGGCCGCACCACTCGAAGCCGCGTGCGTGCTTACTCCCGAACAGACGGAAGGCCCCTACTACCTGGACCTGGAGACGGTCCGCAAGAACATCACCGAGGGCAAGACCGGCGTGCCCCTCACCCTTCGCACGACGGTGATCGACACCAGAACCTGCGCCCCGATCCCGAATGTCGCCGTCGACATCTGGCACTGCGACGCGGTCGGGATCTACTCCGGCTACGTCGCCGGCGGGTCGACACCGGACACCACCTTCCTGCGCGGTGTGCAGCTGACCAACTCCAGCGGCGTCGCCGAGTTCACCACCATCTACCCCGGCTGGTACGTCGGTCGTGCCCTGCACATCCACCTCAAGACGCACGTGGGCGGCACCGTTTCCGGCGGTACGTACGAGGGCGGGCATGTCTCCCACACCGGCCAGCTGTACTTCCCCGAGAACTACAACACCCAGGTCGCCGCCCTCACCCCGTACCGGACCAACACCGCCCGCCGCACCCTCAACTCCCAGGACGGCATCTACCGCAACGGCGGATCCTCGACGCTGCTCGCCATAACCTTGGTCGGCAGCACCCTCAGTGAGGGCGTCATCGGCACCGTGGTCCTCGGTATCAATCCCACCGCGACTCCCTGACTGGGATCGCTGACCGGATCGGGTCGTTACAGCGCAGCCGCCCCAAGCGGCTGCGCTGTCTCACGGGCTTTGGCCTTCGGCTTCAGGTCGGCGCGCCGAGGCCATGTGGCGCCTGCACGTCCTCGGGCGACGAGGCACCGCCACCCTAGGCGCAGGTGGTCCGCGAAGTCGGCAGGTATTGACGGGAGTTGTCGTCCCGTCCCAGAATGACACGTCATTCCGTACGAGGGAGGGGCTGGTTGTGCCGCAGGGCGTGGTGGACAAGCGAGACGCGATACTGCGCGCGGCAGGCAAGGTCTTCGCCGAGCGCGGATACCACGCGACAGGCATCTCCGACATAGCCCGCGAACTCGGGGCCGGCCACGGCACGTTCTACCGGTACTTCAAGAACAAGGAAGACATCGCGCGCAGCGTGGTCTCCCGTGCCCTGAGGCAGGTCATGGACGCCATCGCCGACGAAGACCCCACTTCCAGCCAGTCGCTGGACCAGTACCGGGAACAGGTCCGGCGCATCGGCCACAAGCTCTTCGACCTCGTGGTGGCAGAACCGGCGCTGTGCCGCATCCTCTTCTACGACGCCATAGCGATCGACCGGGCCGAGCCGGAGCTGGCCGGCAGGGCCATGGAGGCAGCGGCTCAGTACACCGCAGCCTTCATCCACAACGGGCAGGACCGCGGTTTTCTCCGGCGTGACCTCGACGCCCATGTCGTCGGCCTCGCCGTGAACGGAATGATCCTGACGGGGGCGGTGCGGCTGCTGCACGCTCAGGACCCTCAAGCCATGCGTGACCCGTGGATCCGCACGGTGGAAGTGCTCATGTTCGACGGCCTCGGCTCTTCCTGAGCCGCAGGTCGGCAAGGACCGCTCACTCTTTTTGCCTCGAGAACGGAATGACGTGTCATTCCGGAAGGAGAGCACGATGGTCCAGGTCGATGTCTTCTGGTCGTACGGGATAGGCGCGAGCTTCGCGACAGCCGCCGCCCGTCAGCTCACGGCCCGCAACGCCCGTGCGGAGAACGGCGGTCGGTGGTCCAACCCCTACCTGATGGGTGCCGTCCTCTACTGCGCGTGCCTCTTCGCGCCGAGCGGAGCATGGCTGCTGTGGGGCTTTCCTGACTGGGAGACGATGCAGGTCGCAGACGGGCACGGGGTGCTGCCCGCGTGGCTCGTCGCGCTGTTCGCGGCGACGAATGTGAGTCAGGGCGTGCTCGGCTTCTGGATCGCCGAGCGGCTCATCGCTTCCGGCCGGGTGTACGCGGCCTTCCTGCAGGCGGGCATCGGATACGCCGGCATGTTCTTTATCCTCGTCCACGGCTGGGACGGCCGCGGGTATCAGCGGTTCTTCTCTGCCGACCGGGAGTCGTTCGCGGCCTGGCCGGGGCAACTGGGCGCGGGGGAGACGCTGTCGCGGATGGCGCACTGGCTCACCTCGCCCGTCGCGCTCACGCTGTACGGAATGGGGGTCGTGCTCGTTCCGGTCATGCTGGCGCTGATGGTCTTCTGGATCCGGTCCGGGCAGCGTGAGGCGGGCACGGCACCGGTCACGAGCCGACTGCGTATCCTCGCCGCTGTGTTGGGGGCGGTTTTCGGGGTGGCGCTCGGCACGGCCGTGACTGCCTCGGTCCTGGTGCACCTGCTGGGCTGGTGGCTCGGCGTCCCTGCTGCTGTCCTCATCGCCGCACTCTTGGTCGTACGGCGCGGAGGCGCGGCGGACCGGTTCTTCGCGATGCTCGCGCTGCCGGACCGCCACGGCGGCCGCGGACAGGGGGCAGGTCTCATTGGCGTTCGGTGAGTAGCTGGTGAGGCGGGCGCTACCGGCCGGTAGGCTGCCGGTCGCCACAGAGGGAAAGGTTACAGATGCCAAGCTGCTTACCGTCGTTGCGCTCGTTGCGCTCGTTGCCGCTCTTGCCGCTGATCATGGCCGCCGTGTTCGTGCTGTCGACCCCGCTGAGTTCGTCCTCGGCCGCGGCCCCGGTGTCGCACGCACCGCCCGGCACTGCACGGCAGGGTCATCAGTGCGGGGAGTTCCGGGTGACGGGCTCACTGCCTCCGCCTCCGGCCGGGATGGCGGTGCGGCAGGAGGTCAGCGTCGGCGATGACTGCAAGCCGGAGTTGGGCCCCGTCCGGTTCGTGCCCGCCCCGGACGGGCGTCGGCACACGGCCGCGAACAGCCATGAGCTGCGCACCTGGTCGGAGATGTACGACTGCTGCGGGATCCTGATGACCGCGTTGTACACCACCACCACCTGGGGGCACGTCGACGGCGGAGTGCGCCAGGTCAACACCACCGCGCGGTATCACTGGAACCGCGAGCCGTGGGACGCAGGCTGGTCCCTTACGGGCACGAGCCAGACCGGGGATTGCCACGCGACCTGCCCTCGTGCCCGCACCGCCGCCCACGCGGAGTTCGGCTACCGCGGAATCTTCGACCCCACGGGTGACTGGTACGCCAACACCCACGACTCCACTGTGCAGCTGAACACGGACGGCACCGCCTCATGCCGTATCGACGTGACCTTGCGGCATACCTTCATCGGCTGGCACGGGGTGCGCGGCTGCGCTTGACGGCGAGTTGTGTCGGGGCTTCTGACGCTCGGCAAGCCGCCGCCCTGCGCCTTCGGCCTCCCTGCATGCGTATGCTGAATGATGTCTCGACCGAGTGGGATTGCGTCCACACATACACGTGTTGCCGCAAGGTGAGTAGAGTCCGGAACCATCACCCCCGCTTTTGAGGAGCCATCGTGCCCGAGTCGGACACCACCACGCTGAAAACCCAGTACGCGGCCAGGGTCACCGCCGACCTGAATCAGAACACGGCCGAACAAGCACGCATCCAGGAAGAGATCGAGGCTCTGCAGGCCCAACTGGCCTCGCTTGAGCAGGACCACGAACTCCTGGTCGGGGTGCGCTCCGCCTTGGGCGGCGAGAATCCCGCACCCAAGACGGTCCCTGCAGCTCGCCGAAGCGTCATGAAGCCGGGCTCAACCGACGCCAAAAACACGACACGCACACCTTCCACCAAGAAGACCGCAGCGAAGAAGGCGGCCGCCAACAAGACCCCTGCCAACAAGACTCCCGCCACGGGCCCGGCACAGAAGGGACCCACCCTCACGGACCTCGTGCATCAGCACCTGAGCGGTCAGACCGAGCCGCGCACCGCCGCCGAGATCGCAAAGGCTCTCGCCGACGCGCACCCTGAGCGCAACATCAACGACAACCTCGTACGCACCACCACCGAAAGGCTGGTCGCTCGCAGTAAGGTCGCCCGGGCAAAGCAGGGCGCCACTGTGTTCTACACAGCTACCAAGAGCGCCGAGAACACCGCAGCGCTTGAGCCCGCCGAGGCTACGGCCTGACCCGCTCACAGCGGCCCCCAACAGGCCTGCCCGGGACAGGATGCGGATGGGGGGACAGCGCCCAACCGGCCGCCGAGCAAGCCTCGTTGGTGTGCACCGGACCGATGCGCGCCCGGACTTCAAGGGCTGGGTCCGGAACTGTCCCCGCGCCGCGACCGAGTCCGCGCCCGACTCAGGGCCGTGAGGCCGGCGGGCGGGGCAGGGAGCCGCTACGCCGCTGAAGATCAAGGATGGTCCGGCACCAAAAGGGAACGTGCTGCACAATTAGGCGTATACGGAGCGGCGCACCCCATCCGGCACCCAGTGCGCCACCCGAACGGCGCGACACGACGGTGCCGGTCAGAGGAGCTGCGTACGCATGAGCAGCGGGCCGGGCGAATCGGCCGTCCCAGCGGATGCCGACTGGCGCGACCTGCTGCGGACAACGAGGCAGGCCCGCAGGCTGGCGCGGCAGAGGCGCAGGGAGGCGCGCCATGCGATGCCATGGTGGCGCCGCATCCTCCCCACCTGGCGGATGATGCTCGGCGGTCTGCTCACCCTGCTCCTCCTGTGCATCACCGCCTTCACCGCCCTCTACCTGAGCGTCCAGGTCCCCGGCCCCAACGCGGCCGCCGTGAGCCAGAGCAACATCTACTACTACGCCGACGGCACCGAATTGGGCCGTACCGGCGCGGTCAACCGCGCATCGGTGCCCCTCTCCGAGATCTCGATCAATGTGCAGCATGCCGTCGTTGCCGCCGAGGACCGGACGTTCTACTCCAACAAAGGGGTGGACGTCCGCGGCATCCTGCGCGGAGCGTGGCGCACCGTCACCGGCAAAGGCCTGCAGGGCGGCTCGACGATCACCCAGCAGTACGTGAGGAGCTACTACCTCACCCAAGAACAGACCCTCGGCCGGAAGGTCAAGGAGGCCGTCATCGCGATCAAGGTCAATGAGACGCAGAGCAAGGAAGCCATCATGGCCGGGTATCTGAACACCAGCTACTTCGGCCGCAACGCCTACGGTGTCCAGGCCGCCGCGAAGGCGTACTACGGCGTCCGCGCGTCACAGTTGAACGTCCAGCAAAGCGCCTACCTCGCGGCCCTGCTCAAGGCTCCCAGCGTGTACGACGTCTCCACAGCGACCGCGGCGAACAGGGCCGCGGCCGTCGCGCGCTGGAACTACGTCCTGGACGGCATGGTCGAGCTTGGCTATCTCAGCAGCGGCGAGCGCGCCAAGACAGCCTTCCCCACGCCGCAGGCACCCCGTCCCACCCCCGGGGTCAGCGGCCAGGCCGGGTACCTCATCGACATCGCCCGCCGCTACCTCGTCGACAACAAGATCATCGACGACGCGACGCTCGCCTCGGGTGGCTGGAGCATAACCACCACCTTCGTGAAGAAGAACCAGGACGCCATGGTCGCGGCGGTGAAGAAGCAACTGCGGCGGCTGCCGGACACCCAGAAGGCCAAGGCCATCCGCGTCGGCGCCGCGTCCGTGGACCCCTCCACCGGAAAGATCCTCGCTGCCTACGGCGGGCCGGACTACGCCGACCAGCCCTACAACGACGCCATCCGCCACGACCTCCAGGCCGGCTCCACGTTCAAGCCGTTCGACCTTGCCGCCGCGTTGCAGCACCGCGCCACCACCCAGGACGGGCACACCATCACGCCCGGCACCCGCTACGACGGCACCAGCCGCCGCTGCGTCCAGGGCCTGCCCCGAGGTCTGCGCTACTGCCCGCCCAACGAGGACGATCGTGACTACGGCCGGATCAGTCTGCGCAGCGCGATGATGAAGTCCGTGAACGCGGTGTACGCGCAGGTGGGCGCCGACGCCGGTCTGGCCGATGTCCGAAGGGCCGCCATCGCCGCGGGCCTCCCCTCCGACACGCCCGACATGAGCGCCAACGCGGCCCTGGCCCTCGGCGTGGCCGCCCCCAGCCCACTCGACATGGCTGAGGCGTACGCGACGTTCGACAACCACGGCCGGCACATCGCCGCGTGGTCGGTCCAGAGGATCATCCGGAACAACACGTCGTACGACCTTCCCGGCCACGAGGACATCCGGGCATTCTCCCGGGCCACCGCCGACCAGGTCACCTCGGTCCTGAAGAGCGTCGTCAGCGCGGAGGGCACCGGCTACCTGGCCACCCGCCTGGGCCGGCCCGCTGCAGGCAAGACCGGCACCACGGACAGCAACCTCTCCGCATGGTTCGTCGGTTACACCCCGCAGTTGACCACCTCGGTGGCCATGTTCGCCGAGGATCCCAAGACCCATACGCGGATCTCCCTCGGCACCGCCGCGAGCATCAGCCGCGTCAACGGCGGTTCATACCCGACCCGGATCTGGACCGCCTACATGGCTGCGGCCTTGAAGGACCAGCAGGCGAAGGACTTCCAGCTGGTGGCGGCGGCCAAGACCGACAGCCCCACCACCGAGCCTGCCCCGACGCCCACGTCGACCGCGCCGCCCACGTCGACCGCGACCGAGACGCCGACTTCCACGCCTTCGCCGGGTCCGAGTACGCCGACGGTGGTTCCGTCGACGCCTTCGCCGGGTCCGAGTACACCGACCGTCGTTCCGTCGACGCCTTCGCCGGGTCCGAGTACGCCAACGGTCGTTCCGTCGACGCCTTCGCCAGGGCCCACGGAACAGCCCGGCGAGACGAGCACCAGCCCCTCGTCCGAGATACCTGGCCCCGTCGAAACGGGCTCTCCACAGGGGTAACCGACGCAAGTCAGGAGGTCCGCGAGATTTGTTGGTTGGGACGCAACAGGTGCTGATCCGCCCGGGTGACGTCACCCGGACTCCGTAACCGGACATGCGCGCGACTGGTCCTGGGCATTGACTGGTGCGGCAGCCGACCGGAGGGAACGTCATGGCAGGGACGCGGGCTCGGGGGCTGGCCGGAGCGGCGCTGACTACCGCCGTCCTCCTCGCCGCGACGGGATGCTCGGACACCGGCTCGAACCCCTCGGACACCGTTTCCAAGGCTGCGTCGGCGATCGGCTCGGTGGGCTCGGACGTCACGGCCGCCGCCTCGTCCCTGGCCTCGGAGGCATCCGCTCTGGCCTCGAGTGCCGCGTCGGCGGTGGCGTCCGCGACTGCCGAGGCACAGCGGAAGCTCGACGAGGTCAAAGGCGGCGTAGACGCCAAGGCCGCCGCGACCCTTGGCGCCCCGACCACGGACGACGACGGACGGACCACCGTCAAGGTCACGGTGAAGAACACCACCGACGCGGCGAAGTCCTTCGCGGTGCAGGTCAACTTCACCGACAAGGACGGCAACCTGCAGGACGTGGCCGTCGTCACCGTGTCCGACGTCGCGGCCGGGAAGTCCAAGGACGCCGTCGCGCGCAGTACCCACAAGCTGTCGGGCGAGATCACCACGAAGGTGGCAGCGGCCCTGCGGTACTGAAACCGGCAAGCATTCGGGCGGGCTCCCTGATGGCGCGGAAGGTTGGTCGCCCACGGGGCGCCCGCTGTGCGGCGTTGTGCGAGGCGATCGGTGGGGGCAGCCGGATACAGGGCCCAGGGGTGCGACCATCGCCGTCCTCACACTTATCGCTTGTCGATAGTATCGATAAACGATATGTTGGTCCTGTGGTCGGCACTCCGTCGACGGCTGCCCCGGCCATTGCTGCGTGCGGGCCCCTCACACACAACATGAGTCGAGAACCCGTGATCAGCATCGCCGACGAGAGCAGCACCAAGAAGCCGCGCGCCTTTGCGAGCTCCGGCCTGGTCCTCCTGCTGGCCGGCGCCATGTGGTTGCTGGGGGTGCTCGCGGCCGTCGGCGGCGTCGCGTACGCCGTCAACGGGGCGACGCAGGCGAAGGCGTACGTCACCGTGCCAGTCCAGGCGCGCGCTCCGGCCGGGCTGAGCGTGCCGACGACGGCCCGCGGCGACTCAGCTTCCCAAGTCCCCCTCCGCCCTGACGCGGGCAACAAGATACGGCTCGACATCTCCGGGACTGAGCGGAGCAACTGGCTCCAGGTGGGAACGGACTCGCTGACCCTGCGCTCGTTCGACTCCACCTTCGCCGAGCAGCTGCTGAGCCGGGCGGACGTCGCCGTGCTCGGCCTCAGCATCGGCGCGGGCGCCCTGCTGCTGCGCAGACTGTTGCTCTCCATTGCCGAGGGCGAGCCGTTCCGACCAGGTAACGCGGCGCGGGTCGCCGGGATCGCCGGTCTCACCGCCGGTGGGTCTCTCGCCGCGGCGTTCAGCCCCGCCCTCGGGGCCGGTCTGGTCCTCGAACGGCTCGGACTGGACGGCGCCGGCAGCCCGGTGACCACGACCTTCTCGCTGCCCGTCGTCCCGCTGCTGGTCGCCCTGCTGCTGCTCGCTCTGGCCGAGACGTTCCGCCGGGGTACGGAACTGGCCCAGGACGTCGACGGGTTGGTCTGAACATGTCGGTAGCCTCAGACCAGCACCGCATCGCCTGCAACCTCGACCGGCTGCTCGCCGAACGAGGCGTGACGCTGACCGAGTTGGCGGAGAGGGTCGGCGTGACCGTGGTGAACCTGTCGGTACTGAAGAACGGCCGCGCCAAAGCGGTGCGATTCTCCACCCTGACAGCGATCTGCGATGCACTGGATTGCAGCCCCGGCGACATCCTCACCATCGCCCCGGGGGACCGACCACGGGATGAGGAGGCTGATACGGCCCCGTAGTCTGCCGGGCGGCAATCCCGGTTACGGGAGCCCCGGTGTACGGGGCGGCTGGTCCGCCGTCCTCGGGGCGTGCGCCTCGGCGGAGTGCCGCCGTTGTCAGCCCGCACCGTCCACGTCCTTGGAGAGGGGAACCTGTCCGGTGTTGGCGACATGCCGGGCCGCGACCCAGGCGTGCTCGTCCCTGAGCAGGTACCAGATGCTGTTGCCGTCGATGTCCTGGGCATGGACCTTGCTCCGCAGGCCGACCTCTGCGTCCCTGCTGAGGTTTCCGGTGATGGGAGAGTCGGTGCTGGGATACTTGCGCAGGTTGACGCCGATCGAGCTGACGACGGTGCCGAAGGGCTGCTGTGGACTGGGCATCTCTTCCTCCAGGTAGGAGCCGGGCGCGGCTGTGATGGCCTTGCCGAAATGCGGGCCTTTGGCCGCAGACTAGAGCTTTTGTCCGTAGATGAGCCGGAGGCTTGCGGCGTGCGTTGCTGGCGGCGATCCATCTTCGGCCCTGGATTTGTTCGGCGAACAACGGTGACGGCGGCCGGGTGGGCCGGTTACCGTACCCGTCAGTAACCGACCGCAGTCCAGGAGGCAACGACCCATGCCGCAGCTCGCTCTCGACGGCGCCACGCTGACGTATGACGACGAGGGCCCCCGTGACGGTGACGGCGTGCCGCTGGTGTTCATCCATGGCTGGACGGCGAACCGGCACCGCTGGGACCACCAGGTGGCGCACTTCGCCCCGAAGCGCCGGGTCATACGGTTCGACCTGCGTGGGCACGGAGAGAGCAGCGGGGCAGGAGTGCGGACGATCGAGGAGCTGGCGAGGGACGTCCTCGCCCTCCTCGACCACCTGGAGGTCGAGCGGTTCGCCCTCGTGGGCCACTCGATGGGCGGGATGATCTCGCAGACCCTCGCCCTCGCCCACCCCGAGCGGGTGGAGCGCATGGTGCTGGTGAACTCCATCAGCCGGATGACCTACAGCCGGGGGCGCGGCCTGCTGATGGCGGCATCGACGCTCGTCCCCTTCAAACTGTTCGTCGCCACCAACATCCAGCGGGCATTCGCCCCCGGATACCCGCGCGAGGAGATCCGCGAGTACGTCAAGGCCTCTGCGGACACCCCGCGAGAGGTCGTCATGACGCTTTACCGTGCCATGCGGGCCTTCGACGTCCTCGACCGGGTGGGCGAGATCCGCACGCCCACCCTGCTGATCCACGGCTACCACGACATCCAGCTGCCCGTCGCGCAGATGCTGCGCATGGCGAAGGCCTACCCGGACGCGCTGGTGCGGATCGTGGACGCCGGCCACGAACTGCCGGTGGAGAAGCCGGCGGAACTGACCGCGGCGCTCGACGGGTTCGTGACCGGCCGAGCATGAGGCGGTGGGCGGCCGGGTGATGGTTCGGTTTTCACACGGTGTTGGGCTCAGTGAACGGAGAACCCGCCGTCGACGAAGATCGCCTGCCCGGTGACGTAGCCGGAGGCGCGGCCGGCCAGGAACACCGCCGCTCCGGCGAAGTCCTCGGCCAGGCCGTTGCGCCCGACCATCGTGCGCGCGGCCAGCGCCGCCACCTTCTCCGGGTCGGAGGACAATCGCGTATTGAGCGGGGTCATGACGAAGCCGGGCACCAGCGTGTTGCAGGTGACGCCGTGTGGCGACCACGCCTCAGCCTGAGAGCGGGCCAGCGACTCCAGCGCCCCCTTGGAGACCCCGTAGGCGCCGCTGTGGACGAACGCGCGGTGCGCCTGCTGGGAGGTGATGTGGATGATCCGCCCGAAGCCCCGCTCGGCCATGCCGGGCCCGAACCGCTGGCCCAACAAGTAGGGCGCCTCCAGGTTCACCGCCATCGTGGCGTCCCACACCTCCTCGCCCAGCTCGCCCATCGGTGGGCGCAGGTTGATCCCGGCGCTGTTGACGAGAATGTCGGGCTCGCCGAACACCTCGGCTGCCTGATCCGCCGCCGCGCGCACCCCGTCGCGGGTGCTCAGGTCGGCGCTCACCCAGGCCGCCCGGCAGCCGTCCGCCGCCAGCTCGTCGACCGCGGCGGCCAGTTCCGACTCCTTACGCGCCACGATCACCACGCTCGCCCCCGCTCGCGCGAGAGCCCCGGCGATTGCTCGGCCGATGCCGGAACTGCCGCCCGTCACCACGGCGACCCGGCCATCCAGCGAGAACAGTTCGGAGAGGTAGCTATGCGAGGTCATGCTCGCACCCTAGATGGCGGGTCCACGGCGACAGTGCCCGGGGCCGAACGCATTGGGTGGGGAGTCTCCTCAACGAGACCGGCGGTGCAGGGAGCCGATTCGCCACCGGCGACACGGAAAGCAATGCCACACGTGGCACCACCGACAACTCGCGAGCGTCGAATACGCGAGCCCATCAGTAACGACTCCACATTCGGCCTCCCGGATCGCACGATCGGGTGATGTCAGAGCTGGGCAGAACCACCGACGAAGGGCCGTCGTCTCATCGCCCATGACGCAAGACATGGGGACCAGTCCCGCCCTGGTCCGAATTGAGATCACAGCGGCCGACCTGGCCACAGCAGCGGAAGCCGCCGAGAAGATCGCTGGCCTGTGGTTGTCGACTCCCTCGCCGCCGCGCGGCGTCCCAGGCGAGGATGGTGTTCACGTGCAAGTACACGCAGACACCTCCCGTGGGCCCAGCGAGGGAGGCCAGTGACCGTTGGGTGCCCACGCCGCCCAACTCGGCGGTATCCGCACGCTGGGGCAATGAAATTGGGACGAATGGCGCTGGCGCGGGGGCCGGCAGCAGCCAGCTCGTTCTATCGGCGATCATTCACTTATGACACTCGTCGAGACCCTGGCTCGTGTGGATGCGGACCTTGCCGCGGGGCGGGTCCCCTTGGCGCGGCAGCGTCTGCGGGGCCTGGTGTCTTCCTTTCCTCAGGACTTGACGCTGCGGCGCCGCCTGGCCGAGGTCTACCGGCTGTACGGAGAGCCTGCGGAAGCCGGGCGGTGGATGTATCTCGAAGCGGATCGGGACCCTGCGGAGACTTCCGCGTTCGAGGAGCGGTTTTCCACGCCGCTGCGGCGGATGCGGGCGTTGGCCTGGCGCGATCCTGAGTCCCTCGCCGGTACCGCTTTCGCAGCGGAACAGCTGGCGGCCGTACGCAAAGCCAGTTCGGACTATGTGAGCCGACCCGTCAACTGGGCCGCGATCCCCCTCGGCCTCGACGACGATCCGGAGGACGAGGGCAGCTCGTTCACCGATCTTCTCGTCGGTGTTGGTGTGGTTCTGATGGTGCTGGGGTTCGTCGCCATCTGGGCGGTCGGCTTCATCGCTTTCGTCCGTTGGCTCTGGCAATAGCAAAGGGGCGGCGCCAGATGCCCGGGTGTCGCCGGCCCCAATTGGAGTCCCGTCCAGGCCCGCACGCTTCCAGGGGGTGCACGGCCATTCGGCCCAACTCGTGGGATGGCCGGACATAGTGCGGGGAGCAGGCGAGTCGAGCAGCGCAATATCGCCCCGCCTCGATGGCGTGAGGGGAACCGGACGCGGGCGGATCAAGTTCATGGGGTATGGCTGTCATCCACAAAACCACTATGACGCCCGGCAAGCTGGAGCTCCTTGGGGTCTGGCTTCCCGCGCAACCGTGGTACATCGGCACGGCGCGTGAGCCGGAACTGACCAAGGCCGGCGGCTTCCGGCTCGATGACCCGCAAGGCGAGGTGGGAATCGAGTTCATGGTGGTCACGGACAGGTCGGGCGACCGGCCGCTCTCGTACCACGTACCGCTCACTTACCGGGGGGCGCCACTCGACGGAGCCGATCAGGCGCTCATCGGCACGTCCGAGCACGGGGTACTGGGACGGCGGTGGGTGTACGACGGGACCCGCGACCCAGTGCTCGTCGCTCAACTGCTCGCTCTCCTTCAGGGCCGCGCCGAGCCGCAGGCTCAGAGTGCGACCAACACCCCCGACCCCACTGTCACCAATTACTTCAGGGGAGCGGGCTTCTCGGCCGTGGTCGCGTCGGCGGACGTCACGGACGGGCAGCACGGCACCGACATCGGGGTGGAAACCACGGCCGATGCCGACCCGCAACACGAGTCGGCGGGGCGGCCTTTGATCATCAGAGTGACGCGCGTCCTCATGCCGGACCAGCAGCCCCCCGGCACCGATACGGCCGGGGCCCGGGGATACGTCACCGCCGGCTGGCGCCTGCCGGACGGCGACGAGGGCCGCGGCCCGTTCGTTGTCCTGTACGACGCGGCGCGCTGACGAGGCGGCAGTGCTGGTCGCAGTCCCCAACAAAGGCCTGTGATCAGCACTTTCGCAACGTGCCCTGGGTGGGACCTGGGGTTGCTGGCGTGGCCCTCGCGGGCATGACGGCGCAGAGCGGCCCAGGCCGTTTCGTTCGGATAACAGAGCCCGACCACATCAATGCCGCGCCGCGGGTTGAGGCTGGTATTGCACCGCTCGTCGCTGTTGGGCTGCTGGTAGGTCTCGCGGTCAGGCACGTGTGCGGCTCTCCCACGTGCGATGCCGCAGGGAGGGGCCGGTGATGACCGATGAGTTTCTCCGTGATCCGCAGTCAGAGAAGAGTTCCTCCCTGAGGCATTCGACATCAAGGGCCGGGAGCAGAAGGAAGCCGCCGCGATGATGATGGGCCGGACCAGCTACCAGGCGTTCAGCCCGGTGTGGCCGGACATGGAGGACTTCGCCGACTACAAGGTGATGCCCAAGTACGTCGTCGCCACCACCCTCACCGAGGACGACCTGGTGGCGAACTGGGGCGTGACCACGATCCTGCGCTCGCTCGACGAGGTCGCCGCGCTGAAGGAGACCGAGGGCGGCCCGATCATCGTGCACGGCAGCGCCTCCCTGAACCAGGCCCTCTCGGACGCCGGCCTGATCGACCGCTACCACCTGCTTGTCTTCCCGCTCCTGCTCGGCGCGGGCAAGCGTCTGTTCAGCGCCACGGACAAGGACACCCAGAAGCTGAAGCTCGTCGAGCACGAGGTCTACGCAAATGGCCTGCAGAAGAACGTCTTCGACGTCGTACGCTGACAAGGCTCCCGCACGCGCCTTGCCGTCGCGCCCTCTGACGTCGCACTCGCCGCAAGGACCTGCTCTGCGGACGTCGGATCACCGCGCTGACCAGAGATAGATGCCCGCGATGTGGAGCCCGGCCAGGTAGATAGTGATCTCTGCCATCATGCGGCCGTGATCGAATATGAATCGTCGGACCGCCGCTCGCTGTTTCGCCGCCCCGGGGAGGGGGAGTTGATAGCCGTGGCGGGGGTCGAGCACTTCTTCCGGCTGACCGCTGAGCACACCGAAGGCCGGTTCGCTTTCGAGGAGTTCACGCTGGGCCCGGGGGATCGTGGGTGCCCGTCCGCATGTCCACCACGGACACGACGAGTACTTCTACGTTCTGGAGGGGGAGTTGACCCTCCACAACGGGGACGGTGAGGTGACTGCCGGTCCCGGAAGCCTGCTGGCCGCGGTGCGCGGCACGCCACACGGCTTCCGCAATGCCGGCACACAGACCGCGCGAGCCCTGTGCCTCTACACTCCTGCCGGATACGAGGGGTATTTCCGTGAGGTGCACGCCGCGGTGGCCGCAGGCGCCGAGGTGAGCGACGAACTGCTGGCGGAGTTCCGCGGACGCTACCGGACGACCTCCGCGAGCTGAGTGTGTGCTTCACGGCCCGGTCTCGGACGGTGGCTCGGCGACCCCCTTCGGACCGCTCGGGCGGGTCCGGTCCAGGCCGGCCCGAGCGGTTCAGCGGGCGTACTACGGCTTTGTGAGCGTGTGCCTGGTGTTGGCGCGCAGCCGGTCCCGGACCAGGGAGATCGCCACGACCAGTGCCGCGACCAGTGCGGAGAGGATGACCTGGTCACGTCCCGCGGCGTCGGTGAGCATGTAGACCAGGACGAAGGAGATCATCGCGATGGTCGCCCAGGTCAGGTACGGGAAGAGCCACATCCGTACGACGAGCTTGTCCGGCGATTCACGCAGCAGGATGGGGCGCATCTTCAGCTGGGTGAAGCAGATGACCAGCCAGACGAACAGCGCAACCGCACCGGAGGAGTTGAGCAGGAACAGGAACACCGTGTCGGGCCACTGGTAGTTGAAGAAGACGGCGGCGAAGCCGAAGACCACCGATCCCAGGATGGCGGCCTGCGGCACGCCGCGGCTGTTGGTACGGGCGAATGCTGCGGGCGCGTCGCCCCGCCGGCCGAGTGAGAAGGCCATACGGGAGGCGGTGTACAGGCCGGAGTTGAGGCAGGACAGCACGGCGGTGAGGACGATGACGTTCATGATCTGGCCGGCGTGCGGGATGCCGATCGCGTCGAGCGCCGCGACGTACGAGCCCTTCTCCTTGATTGCCGGGTCGTCCCACCTGAGCAGTGAGACCACGACCAGGATCGAGCCGAGGTAGAAGACACCGATCCGCCAGATCACGCTGTTGGTGGCCCGGGTGACGGCGCGTCGCGGGTCCTCGGACTCACCGGCGGCGAGGGTGACGATCTCGCTGCCCATGAAGGAGAAGACGACCATCAGGATGCCGGTGAGGATCGCCCCGGGGCCGTTGGGCAGGAACCCGCCGTGGCCGGTCAGATGGGTCAGGCCCACAGCTTCGTGGCCGGAGCCGGGCAGTATGCCGAACACCGCCAGAGCGCCGATGACGATGAAGCCGGCGATGGCAACGACCTTGATCCCGGCGAACCAGAACTCGAACTCGCCGTACGACGACACCGAGGCGAGGTTGGTCGCCGTGAGGACCACCATGACGATCAGGGCCCAGCCCCACTGCGGGACCGCCGGAACCCAGCTTTCGAGGATCTTCGCGCCGGCGGTGGCTTCGACGGCCAGGACCACGACCCAGAAGAACCAGTAGAGCCAGCCGATGGAGAACCCTGCCCAGCGGCCGAGCGCCCGGTCCGCGTAGGCGGAGAACGAGCCGGAGGTGGGGCGGGCCGCGGCCATCTCGCCCAGCATCCGCATGACGAAGACGACCATCGCGCCCACCAGGGCGTACGACAGCAGGATGCCGGGGCCGGCGGCCGCGATCCCGGAGGCGGAACCGACGAACAGTCCGGCGCCGATCACACCGCCGATCGCGATCATCGACAGATGGCGGTTCTTGAGCCCGGCACTCAGGCCGTCCGCGGTTGGCGTCTGCCCGTTCTCACGGGGTGGCGAGGCCACGTGGGTGTTGGTGGGGTGCGCGCTCATGCTCAGTCCTTACAGAGGAAGGAATCGGGGCAAAACCGGCCTGCGGGGTCGTGCACATGCCGAGCACGGGTGGGACGACGATGTGGACGACCACGCGGGAGGCCAGAAGGCTGGGCCGATCGGCTGGGGCAGGTCTGCCTGTTGGCGGCCTGCTCGCCGTTGCCGGTGCCCACGTGTCGGGTGAGGACGGCCGCCCGGCTCATCGGGCTCGGGTACGACGAGCCGCCGGGGGTGAGGACACGCGAGGGCAGGGAACGCCAGGGGGTGACCCGGCGCGCGGAATCGGGGTACGCAGACGGTAAGAGCGATCGCGGTCGGGCCACCATGGACAGATGTCACGCGTGCCGGAGCCCTGTTCAGACACATGCTCAAACGCGGTCGCGGATGTGCAGTCCAATTCGCCCTACGATCACGGGGACAACTCGGCGATACGGCACGGTCCCGGCCCCGCGACGGCGGCAGCAGCAGTGATACGGCAACCGCCCCGGGCAACCGATGGCCGGCGGGACCTTTCACCGCCACGTGGCCCGGAAGCCTGTCAGCCCGGGAGATGTGCGGCGGCGACCTCCGCACGGGCGTCGCCCTCCGGCGGGTGACCGCAGCGCTCAGCCGACGGCCACGGCATGAAAGCCCCGTCCCCGCGCTGCACCAGCAGCCGCTTCCCGTGTGCCACCACGCCCCGCGGCCGCAGCCCGCTCAGACTCGCAGTCGTATACGCGGCGGTCAGACTGTTGAGGTCGTGGACGTCACCGATCCGGAACAAGGAGCGGGTCTCCGCGATGGCCTCGTGCTCGCCCGCGCGCATGACCACCCGCAACTCCGGTGCCACGGCCAGTGCCGCGACCGATACGGCGATGTTGTCCAGATCGTCGGAGGCCACGGCGGCCAGCGCCTGCGCCTGCCCCAGATTGAGCCTGCTCAGCACGAACCGGTCGGTCGCGTCGGCGACGACCACGGGCACGCCCAATGCCCGGGCCAGCCGCAGCATCGGCGCTGCCGGATCCCGCTCGACCGCGATCACGCCGATGCCCAGAGCCTGCAGCTGGGTACACAGACGCAGTCCGACCTGTCCGAGCCCGACGACGACCACATGCCCCGCCCGCGGCAGAGCACGGGAACCCACGATGCCGACCGCGCGCGGGCCCAGCAGGCGATCGACCATCCCGGCGGTGAACACCGCAGTGAAGACGATGGTGACGAGCATCGCGACGGCGGAGAACGCCAGATACGTGTCCGAACCATGGGCGGCCGCCGGGCCGACGGCAGACACCGTACGCGCCGCTTCGAACAAAGCGTCCACGGGCGGGCGATGGTTCAAGGCCACAGCCCAGCCCCAGTCGGCCAGCAGCACCGCGAGCAGCCCGGCCAGACCCGTCAGCATGATCCGCGAACTGCCGTCGTGCGGTCGCAGCTGCCCTCGGAACCGGCCGAGCCGGGCCCGCCACCGCAGCGAGCGCGGCGGCCGCCACGGCTCCAGATGCACGACCTCGTCGTGCCAGCGAGCACCGACGTGGCCCGCAGGTGTCCGGGTCACGCTCAACAGACCCGGCTGAAGGCAGGCGGCCAGAAGAACGGGCGCGGCGACATCGGCCGGCGAGGTGACCTGACAGTTCGGCAGTACGCGCAGGAGCTGCTCACTGACCGTCCGGTCGAAGACCGTCACCACCAGCTTGACGTTGGGGCAGATGTGCTCGACAGCGAGCGCATAGCGCAGGGACTCCACGTCGTCGTCGAGGAGCACCGCCACACCGGCCACCTCCCGCCCCAGCGCCCGACGCAGATCCTCATCTCCGGGACGCTCGAGGTGACACACAAAGTGTCCGGCCGACTGCAGCAGACCGCAGACCCTGCGGGCCATGTCCCTGCCGATCACCACGAAATACTCCCGTGGCGCTGCGCTCTCGGGCATCGCTGCGTACTCCCTCACCTCTGGGGTGGTGAGAACGCTAGGGGCCCGCACCGCCTGTGTGCTCGTCCCTGTGTCTGACATTGGGGAGCCATGGGTTGTACGACTGCACAAGACCCGAGGGGGTTGGGCACTGCGGGTCCGGAGCAACGCGTCGTGGCGAGGGCACGGAGGCTGCACGACACGTGCAGCCTCCGCCAGTGACGGACGTGTTATGACGTCGCAAGCCGACTGCTCCAAGGTAGTCGGCCTGGTTTGACCACCTCCCACGGTGCTTCTATGTCTGGTTCCGGGGCGCCGGGCAGGCCCGCTGCCGACGCCCCGTACACCGGTGGTGTGCCGGCGTCCAGGAACGCCACCAACTCGGCCGGGAGTGGGCGTTCGTCCGGCCGACGTCCGGAGCTCGTGAGGATGACGAGTTGCTGGGTCGCTCGGGTCATCGCGACATAGTGGTCGACCGCTCCTTCGATTCCGTTGCCGAACGTCTCCGGGTCGATGAGGACGACCAGGTCGAACTCGAGCCCCTTCGACAGCTCCGGGGTCAGTGAGCGGACGCGGGACGTCGCCCGGAACGTGCCCTCTCCGATGTCACCAGCGCCGATGACGCAGGCGATCCCGTCGGCATGCTCGGCGAGCCAGGTGTCGAGGATCGAGCCCAGATCCGCAACAGATCCGTGTACGACGGGGACGCCACTGCTGCGGATGGAGGTCGGCACGTTGGCGTCCGGGAGCACGGCCCGAATGACCGGCTCGGCTTCCGCCATGATTTCTTCCGGCGTCCGGTAGTTGATGCTCAGGGAGGCCATGTTGATCCGGTCGAGCCCGATCCGCTCGAGCCGTTCCTGCCACGACTCCGTGAACCCGTGCCTGGCCTGGGCACGGTCCCCGACGATGGTGAAGCTCCGGGACGGGCACCGGAGCAGCAGCATCTGCCACTCCGCGTCGGTCAGTTCCTGAGCCTCGTCCACGACGATGTGCGCGAACGGGCCGGCGAGCACGTCAGGTTCGGTGCCGGGCAGGGCGCTCTCGTCGATCAGGGTGTCCTGCAGGTCCCGTCCGTGCAGCATCCCCACCGCGCCTTCGCTCTCGTCGATCTCGGTGTCCTGCAGCAGGCGGTCGATGACGTCGGCCCGGCGCGCACGTTCGGCGGCGACGGCGGCTTCGTGCCGACGCCTGCGCAGCGACGCCTCCGGGTCGCCGAGCCGCTGCCGGGCCGCGTCCAGGAGCGGCAGGTCGGACACCGTCCAGGCCTGGGCGTCCTCGCGCTGCAGCTTCGACACATCATCGCGGCTGAGCCAGGGAGCGCACTTCCGCAGGTAGGCGGGTACCGACCAGAGGTCTCCGACGAGGTCGGCCGCTTCGAGCAGCGGCCACGCGCGGTTGAAGGCCGTGAGCAACTCCCTGTTCTGCTGCAGCGACTTGCGGAGCTGGTCGGCCGAGGCGTCGCCGTCGTGCTTGTCCACCAGGATCGTGAGCAGCTCCTCCCAGACCTGGTCGCGCGCCTCGTTGTGCGGAGTGCCGGGGGCTGATTCGAACGCCACGGTCCAGTCGTCGGCGCTCAACCAGATGTCGGACCAGTGGGTCTCGACCGTCATCCCCTTGGTGGGTGGCTCCTCGTAGAACCTGACGGCCGGCTCGATCGCCTTCACCAGGTTCGCGGACGACTTCAGAAGGGCCACGTTGGGGTCGGCTTCGACCGCTGCTGCGGCTCCTTCGGCGACGAGGTCCCGCAGGATGCAGGTCTGCACGCCCTCCTCTCCGAGGCTGGGGAGGACGTCGGCGACGTAGGCCAGGTAGGGCCGGTGCGGACCGACGAACAGCACGCCTCCCCGACGGTGACCGAGGCGAGGGTCGGAGTAGAGGAGGTAGGCGGAGCGGTGCAGAGCGACGACGGTCTTCCCCGTACCCGGACCGCCGTCGACGACGAGAGCGCCACGGGATCCCGCACGGATGATGGCGTCCTGGTCGGCCTGGATGGTGCCGAGCACGTCTCGCATCCGTGGCGACCGATTGCTGCCCAGGCTGGCGATGAAGGC
Organism: Streptomyces sp. NPDC005408; assembly: GCF_040606445.1. NCBI lineage: Bacteria > Bacillati > Actinomycetota > Actinomycetes > Kitasatosporales > Streptomycetaceae > Streptomyces > Streptomyces sp. NPDC005408. Next base: position 12,058 of record NZ_JBEXEX010000064.1, on the reverse strand, counting down.
GGACTGGTCGTCGAGCGCGGCGTGCCCGACAAACCCGTCCGAGGTGAACACCTCGTCCCAGTAGTCACTGATCCGGCCGCGGGTCCAGCGATACCTGCGGCGGCTCGCCAGACCCATCGGGTTGCCGTGGGTGGCTCCGAAGAAAGGCTCAGCCGCGGGGGAGCGCCAGTCGACCAGCAGCCGACGACCCGCGCTGTCCGTAAGGCCAAGTCGTCCGATGTACACGGGCTCGGAGTTGTCCGCGCTGACCACGTGTCCGAGGCACAGGTCCAAACCGAAGCGACGCAGTGCGCGCAGGCGAGTGGTCAGCCGGTGGATCTCCGCATCCCGGTCCATCGCCTGCCGGCCAATGCCGCCGGGAGCCTTGAGCTCGGCATCGAGGCGGTCGGACAGCTCGGCGATCGACTGCTCGAGGCACTCCGCGATGGCCGCGAAGTGCTGCTCATCGCCGGCGATCAGCGCTGGGTCGGCTTTGGGGGAGAGGCGGTCGGGAAGGTCGAACGCGCTGGTGGTCAGGGGGTTCAAGTAATCAGCTCCGTTTTGAGGTCGCTTGCAAACTTTGCGTGCAGCAAGGCGTCTGGACCGGCGTGACGAACCTCGTGGCCATGACGAGCAACGCTCCGCCTGACGTGGACCCCGTGGCCCTTGTCGGTTCAGGTCGCCGGGGATTGCAGGTTCTGTGTTCTGGGTCCTGGCTCGACGATCCCGCGTGGTTCACGCGGGCACTGGCGGCCTTTCTCGGCTGACCGTGTCGAGGAGCAGCTTTGCGGCGACCGTCGCTCCGTCGGTGCGGATCGTGTCGGCGATGGCGGTCGCTCGGGCGCGGGTGTCGGGGGTCAGGGCCGTCTTGAGCGCGGCTGACAGGGACTCGTAGGTGGGAGTCGGGCCGTCGTGTGCCGCGCCGATGCCCAGGTCGGCCACGCGACCGGCCCAGTACGGCTGGTCCGCCATCTGGGGTACCACCACCTGAGGCGCGCCGGCCCGGGCGGCCGTCGTCGTCGTGCCTGCGCCGCCGTGGTGCACGACGGCGGCCACCCGGCCGAACAGTGCGTGATGGTTGGCCTCGCCGACGGCGAAGCAGTCGTCCTGGTCGTCGGTCAGGGTCAGGTCGGCCCAGCCGCGGGAGACGAGTGCGCGGCGGCCCTGCGCGCGGACCGCCTCGATGGCCGCCCGGGCGACGTCCTCCGAGGCGCGCATGGGAATGCTGCCGAAGCCCACATAGACCGGTGGTGTGCCGGCGTTCAGGAACGCCTCCAGATCGGCCGGGAGCGGGCGTTCGTCCAGCCGGAACCACGCGCCGGTCTGCGCCACGTCGAGGTCTGCCGGCTCCAGCCACGGGCTCAGGGTCGGGTCCGTGGCCAGCAACGGCCGGTCGGTGAGAACGTAGTCGCGGAAGTTGTCCACCGGTGGCAGGCCGATCGACGCCCGGTGGGTGTTGAGCCCCGTGCCGAACAGCACGTTCATGTTCTCGATGTCCAGGTCCCACAGCACCCGGTTGTCGGTCACGTCCGGCGGGAACGGCCGGCCCGGCCGCTCGAACGGCGGGTGGTGCGGAGACGGCAGGTAGGTCGGGAAGTAGGCCACGAACAGGTAGGGGATGCCCAGCTTCTCGGCCGCCGACCGCGCGCCGGCCGCGGCCGGGAACAGGCCGGTCGCCACCATCGCGTCACACCCCTCGGCCGCCGCGGCGACCGCGTCGTACGTCGTGGCGACCAACGCGGCCGCGCGCTGGGGCAGGCCCGCCGCCGGCATCGGCGCCGTCCCGGTCACCGCCCCCTTCACCATCGGGCGCACCGGCTGGCCGATCGGCAGCAGCGGGACGCCGACACCGTCCAGCAGCTCCGCGAAGTCCGGCGGCGCGCACACCCGCACCTCTGCGCCGAGTTCCCGCAACTGCACCGCGAGTCCCACCATCGGTTCGACGTCCCCGCGCGACCCATACGCCACCAACAACACGCGCACTTCGCAACTCCCGTTTCCGCAGGTTCTGGCCTAGGCCGGTGATTCTGCGGTACGACGGGGGCCTTGCCGCAAGCCCCCCGGTGCGCTATACCTTGAGCATGGCAAGGAGTGGGTAACCTCCTTGCCTTTGCCTTTTATCATCCGCTGTGGACGGACAACCTCCTCGCGAAGCGGCGCGGCCCGCCGCGTACCGCGGTACGTCGGCCCCGGAGGATCTCCCATGAGCCTGCGGATGCAGCCGCGGAACGTTGGACGTCCGCCACGAGGACGGCGCTTCGCCCCCCAGCCGGACGCCGAAGGCGATGGCGCCTTCCTCGGCCGGGATGTCGAGCGTCACCTCCAGCTGACGCCGGCCGAATGTCGGCCCATCGGGCGGTGCTCCAGGGTTCGGTCGGCAGGGGCAGGGGACGTCGTGCGCGAGGCGGGGCCCCACCGGGTGTACATCCGGCCGGACAGCCACAGCAGGAACCCAGCGATGAGTCCCGCCACGGCCTCCTAGGCGATGGCGGAGAGGTCCATGGCATGACGATTTCAGCGCTGTGAGGCGCGCCATGGACGCTGATGGTCAACGGAGTTGGTCAGGTGAGGCCGGAGGAGGCGTTGTCGCCCCATACGTCGGCGGCGCTGCCGATACGACATCGGGCAAGGACCTTGTCGGCATCCTCCGTGCAGTACTCACTCGACTACGCGCGAACGGTTCACTCACAGATCTTGTGACGGCGGCCGGCCGAGCTGGGCGGCTGGGAACGGCGTCCGCTTGCTGTGCGTGAGTAGGCGGCGGTGGAAGTCGTTCAGAACAAGGGCAGACCGGACGTGTCTGTCGATGATCGCGGCCGTCTCGGGCGGGACGCCATCGTGCTGTCGGCCCGCGATCCATTCGCACAGGAACACCTCGTGCTCCATGTCACCGCGCAGGCCACCGAGCAGATGGTGGTGGAGCAGATGCCCCGCGGTGTAGTAGTGGTCGTACGCGAGATGGGCCGAAAGGAACTCGGTCTCGTCCGCTGAAAGTTCGAATCCGGAGCTGAGGGCAAGTCCGAAATCCCCACGCTCGCCTACGAAGCCCGAACCACGCCGCAGCAGCTGAAATGGGCGTCGAAGTGGACGAGCCCGCGAGAGCTCATGAAGGCGGTCCCGCGCGCCAGGGCCTCCTCCACCCGCGGGTAGAGGGAGCCGCCGCTGTCCCCCGGCGTAGCAGGCGAAGCGTCGCCCGAACCCGTCGACAGTCGTTGCCTCCAACATCCTCACCGACGGCCGACTGCTCTACTTCGCAGTGAGCGTCCACCCAACGCCACGACCACGAAGCCGGCCATGTTGGATGGCGGCATGGAGAGACGAAGGAAGGAGAAGGAGACGCGGCCACCCTTCGGCATGCCGAAGAGAATCGTCTTGCTGGCGACGCCGGAAGGCTGGCGACACAGCGTGCTCAGCGTGGAAGGGGGAATGCTCTGCGGACGCCTCACCGACGTGCCACTCAACGCGGACCCTCACGAGGCACGGATCGCTGCGGCCACCATGGTGAAGGGACTCGCTCGCGATTTCCACAAAGCCGACGTCGAAGTGACCTGGGATCCACCCCAGGAACCCTGGTCCTCGACCGGCCAAGTCACCCCCGTTGCCGGAGACGAGGCCGTACTGCCTGACGGCAGGGGTTAAACGGCAAACCCAGTGGTTGGCCCCCCTTTAACGCCCTGACGTGGGAGCCGTCGAGCGCCGCCCGGGAGAAGTCCGGGGTGTTCGCGGCGCGGAGTCTGGTGAGGAGGACCTCGTGCAGCCGGGGCCACACCCCGGCCCCGTTCCACTAGGCCAGGCGGCACCAGCAGGTCATGCCCGACCCGAAGCGCACCGCGCTCGCAGCGTGGTTGGTCACAGTCGGGCGGCTGAGATACTCCAGCCATGGTTGAACGTGTGAGGGTGGGCCGAGCGCAGTCAGTACCTGAGCGGGTCGGGTCAGCCCACGGCTCGGGGTGGGTGCTGCGTTCCACGGAGCCGGCGGACGTCGAAGTGATTGTGGGATTGCGGGCCACGGTCATGCGGGCGGACCTGGAGCGTCTGGGGCGTTTCGATGAGCAACGGGTACGACAGCGGCTGCGTGACTCCCTCTCACCGCAGTACACGTCGATCATCGAGATAGGCCGCGAACTTGCTGGGTGTGTCACCATGCGGCCCGTCCAGGAAGGACAGTGGCTGGAGCACTTCTACCTCGCGCCGCACCATCAGGGCCGGGGCCTCGGATCGGCCGTCCTGCGCGCCCTGTTGGCCCGAGTCGATGCTCTGGGTGTGAGCGCCCGCCTGAACGTCCTGCAGGGCAGTGCCGCCCGACGGTTGTACGAACGCCACGGATTCGTGGTGGAAACCCAGGACCCGATCGATGTCTATATGGTGCGCCCGCCGGGTGCGGGCACCGGCCTGCATGGCTGACCGGCGGCAGGGCAAGGCCTGAGGTGCGCCTGGCCGTGACTTGAAACCTCCCGTCCCTGATGGGAGGGGATTCCTAGCTCACGTCGCCTGCGGCCCGGCGGGCGCGCAGGTCTTACACGATCAGCGCTAGCCGGGACAGAGACCAGCCCGGACCAGCATCACGCGGGCGGAGTTCTTATCCCTGGGGGATACGGCTCCGCACGCGGTGCAGGCATACGTCCTTTCGGAGAGGGGGAGTGCGTGCTCACCAGTGTCCGACCGCATCCCGGTACAGGCGTACCGAGCTGGGCCGCTTGGGCAGCTCGCGCGACCACACCACGCTCAGCACGATGTGGCCGGCGAGGTGCAGGCGGCCGTCTTTGAGCCGGAATCCGCGCTGGGTGTAGTTCAGGCTCGGGTCGGCGTCACGCTTCTTCTTCCACTTGGGCATCCCGGTCCGCTGCCGCATGGGAACCCGGGCCTTGATGTCCTTGAGCGCTTTGGCCCGCGACTTCGCGAAGTCGCGTATGAGCTGCTGCTGAGGAACCGAAGCCCCTTCGGCCAGCCACGGCGTCACCGCACGGGCCTGGGTCAGCATCTTGTCGAGCTGGGCCGGACCACACGTCAGCTTCTCGCCCGTCGCCCTGCTGAGGGCGTGCACAGCCTTGGACTTGGCGATGCATTCGTTCCACACCCACCGGCACCGGTCCCACTCCGCTTCGAGCGCGGACCGCGCACCGGACGACAGGCGCACACGAAAGGTGTACCGGGCATGCCCGGCCCGATCCGTAATCGCTTCCGTCGTCATGAATCTGAACCTACCTGGGAGGACTGACAGTTGAGAGCTCTTGATCATTGCGGGCTGCCTCACCCAGTCTCGGGGTGACGCCGGATCGCCTTGGCGGCGATCCGGCTTTCCCTGCCCTGCTTCGCAGGAGTCCGATCCCTCCCCGGCCTGAAGGCCGGGGCATCCTCGGAGGAATCTGGTGAAGCCATACGCGGTCCGTGCACGTGACCCGGGCAGTGCACGAGATCCGGCCGCTGCTGGCCCGGCGCGGCTTCGCGATCCCTGACCGGCCCGGCGTGCGCCTGCGTACCCTGGCGATGTCTTCGCCTGCGCTGACACCGAGAGGGTGGAACTGCGCATTGACGGCACCGAGAGGCAGGTGCGTCGCCCGCGAGTCGGACGACCGGCCGCAAGGCATCCCGAAGGTTTCCGTAGCCGTCGTCGTAGTGTGGTGGATTGCGCGGCCCGCAATTGAGTACCCGCCTCACGTTGCACCTACGTCCCCGATTAGTTGTTCGCGGGCCGGCGGTTGGGTGTGCAACCGGGCCCGCCTGAACCTAGACCGTGTCCTATGTGGTGAGGCGGCATCCGGCCACGGAGCCTCCGCAAAAACCCGTTGGCGGACCACGGCGACCGTTGCTAATCTCCCGGAGGCCGTGCGAGAGAACGAGGAGGTGGTACCCGTGAACGCAGTATCGACATGGGTGCTCCCCTCCGGGGTCACGGTCGGGCGATAGGTCGTCCGGGAGCGCCGTTCCAGTGCACTCCCGAAAGGCACGACCATGCATTTCACTTCTGAACAGCGCCTCGACGACGGCGTCCTCGAGCGCGAATTCACCCTCGGCGAGATCCCCGGCACCCTGTGGACGCCTGGATCCGCACCGGCTCCGCTGGTCCTGATGGCCCACAACAACGGCCTGCCCAAGGCGGAACCCCGGCTGGTGGCCCGGGCCCGGTACACCGCGGCGCGCGGCTACGCGGTGGCCACCATCGACGCCGCCGGGTGCGGTGACCGGCCTCGTTCCGCCGCCGACGAGCAGGCCCGTGCCGACCTCCGGCGGGCGATGCAGGCCGGCGAGCCGGTCGACGAGATCTTCGAGACCTTCATCGCCCCGCTGGTCGAGAACGCGGTCCCGGAATGGCAGACCACTCTGGACGCCCTCCTCGAGCTGCCCGAGATCGGCGGCCCAGTCGGGTACTCCGGGGGGTGGACCGCCCTCGGCATTCGGCTGGCGGTGGTCGAGCCGCGCATCGCGGCCGCAGGCTTCTTCGCCGGGGGGTACGTGCCCCGTGCCCAGCGCGAGGAGGCCCGGCAGGTCACCATTCCGCTGCTGTTCTTGCTGCAGTGGGACGACGAAGGGAACCCCCGGAAACGGGCCCTGGACCTGTTCGACGCCTTCGGCAGCAAGGAGAAGACGCTGCACGCCAATCTGGGAGGGCACACCGGCACCCCGTGGTTCGAGCTGGAGGACGGGTGCCGGTTCTTGGACCGACACCTGAAGTGAGGCCGGGCCGTCTGGCGCGCAGCAGACGGTAGGCGGTGTCGGCCAGGATGCCGTCATCGAGGACAGGTCCCGGCCCTCCTCGATGGCGGTGGCCGGCAGATGCACAACCGCCCCGATCGCGGCGGTACCGGCCATCGGCGGTACCGGCCGGTCGGGGCGGCGCTCGGCCACCAGCGCCGCCATCAGATGGGACCATGCCGTGAGGCACTCGACCCGTACCTTGCGGATCGCCGGGCAGGCGACCGACTCGACCACCAGCGCCCGGGCCGGGCCGGGGTTGGCGGCCAGCAGCCGGCAGTAGGTACGCATCGCGGCGTTCAGCATCCCGCGGGGGCCGTCGCTGGGCTCGGTGGCCTCGGTGGTCCGGCTGACCTCGGTGAACAGGACCTCGGTGGCGGCCCGGTACGCGGCGACGAAGAAGTCGTCCTTGGTCTTTGGACGGTGGCCTATGTGGTGAGGCGGAGAAGCCGTTTGTAGCAGCAGAGAGGGTGGCGGCGAGACCGAGAAAGGCCAGATAGTTGCGGGGGTGGCGCTCGTAGCGGTGGTTGAGTCGGCGGTATCCGGTGAACCAGGACATGGTCCGCTCGATCACCCACCTGCGTCGCCCGAGCGCTCGGAGGACTCGATGCCCTTGCGGGCGATACGGACGCCGATGCGTTTGACTCGTAGCCACCTTCGCAGCTCAGGTATGTCGTATGTCTTGTCGGCATGCAGACGCTGGGGCTTGAAGTGACGCCCACGGTGGGGGTCGCGTCTCGATTGGTGACCGAGCACCATGGGCTTCAATGCCTGGCTGTCGTGGGTGTTGGCGGCCGAGACTCCGACAACGAGGGGCATGATTGCGGTGCCGGATCGGAACCGCTGGCTCCTGACAGCCTCTCAGCCCAGGTTGAGCATCTTGGCCTTGCTGGGTACGCCTTGGGCGTTGAGTGCGAAGAGGAAGTATGTGCCTGGCAGTGCGACACCCGGGTCGGCCGGCACCGTGACCTCGTACGTCCCCGTGCTTGTCTCACGGATTGTGAGCGGGACGCGGCGCTGGTCGTTGTCGGTGGAGTGGGTCGCGGCACTTGCGCGGACCAGCGCGAAGGAGGTGACGGCGGTGTCGGTGGTGATGGTGAGTTTCGTCCCGTTGGCTGCGCTGGCCGGGACGCCGCCGGTGATCTGGGGCCGGGTTTTCTCGGTGCCGTCGGCGTTGAGGAGGTAGGGCGGAGTGAAGATCGCCCCGTCGGGGTGGTTGGTGGCGCAGGTGCCGCACAGGCCGCCTCCGCCGCTGAAGATGCGGCCGTCGGGCAGCAGGTTGGCGACGCTGTGGTAGTTGCGCGGCACGGCCATCGCTGCCATGCGTGTGAACCTGCCGGTCGCCGGGTCCCAGATCTCCGGGGTCATTGCCGAGGTCGCGTCGCTGAACGGGACCGCGTAGGACTGGCCGCCGAAGACCGCGACCTTGCCGTCCGGCATCACGACGCTGTTGGCGAACGCGCGGGCGTAGGCCAGGTCGCCGGTGCGGGCGCTGACCGGCCTGCCCCCGTTGAGGTCGACGGTGTAGGCGCGCCGGGTGGCCTTCACGTTCTCGTACGCGGTGGCGCCGCCCAGGGTGAGCAGCTTGCCGATGTCGTACGCGACCGCGTTGCCGTTCATCGCGTCCGGGCTGTCGGCGCGGGTGCCGGCCGCGGTGATGCTGCCGTTGCCGCTGGTGGAGATCCAGTTGATCTGTTTGCTGGGGCCGAGGTGCAGCACGCGCCCGTTCGAGGTGGCGTGCAGCCACTGGTGGTTGTCGGCGCGGTAGGGGCCGCGTGGGTCGGCGGTCATGGTCGTGGTGACGGGGACGCCGCTGAGCGTGCGCCACGTGCCGTTGGCGGAGGACCAGACCTCGCCGCCTTTGCCGCCGTTGCCGCCGCTCCAGGATCCGCCGAGGACGAAGGCGTCACCGGTGGACAGCAGCGTCATCGCCTGGTAGCCGCGTGCGATGTTCATGTCCGCGGTCGAGGTCCATGCGTCGGTCGCGGGGTCATAAATGCTGGCGCGCTTGGCGTTTGAGCCGCCGGTGACCAGGACTCGCCCGTCCTTGAGGACCGCGGTGCCGGGGCAGAACATGTCGTGCCCGGTGTTGTCCACGCGGCGCTGGGTGACGCGGCCGGTGGCGAGGTCCATGATCGCGGTCTGGGTGTAGCCGTTGCTGCCGCCGAAGCGGTCGGTGCCGTATGCGGACCACGCGAGCATTGTGTTGTTGGGCAGCACCGCGGTGGCGACAGGGACCAGCGGGAAGCCTGTCACCTTGCCCCACATGCCGTGGGCGGCCGGGTTGGCGGGACCGCTGATCCGGATCTCGGCCGCCGAGGACCACGGCCCACGGCCCCCCGCCTCGGTGGTCGCGGTCAGCCGGACGTAGCGGGCGGTGACTGTACGCGTGAAGGTGGCCCCTTTCACGGTGTCGTCGTCCTTCCAGGTGCCGCTCGCCACGCGGGTGCTGAAGGTGGTGCCGTTGGTGCTGGTGGTGACGGTGTAGGCGCCGATCCGGCCGTTGATGCCGGTACGGCGGGGCTCGTAGGAGAGGGCGGAGACGGGTCGGGCCGCTTTCATGTCGATGGTGATGTTGTGCGGCAACGGCGTGGCCGTGGGTGTCCATTTGCTGTGCCACATGGTGTCGGGGTCGGCGTCGAGGGCGCGGGTGGGACTGTGGTCGCCCTTCACCGTCTCGTGGTCGCTAGCGGTCGCGGTCCAGCCGTCACGGGGGAGGTCGACCACGGAGGCGGTGGTACCCGGATCGCCGAGCAGGTTGATCTCGGCGGCGCTGGTCCAGGGGCCGCGGCTGCCGGCCTCCGTGGTCGCGGTCAGACGGATGTAGCGGGCGCCCTGGGGCGCGAAGCTCAGAGTTTTGACGGTGTTGTCGTCGGCCAGGGTGCCAGTGGCAACGGCAGCACCCCACGCGGCTCCGTCGGCGCTGAGGTGGATCGCGTACTCGCCGATCCGGCCGTTGATGCCGGTGGCTCGGGGCTGGTAGACCAGCGCGGAGACGACCACTGTCTTGTTCATGTCGATGGTGATGTTGTGCGGCAACGGCGTGGCCGTGGGCGTCCACTTGCTGTGCCACATGGTGTTGGGGTCGGCGTCGAGGACGCGGGTGGGACTGTGGTCGCCCCTGGCCGTCTCATGATCGCTCGCGGTCGCGGTCCAGCCGTCGCGGGGCAGGGTGGGCGCGGCGGGCTCCATCGCTGCGGCGGGAGCAGCCTGGTGATGCGGGGCCGGCGGCGGGGACGTCGGATCCGCCGCCGGCAGCGCAAGCGCCCGTCCTGGCCCGGCGCTTGCGCTGCCGCCGAAGACGAGGAGGGGGACTGGAGCCGCGAGGACAGCGGTCAGAGCCAGCAGCATCAGACCCCGGGATCTGAACCGGGACCATCGGCTGAGACACAACGGCGCGAAGCCACGGATCATGTCGTCGTCCCCCCGGACAGGGCGTCGCCTTCGACAGCCACGCCACGTGGGACATGACCATGGCACCAGGCCTCAGGCTTGTAAAGAGTCTGGTCAAAACCGACAGCCACGACGTAACGGGCGTCAAACGATGTGCGTTGTGGGCAGGTTCAGCCCGTTCCGGGCGCGGCCGTAGCGGAGGAGCTGGGGAGGGACAGCCGTCAGCAGCGACGGCCCTCGCAAGGTACGGGCGCCGGTTCTGCTTCGGCCGGCCCCTCACGCCGGGCCAAGGCGACGAGGAAGGTCAGCACGATCCCCCCGGCCACCACAAACAGGGTGGTACGGATCCCTTCTGCCGTCTCCTTCTGCAGCTGTTCGCCAGTCAGGTCATCAAGACCGGCTGTCGCTACAAGAACCAGGATGGCGAGGCCCACGGCGGCACCCATCCCCGAGCCGGTAGAGGCGATCCCTGACGCGATGCCCTGCTCCCGGTCAGACACACCGGTTCCGGCGCCGATGAACATGGCCGTGAACACGATCCCGTCGCCGATGCTGAGCGCGACGAGCCCCGGGATCAGCGAGGTGTACGAGCCGTCCGGGGAGATCGCCAAGCCGAGCAGGACGGCACCGAGCGCACCAATGGCGAGAGCGCCGAGCAGCGTGCTCTTGAGACCGAATCGCGTCACCATCTGGCCGGCCGTTGTCGACCCTGCGACGACAACCGCTGTAGGGATCAGGAAGCCGGCGCCGGTTTTCAAGGCGTCGTAGCCGAGGATCTCTTGGAAGTAGATCGAGAGGAAGTACAGCACGGAGCCGAATGTCGCCATGAACATGAACGCGATGACGACGCTCGTGATGAGGCTGCGGTTGGCGAGCAGCCGCGGCGGCACGAGCGGGTCGCTGCTGCTTCGCTCGATGAGCGCGAAAACGCCCAACAGCAGGAGTCCCGCTGCTGCACTGAAGAGGATGCCCGGCGAGAGCCAACCCAGGCCCGGCACCTGAACCAGTGCGAACACGATCGACGTGACCCCGAGGGTGACGCTGAGCGCGCCGGGCAGGTCGAACTTGCGTCCTCTGTCGCGCTGTCGATCTTTTGGAATCAGCACGAACGCGAGGAGCAGGGCCGGACCTGCCAAAGCGACATTGACCAGGAACACCGCTTCCCAGCCGAATGCGCGTGTCAGGAGTCCCCCGAGGAGTACGCCGATCACCAGTCCGGCCGCGCCGGCGCCGCCCCAGATCCCCAGCGCGCGGTTACGTGCACGGCCTTCGCTGAACGTCACGTTGATGAGCGCCAGCGTGGTGGGAAAGACCAGCGCGCCACCGAGGCCTTGAACCGCGCGCGCGGCGAGGAGCATCCCGGGGCCGGTCGCAAGTCCGCCCACAAGCGCTGCTCCGGCGTAGAGGGCAAGGCCGGTGGTCAGGACCCGGCGTCGTCCGATGAGGTCTGCGGCGCGCCCGCCGAACAGCAGAAAGCCGGCGGAGGCGACGGCGTAGGCGCTGATCACCGATTGGAGTGTTTGCGCGGAATAGCCCAGGTTGCGTGCGATGTCAGGCAGTGCCACAACGACGATGTACTGGTCGAGTGAGACGATCAACATGGCGAACGACAGCAGTGCCAGTGTCGCGGTCTCACGGTTCCAGCCGAGCCCGCTTTGCCGAGAGCCTTCGAGGGATGCCACAGCAACACTCCTGGGCGGGAACCTTGTAACTCCGTTACAGGCAGAAACGTATCATTTTGTCATCCACCGATGGATACGACAGCGCTCACTGTCAGCGCGTTGCCATTGAGCAGCACCGGAAGGCTCCGCCGGGCGTCGGCGTGTGACGTCCCCTCAGAGGTCGGCCTCTTCAGGTGCCGCCATTGACTTCCGCTCCCCGCGCTAATGGGCGGGGAGTCCTGCCACGGTCGTCTGACCGTCTCGGTGGGTTCCTGTTTCATCGCGCTGAGCCGGGACAGGTCCCGGTCTTACCCACGCTCCGCAGGCTGACA
>NZ_JBEXEX010000063.1:0-35762 GCF_040606445.1 Streptomyces sp. NPDC005408 | reverse complement strand
ACGATCGACTCGACGCCGTCGCGCAGATTCGACCAGAACTCGGTCAGGTCCCCGGCGCCGGGGAAGCGCCCCGCCATCCCGACGATCGCGACACCACCGCCTGCTGCCATCACTGCGCGCCCCGGAGGTTGTCGATGAGGACACCAAGCGTGCGCACGGTGGGGCCCTCGTAGACGATGGTCAGCGGTACGGCCACGGCCAGCTCCTGACGCAGTCGGTGGACGACCTGGAGGCCGAGCAGTGAACTGCCGCCCAGTTCGAAGAAGTTGTCCTGCACGCCGACGCTCTCCACGCCGAGCAGCTCCTGCCAGATCTCCGCGACCTGGTGTTCAGTCTCGCCTTTCGGTGCGACGAAGGGGTTGCGCAGGTTGGGGCGCTCGTGCCGCTGGGCCGGGGTAGGCGCATCGGCGACCGGATCGGACCACAGTTCCTGACGTAGCATCAGATTGCCGGTGGAGATGACGATCTGCGCCTGGGGTGCGGCGTCGAGCAGACTGTCGACCACCAGGCGGCCCTCGACTGGGGTAAGCGCCAACTCACGTACCGCGGCCCCGAGTTCCGAGTCGGCCCGGTCCTCGTTCGAGAAGTACCAGGCCTCCCAGTTGACGCTGGTCCAGGGCAGGGCGGCGCTGTGGTGCCGCTGGGCGAAGGTGTCGAGCGCGGCGTTCGCGGCGGCGTACGCACCGAAGCCGAGGCCGCCGAGCAGCGAGGCGATCGAGGAGCAGATGACAGCGAAGTCCAACTGCTGGTCGGCCAGCACCTCGTGCAGCACCTGGGTGCCGTAGAGCTTGGGGGCGAAGTGCCAGGAAGCCTCCTCCGGGCCCAGCACCGCGACTTCCCGGTGGGCCGCCGTGCCGGTCGTACCGGCGCAGTGCAGCACGCCGTCGACCGGGCCGAACTCCCGCAGGACGCGCTCCTTCAGCGCGAGCATGGCCGCGAGGTCGGAGACGTCGGTGGCGGTCACCAGGACATCGGAGCCGAGCGCCTCGATCTCCTGGACGGCACGGATCGTCGACCGCACGGCCTCCGGGTGCTGCGGATCGGTCCAGCTCTCCCGGGGCGGCAGACCCGTCCGCCCGAGCAGCACCAGGCGCACCTTGGCCCGGTCGGCGAGGGCGCGGGCTATCAGCAGGCCGATCTTCCCCAGGCCACCGGTGATCAGGTACACCCCGTCTGTCCGGACCGGCGAGTCACCGCGTGAGGGCGGCGGGCTGGTCACGTACGTGGGCGCCCAGCGGTGTCGTCCGCGCAGCGCTAGCGTGCGTTCGCCGGGCGGGGCGGCGAGGTCGGCCAGCAGCTGGTCGACCAGCCCGGGCACGGCTTGCTGGCTTTCGACGCGAAGGTCGAACTGGACACAGCTGAGTGAGGGGTACTCCTGCGGCAGCACCTTGCACAGGCCCTGGACGGTGGCCTTGGGCGGGCAGAGCGGCTCGTCCCCGAGGACGGCGTAGACCTCGGTGGACAGCACGTCCCAGCGCTGCTGCTGCGTCATCAGCTCGGCCTCGGTGGCCTGAACCCAGTGGACCAGACTGTCGAAGGAGCGGTGCAGCAGGGCCCGCACGTCCTCGGGTGCCGTCGCCCGGTCGGCGTCGTCACCGATGCTCCAACAGTGCACCACTCGGCCGGGCAGCGTCCCCTCGGCGCGCAGCGCTTCGGCGAGTCGGTGGAAGTGGTCCGGCTGGGCGGGGTCGAGGACGTACTCGTGCTCGCTCTTGCGGTGCCACTCGGCTCCCTGGACGACCGTGCGCACGGTGGCGCCGAGACCTTCGAGCCGGTCGGCGAGCCGGCGGCCGACACCGGTCTCGTCCGCGAAGACGAGCCAGCGCTGAGCGGCCAGGTCCGCCTCGGCGGGCCGAGGTGCGGCGGCGAGCCGCTGCCAGGACGGTGAGTAGAACCACTGCGGCAGTGCGCCGCGCCGCTGCTGGGCCGAGCCGCCGCAGGGCTGGGCGGTGCCGGGCTCGAGCCAGTAGGTGCGCCGTTCGAAGGGGTAACTGGGGAGCGGCACTCGCCTGACGTCAGACGAGACCGGGAAGGGGTGCGCCCGTCCGGCGAGCCAGAGGCGTCCGGCGGCCCGCAGGAGTGCGGCGCGGTTGCTCTGCCCGAGGAAAGCCCCGGGCAGTGACGAGACGACGACCCGGTCGGTGCCGGCGGCGGCGGGGTGCTGGAGGGCCCCGGGGGTCAGGGTCGGCGCGGGGCCGATCTCGACGATCGCGATGTCCGGGACGGACCACAGGGTGCCCAGGCCGTCCGCGAACCGGACACTCTCCCGGACGTGCCGGGCCCAGTACTCGGGGCTGGTGGCCTCGTGGTCGGTGATCCAGGTGCCGGTCAGGTTGGAGACGAACGGTACTGCCGGAGCGTTGAGTCGGACCGAACAGACCAGTTCGGCGTAGCGCTCGACGACCGGGTCCATCATCGGGGAGTGGAAGGCGAAGCGGGTGGTCAGACGGCGGGCGGCGATGTCGGCGGCCAGCAGTTCGCGGGCCACCCGGTCGATGCCCTCGACGGTGCCGGAGAGCACGCAGGTCTGCGGGCCGTTGATCGCGGCGAGGCAGACGTCCGCGTCGGTGTAACGGGCGACGGCCTCCTCGGAGAGCGGCACGGCGAGCATCGCGCCCTCACCCTGCTCCTCGATCAGCCGTGCGCGCTCCGCGACCAGGCGCAGGGCGTCCGGCAGCGAGAAGACCCCGGCCACGCAGGCCGCGACATACTCGCCGAGGCTGTGGCCGATCATCACCTCGGGCTCGACTCCCCAGGCGGCCCAAAGTTCGACCAGTGCGTACTCGAGGGCAAACACCGAGGGGTAACCGAGGCGCGGCTGGTCGAGCGGGTGCTCGCTGCGCTTCGGCTGGAGCAGCAGTCGGCGGAAGTCGAAGGGCTGCCCGGGGGTGGCGGCCGCGGACTCGTCGACGGTGAGGATGAGGTCGCGGATGTCCGTGCCGAGCAGCGGCTCCAGCAGCCCCGCGCACTCGTCCAGTGCAGCCCTGAACACGGCCTCCTGGGCGTAGAGTTCGCGTGCCATGCCGGGGAACTGGGTGCCGAAACCGGTGAACATGAAGGCCACCGGCCGGTATGCGGCCTCGGGCGCGGTCGCGGTGAGCACGCGGCCGTCATCGCGGGCGTCGAGTGCCTCCAGTGCATCCTCGGTGCTCCCGCAGACCAGCATCCGCCGGTACGGGAACGCCCGGCGGCCCTGCTGGAGG
The DNA here is from genome assembly GCF_040606445.1 of Streptomyces sp. NPDC005408. Classification (NCBI taxonomy): domain Bacteria; kingdom Bacillati; phylum Actinomycetota; class Actinomycetes; order Kitasatosporales; family Streptomycetaceae; genus Streptomyces; species Streptomyces sp. NPDC005408. The sequence goes on along the minus strand of NZ_JBEXEX010000063.1, from coordinate 32,559 downwards.
GTGAACGCGACGTCGGCCAGGGGAAGTTCGGGGTGCGTCCGGAGGTGGTCGTGCAGCTGATCGGTGGCCGCCTCCAAGGCCTCCGGGCTCTTGGCGGAGAGCACCAGCAAATGCTCGGCGCCGTCAGCTGGCTCGGCCCTGTGCGGCAGTTCCGGGGCCTGCTCAAGGATGACGTGGGCGTTGGTGCCGCCAAGTCCGAAAGAGCTGACTCCGGCGCGGCGCGGGCCGCCGCCCTCGGGCCACGGCAGCAGCTCGGTGTTGATGTAGAACGGGCTGCCGGCCAGGTCGATCCGGGAGTTGGGCCGCTCGAAGTGCAGGGTGGGTGGCAGCTGACCGTGCTCCACAGCCAGCACGGTCTTGATCAGTCCGGCGACTCCGGCGGCGGAGTCGAGGTGTCCGATGTTGGTCTTGGCCGATCCGAGAGCGCAGCTTCGCTCCCTCACACCGGAGTAGGCCGAGGCGAGTGCGGAGAACTCGATCGGATCGCCGAGGATGGTGGCCGTCCCGTGCAGCTCGACGTAGCCGATGCTCTCCGCCGGTACATCCGCGTTCGCCAGTGCGGTGGAGATCGCGCCGGCCTGGGTGGCGGCGCTGGGCGCGCTGAACCCGGCTCGGCGGGAGCCGTCGTTGTTCAGTGCGGAGCCCTTGATGACCGCGTGGATGTGGTCGTTGTCGGTGATCGCGTCCTTGAGGCGCTTGAGCACGACCATCCCGACGCCGTCGCCGCCCACTGTCCCCTGGGCGCGGGCGTCGAAGGTGCGGCAGTAGCCGTCCGGCGAGAAGATGCCGTCCGGGCGGTAGACGTAACCCTTGCTCCGTGTCCCGTCGACGGCGACACCACCGGCCAGCGCGGTGTCGCACTGGTAAGCCAGCAGCGCCTGGCACGCCTCGACCACGGCGACCAGCGAAGTGGAGCAGGCGGACTGGATGTTGAGGGCGGGGCCCTCCAGGCCGAGCTTGTAGGAGACCCGGCTGGCGAGGAAGTCCGGCCGGTTGCCGATCACCGTCTGCTTGTCGCCGAGGATCTGCGCGGCTCCGGGCTGGGAGGAGATGTTGAAGAGCAGATACGTGTTGTTGCCCGCGCCCGCGTAGACGCCGACCGGGCCGTCGTGGCGTTCGGCGTCGTGTCCGGAGCTCTCCAGGGCGGCCCAGGCGCATTCGAGCAGCACCCGGTGCTGCGGGTCCATGAGTTCGGCCTCGCGCGGGGAGTAGCCGAAGAAGGCGGCGTCGAACTTGTCGTTGTCCGCCAGCACGTAGCCCGCGCCGACGAAGTTCGGGTCGGCGAGGGTGGCGGCGTCCACGCCTCGGGCGGCGAGCTCCTCGTCCTCGAAGCGGGTGACGGAGCAGACGCCCGCCTTCAGGTTGCTCCAGTACTCCTCGACCGTGTGGGCGCCGGGGAAGCGGCCGGCCATGCCGACGATGGCGATGTCCAGACTGTCCTCGAACTCGGAGAAGTCATCGGCCGGTTCGGAGTTCAGCTTGGCATCCAGGGTGGGGTCGAGCTCGGGAGAGTACTCACTCATGGTGACCTCGCTTCGCTTGCAGCTGCTGTTGGCGGCGCTTCAACAGGGCGTTCTGTTGCGCCCCCCTGCTGCGGGTGGTGGCGGGTGCCGCTCCCTGCTTCTGCTGCGAGAGCAGCTCGGCCTGGGCCCGGACGGTGGTGTGTTGGAATAGGTCGAGCAGTTCGATCTCCCGGCCGGTCGCGGCCCGGAGCCGGTGGTGAAGTTCGACCAGGAGCAGGGAGTGCCCGCCGAGGTCGAAGAAGTTCTGATGGGTGCCGACCGCGTCGACGCGGAAGACCTCCTGCCACACCCTCGCCACCAGACGCTCCAGCTCGTTCCTCGGTGGCAGCGGTGCGGCGGTGTCGGCAGGCTCGGTCGGTCGGGGCAGCTTGCTGCGGTCGACCTTGCCGTGCCCGGAGAGCGGCAGCTGATCCAGTGTCACCATCGCCTGCGGGATCATGTGCGGGGAGAGCCGCGCCCGCAGGTGGCGTTCCAGCCCGGCAGAGCTGAACTCGGTGCTGCGCGGCTCGATGTAGGCGACCATCCGCCGGTCACCAGGGGTGTCCTCGCGGACGATGGCGATGGCGTGGCGCACCTCGGGGTGGCTCTTCAGCGCGGCCTCGATCTCGCCCAGGGCGACCCGGAAACCGCGTACCTTGATCTGGTCGTCGCGCCGCCCGAGGAAGGCGATCGTCCCGTCGGCCAGGCGGCGGACGATGTCGCCGGTGCGGTAGAGGCGGGCGCCGGGCAGGCCGCTGAGGGTGTCGGGGACGAAGGCCGCAGCGGTGAGGTCGTCCCGGCGATGGTAGCCACGGGCGAGGTTGTCACCGCCGATCAGCAGCTCTCCGGCGACGCCGACGGGCGTGGGGCGACCTTCGCTGTCCACGACGTGGGCCTGGGTGCCCGGAAGCGGAATGCCGATCGGCGCGGTCTCCCACTCGGCGTCCGGGTGGTCGGCCACGGTGAGGGTCAGCACGCCGACGGTGGTCTCGGTCGGGCCGTAGTGGTTGAAGACCCGGCAGTGCGGTACGAGGCGTTGGAGTGCGCGCAGCCAGCGCCAGTCGGAGGCCTCGCCGCCGACGACGAGCAGGCGGCGCGGCAGGAGTTCGGCGAAGCGCGGGGAGGCCTGGAGGGCCCGAAGGTGGGAGGGCGCGATCTTCAGGCAGTCGACCCCCCAGGTCTGCACCCAGTCGGCCAACTTCCCGGCGTCCAGAGCGCTTTCGCGGGAGATCAGCTGCACCTCGCCGCCCGTGCACAGCGGCGGGGCGAAGGCCGTGACGCTCGAGTCCACGGTCAGCGGCTGCACCATCGCGAAGCTGAGCGGCCCGTCGATGCCGAGCCGCTGGATGACGGCGCGAGTGTAGCTGACGAGCTGCCGGTGCTCGATCACCACACCCTTGGGCTTTCCGGTGGAGCCGGAGGTGTAGAGCAGGTACGCGGCATCGGCGCAGGCTGACCGCCCAATGGGCGGGTTCTCCATCGGACGGTCAGCCAGCACGCCCATGTTGGCGTCGAGTTGGATCACCTGGTGCCCGGTGTCGAGGGGAGCCGTCGCCACCACGATCTGCACAGCCGCGTCGCTGAGGATGCCGTCTCGCCGCTCGACCGGGTCGCCCGGATCCACCGGTACGTACGCGCCACCGGCCTTGAGGATGCCGAGCACGGCCACGATCAGCTGCACGTTGCGATCGGCGCAGAGGCCCACGGTCGCCTCGGGGCCGACCCCGAGTTCGCGCAGCAGGTGGGCCAACTGATTTGCTCGTGAATTGAGTTCGCGATAGCTGAGCAGGGCGTCCTCCGCGCGCACCGCTATCGCGTCGGGGGTGCGGGCGGCCTGCGCCTCGAAGAGCTGGTGGAAGGCTTGGTCACCCAGCTCGCTCACGACACTGTTCAGCGCGGTGACGGTGCCCTCTTCCTCAGCGGTGAGCAGGGGGAGTTCGGCCACTGGCTGGTCCGGATCGGCCGTCGCGCCTTCGAGCAGTCGGAGCAGGTGGTCCACTGCGCGGCGGGCGGTGGCAGGATCGAGGACATCGGTCGCGAACACCAGGCTGCCGGTCAGTTCGCCGTCGAGGTGGGAGAGTTGCAGATCCAGGTCACATGACGTGGTCTCGGGGGCGACCCGCGGTGCCGATCGGCAGGAGAAGCCCGGCCAGAGTTGCACGGACGTGGCGGTACGGGCCTGCTCGGCCTCCGCCAGCCTGGTGCCCGCCAGCTGGACCAGCTCCCGGAAGCTCCCGCCGACCTCGGCTCCGACCAGGGTGGTTACCTCGGCGCCGTTGGACACCCCGACCGCAAGCTCGGACTGCCCGCTGTACCGGTGCAGCAGCACCAGGTAGAGGGCGAAGGCCGTCGCCGGGAGCCCCACGCCACAGGCCTCACCCAGCTGCCGCAGCGCGGCCGTCGCAGTGGTGGGCACCACGAAGGGCACCGAGCCGGCGCGGAGATCCCGCTGGGCCGGATGTGCCCGGTCCAGCGGGATCTCCGGCGCGCCGGGCAGCTGGGCGAGTTGCCTGCCACCTTCCGAGTCGGTCGCAGGCGTTGCGGAGTGCGGGAGTGTCATGAGGTTGCCTTGAGAAGGTCGGGGCGAGGACGAACGTCACCTGTCCTGCCGGAGGTGGCCACGGCTTGTACCGCCATCTACTGCAGGCGGGCCGGCGGGAGCCGGAGGTGCTACTGCGGTGAGGAGTGCTGCTCGGTGCAGGAAACCTGGAACAGCCGGCCCATCAACGTCTCGGCAACCTCGCGGTTCCTCTCCCCGCCTGGAAGCGGGCGACAGCCGGCAGGCCGATGTCAGGCGAACCGTCCCGACCACCCATTCAAGTTCAGTGGTCGGAGACGGCTTGCCCGCCAGCCCACGTCAAGCACGTTCTCACCTTCGTGGTTGACGTGGGACTCGCTAAGCGGCGCGTCGCACCCGCTGAGACTTCAGAAAGCCGCCCCCTCTTGGGATTCGGGATCGAAGACAGCGGTCGGCCCGAACATTCGAGAATGCTTCGCCGCGGCGAGGGCCAGCGTGCCGCTCTCGTCTCGAGCGCTCGCGACGTCGGCCAGCTGGTTGACTATTGCAGGCGTCGCCAGCTCCTGATTGCGCAGCTCAGGGGAGCGGGACATCAGGACCATTGCCGTGGTGTTGTAGCCCGAATCAAGCCAAGAGTCCCAGATCATGTCCCGATCTTGCTCCTGGCCCGCAAAGAGCTCCTCCCGGCGAGCGTGCGGGCGCGCGGGGGTCGGGCCTTGACTGCGGGAGTCCGTGCGCAACTGAACCCGGCGGCCGGCGATATAAGCGACGCCGACGCCCTTGCGTATGGCGAAGTTCAGGGCCTGTGCCGCTGTGTCAACTATCGGTTCGCCCTTGTCGTTCAGAGACGTGTTGCACAGCATCGGAATCCCGGTGCTCAGCCGAAACGCCTCTATCGCCTGGTGGAGCAGGGGGTTAGTCTCGGAGGTCAACGTCTGACGCCGAGCTGAACTGTCGAGATGAAGAATTGCTGGAACCAGATCGCGCTTGTCGTCACGAACGTACGCTGTCTCGAGCATGTAGGGCGAAGGCCAGGGATCCTCGAACCACTCGCCGCTGTGCTCTTCCAGAACGATCGGAGCAACGGGACGCCACCACTGCCGACTCTTCCACTCGTTCAGCAGGTCCTTCGATCGGGGCGAACGAGGATCGGCGAGGATACTTCGGTGGCCCAATGCCCTCGGGCCGATCTCGGCTGCCCCCTCTGCCCACACCAGCGGTCCGCGGGATATGTCCTCGACGAATTGGGCGTCCTTGAAGTCCTGGACGTCCTCGATGAAATCGTCGAAGTGCTGCAACGCGATCTCGACATCGGTCAGCTGGGAGCCGTAGTAGGGGCTCCTGAGCCGGAAATCACCGTCAGGAAGTTGGCCTGTACCGAGGAAGCCGAGTAGGCCGAGCCCAAGAGCTTGACCAGTGTCGTTGGCGGACGGAGGAATGAGAAGGCCCTTGAAGCCGTAGCGGCGCAAGAGGAAGGAGTTGGTCGGGCAATTGAGGGCAAAGCCCCCGCTCAGGGAAAGGTATGCCTCATGTGGCTCCACCGCTCCCGAGCTGAGTAGCCGATCGATGTTTCGTACCATGACGAGCTCGCAAGCCGTCTGAACGACCTTCATGACAGCAGATTGAAGGTGTTCCTGCGCGGTGAAGCGGCTGTCCAGTTCCAGCGACGGCAGTTGGGATTCAGCCGCACGTATTACGGCTTGAACAAACGGAAGGGTGTCAATCAGTGGTACTCGCCGGCCTCCGAACAGCTGCAGCTTCTGAACTGCCGCCTCGGTGTCGAAGGCGATCTCGGTGGGGCACGCTGACGCCAGAGCCATCAGGGTACCGGGCTCTTTGGAGAATTCGGCCGATGCGGCGTCATAGATGGGAGCCGGTGACTCGACGGGAGCGAAGTCGACGTGGCCCTTATTGGACACGCAGCCTGCATACCAGTACTTCTTGCCCGACTGGTCGAGGCCAAAGTCGGGCCGACCGTCCAGCGCCAGTCCGACGATAGTCTCACTCCGAAATACTTCGGAGTCGAGAAGCAGACCGCTGTAGAGGTGGGCAAGACTGTGAACCGGAAAGTCTTCGCTGCCGGCCGGCAACCGAATTTCTGAGTGATGCGGCAGGCCGGGCGTACCCCATGACGAACTCACGTCCTCCAAGGACAGCCCCTCGGTCGCGAGCAACTCGGCCAGCACTTGGTTGTAGCGGTCTACGGTGAAGAGCGGCCAGTAGTGGTGCTTCTGCCCGCTGATACGCTCGAGCTCCCATACCCTGACCAGTTCGACTCGCGAGTCGCAGCTGCGCCACAGCGCAATGTTCTGGTCATGGCGCGGTGCTATGACGGACAAACTGTCGGGCGGAGAAATATAGCTCGACAGGAAGTACTTCGCATCTGGGCGAGCGGTCACGATTTCCCCTTTTGGCGGTTAGGCAGTGGCTGCTGAGCTTGAATTCGTGATGTCGGTGTCGAACTGGATCCACTTGAGGCGGGTTCGGACGGTCAGGTGCGGCGACAGGTCGTCCCCCCAGGTCCTGGCGCGCGGCGGTCTCATGGTCTGCCCGCCTTCGTCCTCGAGGACCAGCCAGGCCCCCGAGCCGCCGCGGCGCCTCTACCGGGGCCGGACCTTCCTTCCTCCACGGCTCGACCGCCTGGTCGTGGCGTTCGACGGCCCGGCTCCGGCCAGGACCAGCTATGGCGCTCGAGCAGTTCGGGCGAGAGGACCTCGCTCCAGCTCGGGTTCCAGCCTGGCTATTTGCCTCTCGCTGAGCCTCGGGCGGCCGGGTGAGCCCGTTGGAGAGGACCCCAGCTTCATCTTGCTCACGCCACTGCCGGTGCCATCGCTCCGCGACCCATTGCCGGTCTCGGCCGCCGCTGAACCTGAACGCAGCCGCGCCACACACCCGGGCTCCACCACCCCGGTTAACGCACTCCGCAATCCCCGCTTGATCCGCTGCTGCCATCACGCGCCTGGGCAACGGGCGCCAACGATTGCGGTATCCAAATACGTCGGCTCAAGGCCGTGCGGCGAAATCACTTCGGAGCGCCCGCTTGATACCAATGTGAGCCTGATTGTGTCGTCGGTGATCGGGGTCACATCGCAGCGAATCCGCTCTGAGTCTTCCGCTCTTCGACGAGGTGAATCAGTTCACCGACGTTACCTACGGTGAACATGTCGACAACGTCCAGAGTGACATCAAATCTACTCTGTATCGAGACCATCAGTCGGAGCAGTGACACGGAGGTAGCTCCGAGGTCGTCAAAGGTATTGTCAAGTGAGACTTCAAGGGGAGCGAATACCTCAGAAATCGCTGACATCAAGTCGTCTGATTGTTCGTTCGACATTCCGTGTTCCCGAATCCCTTCGTGTGTTCGTAGCTCTTGTTTACGCTGGATGGGGGGCGTCAAGACCCTGGCCTACCCTCGTGGCCCGTCTGTGGATCCAGGCTCATACAAGTCAGCGGCGTGCCGGCGGAACTCGGAATAGTTCTTGCGGGCCACGGCTCTGGATCGATGAGCGTTGGCGTGCCCAATGAGTTCGGTCGGCGGTGGCGCTCAGGCCAGTGCTTCGAACAAGTCCCCCATGAGGGCGCGCGAGACGAAGCCGTTGGGCCCGCATGGCAGGTCGCCGACGACAGTGGTGCGATGGACGATTCGCTCCTCCTGGAACATGAGACCGTCCACCGGCCCGGCGTGGGCCACAGAGCGGTTGTCCCACATGACGAGAGTGTCCTGCTCCCAGCGGACCCGGGCATGAATCTCGTCGCGCCCGGCGAGTTCGTCGAGGAGGAAATCCAGCAGGGCGGTGCTTTCGCGAGGCTTGAGACCGCGAATCGCCTGCAGGAAAACGGCGCTGACGAGCAGACTCCGCACCCCGGTCTCAGGGTGGACCCTCACCAGAGGGTGGAGAGCGACGAAGGGGCCTGATGCCTTGCCGTCGAAGCGGGGCGACGGCGACGGATCGTGCCGAGAGTGTATGGCCTGCAACGTGTCGAGGTATCCCCGAAGGGAAGACGACAGACCGGTGTAGAGCGCTTCCAGATTGGCGAAGAGAGTGTCGCCGCCTGTCGGAGGAATCTCCACGCCGCGCAGGATGGTGATGGCGTTGGGATTGGCCACGAATGTGCTGTCGACATGCCACTCGGTGCGGAGGCGCCTCGGCGCGGTCCCTCTCAGGGGATTGCCGAGGCCGGCCTCCGACTCGACCAGCCCGGGTCGATCCTCCGACAGTGCAGTTCGCAACACGGCAGGGGCGTCGGGCAGACCGTTTGTAATGGGATGGGCGGCGGTGGCGCCGCCGAAGGCGTCAGTGAGTGCGACCTGGCGCGCGTCGTCCATTGGCTGATTACGGAAAACGAGGACTTTGTGTCGAAGCAGGGCCTCGCGCAGACGGGCGACAACGGCCGGCTGCAGATCGGCAGCGAGATCGACGCCTTCCACCTCCGCGCCGGTGATCGGCGTGAGAGGCCGAAAGCTGATTTCTAACACCAATACCCCCAGTGCTGTGGCTCTGCGATGAATCGTCGCGCACTTTACCCTAGGTTTCGCGCGGGCATACAGTCTCCCGAGCAGGACAAATTGTGTAAGGGGGCGCTACGTGGGTTGATGTCCGTTTCGTCATTGGGGTCGGGTGAGGAGTGCTGCTCATGGTCTCGGAGCCGGGTTGCAGACCGGGTAAGCTAGATGATCGACTAGTCTTGACGAGCCGCCGGACCGTCCATATATCATCAACTCGATCGTATGCTGATGCACTGGCATCGTGACTCCGGCGTAAATTCGGGTCAGTCGGTTCATCCGCCGGGAACCTTTGTGGGGGAAGCGCAGAATGCCGGTCGTCAACCACCAGGCCATAATCAAAGCACCGCCCAAGTACCGCCTGGCCTGCGTCAACTGCAGCTGGGAGTCCGATCCGGAATTCAGGCTTCGATGTCCCCGATGTTCGGGTGCACTCGATCCCAAGCTGAACCTGGAGAATGCCACCAAGCGTGACAGTGACCAGCCCGAACTGACCTACCTGGACTTCCTCCCGGTCGAGTCGCGGCACTTAGTCGACGCCGACGTCAGCGTGCGGACCCCCTGTCGTCCGGCCCCGCACCTCGGAGCGGCCATCGGGCTTCCCCGCCTCTGGGTGAAGGACGAGTCCCAGCAGCCCACGGGAACCACCAAGGACCGGCTGGCATCCGTGGTCCTGGCAGTGTTCCGGCAGTTCGGGATCAAGGAGTTCGTCGCCTCCAGCACCGGAAACAGCTCGACCGCCCTGGCCCGCGCCGTGCAGCACGACCACTCGATGCGGGCACACTTCTTCTGCGGCCGTGACTTCACCGGCGACCACGACATCGAGACCAACGACCGGGTGTCCCTGACCGTCGTGGACGGCAACTATGCGCAGGCCACCCAGGTGGCCCAGGAGTTCGCAGCCCAGCACGGACTGGTCTGGGAGGGCGGCTTCTTCAACTGGGCCCGCCGCGAGGGCTTGAAGCTCACCTACCTGGAAGCCTTCGACGCGATGGACGCCGAGCCCGACATCGTCGTCCAGGCCATCAGCAGCGGTATGGGGATGATGGCCGTGCGCAAGGGCGTGGCGGAGTACCTCGCCTGCGGTCGACTCAGCTGCTCGCCCCGCTTCCTGATGGTGCAGCAGGACACCTGTGCGCCCATGGCCGAGGCCTGGCGGGAGGGTCGCTCCGAGCTGACAGAGGACGACGTCCTCCAGCACCCCACCGGTCTGGCTCGGGCCATCCTGCTCGGCGACGGCCGGGCCACCTACCCCTACATGCGGGACATCGCCGCCGCGAGCGGCGGCAGCATCGTCTCGGTGAGCCAGGACGAGCTGGTCCAGGCCCGCACGACGCTCCGTGAGTTGGAGGGGCTGGACGTCTGCCACTCCTCGGCCGCGACCATTGCCGCGCTGCGCAACGAGGCCGCAGCCCAGCGGATCATCCCGGACCAGGTGGTGCTGGTCAACCTGACGGGCCGTGAGCGGTTCACCGTCGCCGGCGCCGGGCAGACCCTCGCCGGTGCTGCCACCGTCAGCTGAGCTTCCCCCGAGTCGGACGCCGCCGCTCCCACCGGAGTGATGCGCCCGCCCCACCTTCGCAAGGATTCCGTTGATACTCAGTCACCTCTCCCCGCAGCAGGCCGAGCGCCACGGCGAGTTCCGCGCCTTCGCCGACCGTGCCCTGGTCCCGCAGGCGGATCGCTTCGATCGCGAGCAGGCGATCTCCCGGGAGGTCATCGCCGACCTGGCCGGGCAGGGCTACCTCGGTGCGCTCATTCCCAAGGAGTTCGGCGGCCTCGGCATGGGCTGGATCGAGTACGGGCTGCTCACCGAGGAGTTCGGCCGGGGCTGCCAGTCGATCCGCAACTTCGTGGCCGTGGACGATATGGTCGCTCACTCGGTCTTCAAGTGGGGCACTGAGGAGCAGAAGGAGCAGTGGCTGCCCCGGATCACCTCCGGCCGGACTCTGGCCGCCTTCGCCCTGACCGAACCAGACGTCGGCAGCGACGCCGCCGCCGTCGAGACCACGGCGACGGCTGACGGCGCCGAGATCGTCCTTCGCGGCACCAAGAAGTGGATCAGCTTCGCCCAGATCGCGGACCTCTTCCTGGTCTTCGCCGAGCTCGAGGGGCAGCACACCGCCTTCCTGGTGGAGCGGGACACTCCGGGCCTGTCGGTGGAGCCGATCGACGGCCTGCTCGGCCTGCGCGGCTCGATGCTCGGCCGGATCACCTTCGACGACTGCCGGCTCCCGGCCACGAACCTGGTCGGTCGTCCCGGCCTCGGTCTCACCTTCGTCGCCTCCGGTGCGCTCGACCTCGGCCGCTACAGCACCGCCTGGGGCTCGGTCGGTCTGGCCCAGGCCTGCCTGGAGGCCTCGACGGAGTACGCCGGCCGCCGCGCCCAGTACGGCACCGAGATCCGTAACCACCAGCTGGTCCAGCACCTGCTGGCCGACATGCTCACCGACACCATCACGGCCCGGCTGCTCTGCCACCACGCCGGGGTGAGCAAGGAGCAGGGTGAGACGGAGGGCGTCAATCACACCCTGCTGGCGAAGTACCGGGCCTCGACCATCGCCGTCAAGACAGCCGCCGACGCGGTGCAGATCCACGGCGCCCAGGGCATCGGCGCGGAGGCGTCCGTACAGCGTCACCACCGGGACGCCAAGGTGATGGAGATCATCGAGGGCACCACGCAGATCCAGCAGACCATGCTCGGCCAGTTCGCCGTCCGGGCGGCCCGGCTGTGAGCGATCTCCGGACGGGAGCGGTGACCTACGGTCAGCTGTCGGTCCTGCGCTCGCTGGAGACGCACGGACCCGACCACCGGTCGGTTGCCAACCTGCTCAGCGTCTGGGAGGTGCCGTTCGGCGTCGGGACGGCCCAGGTGATGGACGCCTGGCTCCAGTTGGTGGCGGCGCACGAGTCGCTGCGGACCACCTATGACCTGAGCGGCCCTACACCGACCCAGACGGTCCACCCGTACCGCCCGTCCAAGGTGGCGGCGGTGGAGTTGGCCGAGGACAGCTTCGCGGCGGCCCATCGGCTGGCCGCCGAGTCGGCAGCCGAGCCGATCGATATCGAGGCCGAGCTGCCGTGGCGTGCCTTCGTCACGACCCACCAGGGTGATGCGCTCCAGCTGGTCACCGTGATCCATCATGTGGCGGCCGACAACGGTGCGTTGCGGGTGCTGGAGGAGCAGCTCGGCCGGCTCCTGGACGGCGGGACGCTCGGGCCGGTGGTGCAGCCGCTGGAGATGACGCAGGCGCAGCAGGAGGAGTCGTGTTCGCGGAGCGTCCGGCACTGGACCGAGGCCTGGGGCCAACTCGCCCCGGCGGACCGGGACCCGGGTGACGGCAGTGAGCGTCGCCGGGCGTCGCTCTACAGTCTGGAGGGTCTGGCCGCCGCGCAGGAGCTCTCCGAACAGTTGAAGATCTCGGTCCAGTCGGTGGTGCTCGGCGTCGGCGCGCTCGCGCTGGCCCGGCTCAAGCGGACCGAACAGGTGACCTTCGCGCTGATGGCCGCCAATCGGCTCACCGCTCGGTGGGTGCCGCTGGTCAGCTCGCTCAACCAGTTCGCCCCGGTGACCATCACCATCGACGAGGAGGCCAACCCGCTGGAGTACCTGCGGGCCGGCTACCTCCAGTGCATGACGGCGTACATGAACGGCTGCTACGACGTCGACGCGCTGAGGGCGAGCCTTCAGCAAGCGGGTCAGCAGGAGACGGACCCGACCGCCTTCGCCAAGCACTTCAACTTCCTTGGCGACGTGGACGCCGAGCCCGACGCCGGATCGACCCTGCACACCGGGATCCAGTGGCGCCCGTCCACCCAGCGATCCGGGCCGAACTTCCATCTCGCGGTGGCCACCGGGAAGGGGATTCTTATCGGCGTGGGCGCGAGCCGCGACTATCTCGAAGGGAATCTCCCGGCCGTCCTCGCGGCCTCGATCGAGGCCGGTCTGATCAATATCTCCAAGGGCTCCGAGAGTTCCCTGGGTGAGGTGTCGCTGGACAATCCGTGGAGGGTTTTCTGAGAGCTTGCAGAATGCGGGGGGGAAATTCCTTCCCCCCCGCAAGTCGGCTGTTCACAACTGGGTCGAGCCAGTTTTAGAAGCCTGCGCAGATGCCGCGAAGCTGCTTCTTCATAATTAACACCTCCCTGTCTGTGGTGACTATAGCCATAGGCGGTCGGGGTGAAAAGGAATTCCGGCTAAGGCGCGGGAAAGACGGTTAGGGTGTCGCTCATGATGGACTCGTACGCTGACCCGGGAATTCCGGATCACCGAAGTGCGGCGCGTTACCTGTGGTGGCTGACTATGAGTCAGCGCCGACGGGTCGTGGGCGGTGCGGTGCTCGGTACCCTCTGGATGGTCTGCCTGATGCTGCCGCCCTACCTCATGGCGCGTGCGATCGACGACGGGCTCCAGCCGGGGAAGACCGGTGTCCTGGTCGGCTGGGTGGCCGCGCTGATCGGCGTCGCGCTGCTCAACGCCTGGCTGGGCATCATGCGCCACCGCACCATGACGCGAGTCCGGATGGACGCCACCTTCCGGACGATCAAGGTCGTGGTCGCGCACGCCACCCGACTGGGGGCGGCACTGCCCCGCAAGGTCTCGGCCGGCGAGGTGGTCAGCATCGGGACGGGCGATGTCTCGCAGATCAGCCAGACGCTGACAATCACCGGCCCCGGCCTCGGCGCCGTCATCGCCTACCTCGTGGCGGCCGCGCTGCTGCTGTCAGTCTCCGTCCTGCTCGCGGTCGTTGTCCTGCTCGGGGTGCCACTGCTCGCGGTGGTGGTCGGGCCACTGCTGGAGCGGCTCCAGGGCGCGGAGTCGGAGTACCGAGAGCAGCAGGGCGTGCTGACGGCTCGGATCGGGGACATCGTCGGCGGCATGCGCGTCCTCAACGGCATCGGCGGCAAGGAGCTGCTGGCCGGCCGCTACCTCCGCGGCTCGCGGAGCTTGCAGGCCGAGGGCTACCGGGTCGGTGCCGTGACCAGCTGGATCCAGGCACTCTCGGTCGGCCTGCCCGCCCTCTTCCTCGCCCTGGTCACCTGGCTGACCGCCCGGATGACCGCCGAGGGCAGCATCACGGTCGGCACGCTGGTCTCCGTCTACGGTTATGTCGCCGTCCTGGCGGTGCCGGTCTCCTCCTTCATCGAGGGTGGGTACGATCTCACCAGGGGCCTGGTGGCCGCCGGGCGGGTCGTCCGTATGCTCGACCTGACACCCGCCGGGGAGGAAGCTGCGACGACCCTCCGGGCTCCTGATGCCCCGTCGGCCCTGCACGACCCCGACACCGGCGTGGAGGTGGCCCCCGGGCAACTGACCGCGATCGTCAGCGCCCGCCCGGCCGAATCCGCCGCTGTGGTTGACCGGCTCGGCCGGTACAGCGAGTCCGCCGCCACCTGGGGGGACGTCTCGCTCGCGGACGTCGCTCTGGCCGATGTCCGCAGCCGGATCGTGGTCGCGGACAACGATGCTGACCTCTTCTCCGGCCTGCTGCGTACGGTGGTTGAGGGTCGAGCCGCGCGCGCCGACGAATCCATCGCTCAGGCCATCCTGGACGCCGCCGCGCAGGACATAGTGCAGGCTTTGCCCGAGGGGCTCGACACGCACGTCGAGGCCCAGGGCAGCAACCTGTCCGGCGGGCAGCGCCAGCGATTGCGGCTCGTACGTGCCTTGCTGGCCGACCCGGAGGTGCTTCTGCTAGTCGAGCCCACCTCCGCCGTGGATGCGCACACCGAGGCGGCAATGGCCGCCGGGCTGCGCCGGGCGCGGGCCGGGCGCACCACGGCCGTCACCTCGACTTCCCCCGTCCTGCTGGAGCAGGCCGACACCGTCTGCTACGTCGTTGACGGCTGTCTGGTGGCCGCTGGTCCGCATCGGGTGCTGCTCGCGTCGGAGCCCGGCTACCGCGAGCTGGTGGCACGCGGCGACAACGAACCCCCCGCCACCGAGTCCACGCTCTCCAAGGAGGCCGTCCGATGACCGCTCAGATGGAGGCGGGCGGCGGGCGGCTCCCGATAGCCGGCGCTGCCGAGGCGCGCCGTGCCGCCGTGCGCCTGGTACGCCAGGATGGCCGTGCGGTCGTCGCGATGCTGGCCCTCAATGGGCTGGCCGCGGCGGCCGGGCTGGGCGGCCCCTGGCTGCTCGGCAGGATCGTCGACGACGTCAAGGGCGGGGCGGGGGTCGGCCATGTCGACCGACTCGCCCTGGGCATCCTCTGCTTCGCACTGGCGCAGTTGCTGCTGGGCCGCTTCGCCCGGTACGCCGGGTACCGCTTCGGCGAGCGGACGCTGGCGCGGATCCGCGAGCAGTTCGTCGAGCGGGCGCTCGCGCTGCCTGCCTCGGTCGTCGAACGCGCGGGCACTGGTGACCTGATGACACGGGGCACCGCCGACGTCTCCACCGTTGGCACCACCCTGCGTGACGCTGGGCCTGAGGTCTTCGTCGCGCTTGTCCAGGTCATCCTCATCCTGGTCGCCATGCTTGCGATCAACCTGCTGCTGGGCGTCTGCGGGGTGCTCTGCCTATCCGGGATCTGGTTCGCCACCCGCTGGTACCTGCGCCGTGCACACGCCGGCTACCTCGCCCAAGGTGCTGCCACCTCCGGCCTCGCCGAAGTGCTCAGCTCCACCGCCGCCGGGGCTCGGACGGTCGAGGCGCTGGGTCTCGAGGAGCGCCGGATCGCTGCAGCCGCCGAGGCGATCGAGAGCTGCCGCGTTACCCGCACCTACACGCTCTTCCTGCGCAGCATGCTTTTCCCGGTGGTCGAGTTCTCGTACATCGCCCCGGTCGCGGGCATCCTGTTGATCGGCGGCGCCCTCCGCGGCACCGGAGCGGTCAGCCTCGGCGCGGTCATCTCCTGCGCCCTCTACTTCTGGAAGCTCGCCGAGCCATTGGACAAGGTCCTGCTGTGGCTCGACCAACTCCAGAGCAGCAACGCCTCCTTCGCCAGGGTTGACGGCATCGGTCGGATTCCCGCCCCTGTCGTGGCCGGCGGTGAGCAGCCTGCCGACGATCAGATCGACGTGGTAGGTGTCCGCTACGCCTACCAGGGGCAGCGGGACGTCCTGCACGGTGTCGACCTGACGGTCCGTCCGGGCGAGCGGCTGGCATTGGTCGGCCCCTCGGGTGCCGGGAAGTCCACCCTGGGTCGACTGCTGGCCGGAGTGGAGGTTCCGCGCACCGGCAAGGTGGCGGTGGGACAGGTGCCCGTTGCCGAGCTGGACCCGGCGCTGCTGCGCCGCCACGTCGTTCTCGTCTCCCAGGAGCACCACGTCTTCCTCGGCACCGTCCGGGACAACCTCCAGATCGCCGCGCCTACCGCCACCGACCAGGACCTGCACGTGGTGCTGGCCGCCGTCGACGTCGACTGGGTGGATGAGCTGCCGGACGGGCTGGACACCGAGCTCGGCTCCGGCGGGCACCGCCTGGACGCCCAGCAGGCTCAGCAACTCGCCCTGGCCCGCGTGGTCCTGGCCGATCCGCACACACTGATACTGGACGAGGCGACCTCCCTGCTCGACCCGACCACGGCCCGGCACACCGAGCGCTCCTTGGCGGCCGTGCTCAAGGACCGCACCGTGATCGCCATCGCCCATCGCCTGCACACCGCGCACGACGCGGACCGGGTCGCAGTCATGGACGGCGGCCGGGTGACCGAACTGGGCAGCCACGCCGAGCTGTTGGCGGCCAACGGCGGCTACGCGGCGCTGTGGAAGTCCTGGCACGGCGCCTGACCGCGCACCTCACCCCTCTCGACCAGCAGGAACGGAACCCCATGCACTCGGCACCATCGCAGACGGCCCAGAGCTGGGTCCGACCGATTCCCGGCCGGACCGAGCCCGGCGGCCTTCGGCTCTTCTGCTTCCCGTACGCCGGGGCCGGCGCCTCGGTCTTCCGGGAGTGGGGCGCCGAACTCCCGGAGGGGGTCGAGGCTCTCGCCGTGCAGCTGCCGGGCCGAGAGGACCGCTTCTTCGATCAGCCGATCGCGGATCTGGACGAACTGCTGGACGCTCTCGTCCCGGTCCTGCTCCCGTACCTGGACCGGCCGTTCGCCTTCTTCGGTCACAGCATGGGTGCCATCGTCAGCTGGGAGCTTGCCCGCAGGCTCCAGCGTGAGCAGGGGCTGGAGCCGGTCCGGGTCGTGGTGTCCGGCTGCCGGGCACTGCCGTTCCACGAGTCACGGCCGCTGGGCGAGCTGGACCTCTCCGACGAGGAGTTGGTCAACGAGCTCCGCCGCCTCAACGGCACGCCCGAGGAGCTTCTGCAGAATCCGGACTTCGTCACCTTCATCCTGCCGACATTCCGGGCGGACCTCTCCCTCTTCGCCGGTTACGTCTACCGCCCAGGCGAGTTGCTCAACTGCCCGGTCTCGGCCTTCGGCGGCAGCGCGGACCCCAGGGTCAGCGAGGACCAGCTCAAGGGCTGGGCGGAGCTGACCACCGGCCGGACCGAGGTGGAGATCTTCCCCGGCGGTCACCTTTTCCTCAACGGCGAGCGGGAGAACGTGCTCCGGAGTATTGCCCGAGCACTCCCGGCCGTCGGTCACTGACCAGTATTTCCTGAACTTTCAATACCTTTGACACGAGGAAACCGGGAGAGATGTGTTCGAGAATGCTGCCAGTGCCAGGGAGTTCGTCCTCGCCGAGGTTGCCAGGAGTTTCGAAAGCCCTGAGGTGTCCCTCACGGACAAGTTCGCCGACCTGCGGGCCGACTCCGCCTCGGTGCTCCGGCTGACCGCCGCACTCCAGGACGAGATCGACATCTCCATCGACATCGTCGACATATTCCAAGTGGTGGCGGTCGAGGATCTGGTCACTCCTCTCGTGGATTCGGCGTCCCGCAAGTCCGGTGCCTGAGAAATACGATCGAGGGGCTCGCGTGGTGACGGTATGGAATGTCGTCCAGGCTCAGGTGGAGCGAATACCCGAGGCAGTGGCCGCGCGGGCTGCGCAGACCTACACCTACCGTGATCTCGCCACCCTGGTCAGCGACCTTGGTGAGCGGATAGCGGCGAAAGTCCGGCCAGGCTCCCTGGTGGCGCTCGACGCATCCAACCGTGTCAGCGGGGCTGTCGGCATCCTCGCCGCGATCGCCGCCGGTTGCGCCGTCCTGCCGCTCGACCGTGAGAGCCCGGCGGCCAGGCGTGCTCGGGTCCTGGACGACGCCCGCCCCGCCCTGCTGCTGCGGGAGCTGGCCGAGGCGGAGTTCGCGCTCGAGGAGAGCGGCCTCCCGTCGCCGCCGAGGCAGCCGAGCCTGGGCGAGGTCGCGTACATCCTGTACACCTCCGGCTCGACCGGGCAGCCCAAGGGCGTCATGGTTCCCCACGACGCCTTGGTCGACCGGCTCGCGGGCCTGGCCGAGGTGCCGGGGCTGGCAGCCGAGGAGACCGTGCTGGCGCTGACCGCGCTGTCCTTCGACATCTCGCTGGCGGAGCTGCTTCTCCCGCTGACCGTGGGCGCCTCCTTCGTGGCCGTCCCGGATGAGACGCGGGCGGACCCGTTCGCCTTCACGGAGCTGGTGGCCGCAGCCGCGCCGGACGTCATCCAGGCCACCCCCAGCTTCTGGCGGATGCTGATGGCCTCCGAGTGGACGGGAGCGTCCGGCACGCGGCTCTGGTGCGGCGGGGAGCCGCTCACCCCCAGCCTCGCCCGGCAGTTGGTGCCGCGAGGCAGGGAACTCTGGAATCTGTACGGCCCGACCGAGGCCACCATCTGGGCGACGGCGGCGCGGATCGACTCCGCTGAGCGGATCTCGCTCGGCGAGCCCCTGGCCGGTGTGGGCGTCCGCATCGACGACAACGGTGAACTCCTCCTTTACGGATCGGGGTTGGCGCACGGCTACCTCAACCGTGAGCAGCTGACTGCGGAGCGCTTCCCGCAAGGCGACACCCCCCAGGGCCGCCGGCGCCTCTACCGCACAGGTGACCGGGCCCGGCTGCGACCGGACGGCTCACTGGAGTTCCTCGGCCGCCTGGACAGCCAGATCAAGCTGCGTGGGCACCGGATCGAGCTGGGCGAGGTGGAGGCCACCCTGGAGGAGCACCCGGCCGTCTCGCAGGCCGCCGTGCTGCTCCAGGGCGCCGACCAGCCCGAACTTGCGGCGTTAGTGGCCTTCGTGGTGCAGCGGGCCGAGGCGGACATCCAGAGCTGGCTGAAGGACCGGTTGCCGTCGAGTCACCGCCCCGCCAGGATCATCGCCCTGCCCGCGCTGCCCCGCACCACCGCCGGGAAGGTGGACCGGGTCGCCTTGGCAGCCTGCCTGGCCGTCGGCGACCAGGCGGTGCCGCCCACCGCGGTGCCGTCCCGGGGGGACGTTCACGCGCTTGTGGCCGAGGCATGGCGGCAGACGCTCGCTGCGGACTCCGCCGACGAGGATGCCAACTTCTTCGACGCCGGCGGGAACTCGCTCCTCCTGGCCGTACTCCAGAAGCGGCTCTCCGACGGTCTCGGCGTCCGGGTGCCGATCCGGGAGATCTTCAGGAACCCGACCATCGCTGGGCTGGTTGACAGCATCCTCCGTACGAAGGGGCCAAGTTGAACCTCTACTGCATTCCCTACGCCGGGTGCTCAGCACGCGTCTACGACTCGTGGCAGCGGCACCTTCCGGACAGCGTCACCGTCATGCCGATGGAGCTCCCCGGCAGGGGTGCACGCTGCGTGGCGGAGCCGATCGACGAACTGGCGCCGCTGCTAGCGGACTTGTACCAGCAGCTCGACCTGACCTCGCCGTACGTGCTGTTCGGCCACAGTTACGGTGCGGTGATCGCCTTCGAGCTGGCCAAGCTGCTCCGCT
Organism: Streptomyces sp. NPDC005408; assembly: GCF_040606445.1. Classification (NCBI taxonomy): domain Bacteria; kingdom Bacillati; phylum Actinomycetota; class Actinomycetes; order Kitasatosporales; family Streptomycetaceae; genus Streptomyces; species Streptomyces sp. NPDC005408. Next base: position 13,246 of record NZ_JBEXEX010000063.1, on the reverse strand, counting down.
CGAAGGGTGACCCGGAGCCGGCGGCACTGATGGTCTCGGCCAGCCGTGCCCCCCGGCTGCTGGGTGCCGACGCGGACACCCACCGACTCTCCGATGCCGAACTAACCAAGCGTCTGGCCGAGTTGGGTGGAACTCCTCAGGAGCTACTCGAGAACGAGGAGCTGATGGAGGTCTACCTTCCCGTCATCCGCGCCGACTACCGGATTCTCGGCGAGTACGGCACGGGTAGCCCCGGCACGGTCGGCTGCCCGGTGGTGGCGTTCTACGGGGACGCGGACGATGAGGCCGATCTGGCCTCGGTCGAGGAGTGGGCGAATTTCACGGACAGTGCTTTCGGCGTCGAGAAGATCCACGGGGACCACTTCTTCCTGCACGCGGCCGAGAGTGAACTCGTGGCCGCTGTCGAGGCGGTCTGCACGAAGGGTGAGTTGAGTTGAGCCAGACCACCGCACCGGTGACCTTCGGTCAGCTGTCGGTCATCCGCGACCTGGAGCTGTCGGCGCCGGACGAGCAGAGCGACGGGAACCTGACCGCGGTCTACGCGCTGCCGGACGGTACGACGGCCGCCGAGGTCACGGCTGCCTGGTCGACGCTGGTCGAGCGACACGATGCGCTGCGTACGGTCTACGACCGGACTCCGGCCGAGCCGCTGCAGATCGTCCAGCCCTTCCAGGCGGTCCGGCTCGACCCGGTGGAGCTGCCGGACGGGACTTCGGAGGCCGCCGAGGCATTGGCCGAGGAGATGGCCGAGCGGGAGATCCGGGTGGAGGTCGAGCACTCCTGGCGTGCGGTCATCGCGACGCACGCCGGGGCTCCCCGCTACCTGGTCTGCGTCCTGCACCACCTCGCGGTCGACGCCGCCGCCTGCGCGCTGCTGGAGGAGCAGTTCCGGACCCTGCTGGCGGGTGGTTCGCTCGGATCGGAGCCGGTGCCGCAGCCGGTCCAGCTCGCCCTGGCCCAGCGTGCGGAGGAACGGCAGCGACGTCGGACCATCGAGTACTGGCTCACGGCCTGGGAAGGCCTCGTGGAGGAGGACCGGCAGGCCGGGGACACCAGCCTCCGGGTGAAGGCGAGCCTCTACTCGGAGGTGGCCATGACGGCCGCCGTCCGGCTCGCCGAGCGGCTCGGCATCTCCGTCCAGTCCGTCATCCTGGGTGCCTCGGCGCTCAGCCTGTTCCAGCTGAAAGGCCGCGAGCGGGTCACCCTCGGCCTGTTGGCCGGGAACCGGCACGACCGGCGTTGGGACACCCTGGTCAGCAGCATGAACCAGCTCGCCCCGATCACCGTCGCGGCGGACCGTGAGACCCACCCGGACGCCGTCCTGCGCTCGGTCTACACGGGCGGTCTCGAACGCCTCCTGCACGGTAGCTACAACATGGACGAGCTGCGCGAGCGGCTGACCGCCAACGGCCACCTCAACCCTGACCCGGTGCTGTTCAGCTGCTACTTCAACTTCCTGGGCGAGATCGCCGAGACTCCGGAGCCGGGCTCGCCGAGCCTGGAGCGCATCGAATGGGCGTCGAACGCCTGGCAGGCCAGCCCGAGCTTCAACCTCCGCGCGGCGACCGGGGCGGGCCTCCACCTCTCGCTGACCGCCAGCCGGGACTATCTGAGCCCCGAACACACCGGCCTCTACCTGGCGACCGTCGAGGCCGTCCTGGTCAGCCTCGCGAACGAGGCGCCGAGCAGCCTGGACGAGATCGGATACGCCCCGCTGCGCAGGGTCGACCAGTTGCCGGAGAACATCAAGTGACTGTGAGTCAGGCCGCGCGCTGCCCCTACCGCGATGATGACCGCCCGGCGGCGGACCCCTGCGCGGACTACCTCCCCCTGCGGGGTGCGGAGCCGGTCCGCTGGGACGAGGACCTCGAGGTGTGGATCGTCTCCGGGTTCCGCGAGACGACGGCTCTGCTGCGCCACCCCGCCCTGTCGGCCGCCTGGCCGCAGCGGGGCACCACCACGCTGCACCAGGCGGCCGGCGGTGAGGGCCGCGCCTCGGAGGTCGTGCGCAGGTGGTTCATGTTCAACGACGACCCCCAGCATGCCGCGGCTCGCCGGATCGTCGCGCCGCTCTTCGCGGCCGACCGGCTCGCCGCGATGCGTCCCTCCGTGGAGAAGCTGGTCGACGAACTCTTGGCGGGGAGGACGGGCGGACTGGACGTGATGGCGGACCTCGCCGCCCCACTCTCCAGCCGGGTCGTCTGCCAACTCCTGGGCCTGCCAGAGGAGGTCGCACCCCGCCTGTACGACTGGGCGCCGGACATCGCGGCGCTGCTGATCGCGGACTACCTGCCGGAGGTCAGGACCAGGGGCCACCGTGTGCTGCAGGAGATCGCGGAAGTGGTGGACGAGACCCTGCGTTCGGAGGTCCCGGAGGGCTCGGGGCTCTGGCTGCTGCGGAACGCCCACCGCGAGGGCGTCATCGAGGCCGCCGACATCTGGGCCACCGCGAGCCTGCTGATCTACGCCGGGTTCGAGACCACCTCGACCTTCATCGGCAAGGCCGTCCGGGCCGCGCTGCACGCCGGTGCCTGGTCCGGCGTCCAGACCGGTGAACCGGCTGCCGTGGTCGATGAGTTGCTTCGCTTCGACACCTCCGTCCAGCAGGTGGCACGGGTCGCCACCGCTCCGGTGGAGGTGTCCGGCCACCGGATCGCGGCGGGTGATCTCGTCCTGCTGATGCTCGGGGTGGCCAACCGTGACCCGGTCGTCTTCGCCGACCCGGACGTGCTCGACTACGGCCGCGAGATCAGGCGGCACCTCACCTTCGGCTTCGGCGCGCACTACTGCCTCGGGGCCGGACTGGCGAGGCTGGAGTCCGAGGTCGCGCTAGAGCGGCTCGGCAGCCGGTGGGCGGGGGTCGTCCTCGAGGAGCAGCCGGTGACCAGGCAGCACTTCGGCATCACAGTCCTGGAGCACCTCACCGTGCGCGGCACAGCCTCCTGACGGCTGACCGCCGAACCCTGAATGAGAGTTTGGATGATGCGAGCTACTCGCGAGAGCCCGGAGTTCACCGGCAGTCGGCTGATCCACGAGTCGGTGACCTGGCATGCCCTGCGGCACCCCAAGCGGATCGCGCTGCGGCAGGGTGACGTCCGGGTGACCTACCGGGAGCTGCACCTGGCCAGTGACGACCTCGCCGCCGATCTCCACGCGGCGGGTGTCGGCCCGGGTGCGCGCGTCCCGGTGCTGATGTCGCGTTCGCCCCGGTTCGTGGCGGTCATCCTTGCCATCCTCAAGTGCGGGGCCGCGTACGCCGTGCTGGACCCGAGCTGGCCCGAGGAGCGGCTCCGCTCGATCATCGGGCAGCTGGACCCGCCGGTGCTGGCGGCGGAGACCCCGCTGGACCTGGGCATTCCGTGCTGGTCCGGCGTGCACTCCTCGATCGGGGAGGCGGTGCTGCGCGGGCGCCAGGCCCCCGGCGTGCCCTGCGAGCCCGCCGCGGCGGCCGCCGTCTTCTTCACCTCCGGCAGCACCGGTACGCCGAAGGGGGTGGTCTCCCCGCACCGGGCGGCGGTCCGGCTCTTCCAGCGCGACTCCTTCGCCGACCTCGGCGCCGGCCACACCATGGCGGGGGTCAACTCCCTGTACTGGGACGTCCTGACCCTGGAGGTGGTGGGCCCGCTGGTCAGCGGTGGGACGGTCGCACTGATGGAGGAGGAGTACCTGCTGCCCGAGGGCTTGGCCACACTGGTGCGCAACCACGGGGTCGACACCGCCTGGCTCACCTCCTCCCTGTTCAACATGTTCGTGGACGAGGACCTCTCCTGTTTCGACGGGATGAGCCAGCTGCTCATCGGCGGGGAGCGGGTGTCGCAGCACCACATCCGTAAGTTCCTGACCCGTCACCCCTCGGTGCGGCTGATCAACGGGTACGGTCCGGCCGAGGCCTGCGTCTTCGCGACCACCCACCCGGTCACCTTGGCGGACACCGACCACCCGGACGGCATCCCCATCGGCCGGGTCGTACCGCGGACTGAGCTCCACCTGCTGGACGGTGACGCGCGCTGCCGCCCGGGGGACACCGGGGAGATCTGCGTCGCCGGCGCAGGTCTGGCCAACGAGTACCTGGGCCAACCGGCGGAGACCGCCGCACGCTTCGTCACGGTCGAGCTGGACGGTACGCCGACCCGGGTCTACCGGACGGGTGACCTGGGCTTCGAGGCGCCCGACGGGGTCCTGCACTACCGGGGGCGGATCGACCGCCAGGTGAAGATCCGCGGCTACCGGATCGAACCCCTGGAGATCGAGAACGCCTGCCTCTCCCTGCCCTCGGTGGAGCGCGCGGTGGCGGTGCCCGTACCTGACGAGGACGGCGCCCTCTCCCGGATGGCGCTGTTCTACGTCCAGGGGGCCGACGGCGTGCCGCTCGCCGAGGAGGCGGTACGCGCCTGGCTCGCCGCCGCCCTGCCCACCCACTGCATGCCCGCCGAACTGAGGGAGTTGGCGGCCGTCCCGCTCACCCCCAACGGCAAGGTCGACACCCGCGCACTGCTCGCCACCCTCTCCCGGGCAGCTGCTCTGGCAGGTCCCCCCCCGGTAGCCGCCCACGCGGGGCCGGCTTCCGGAGACCACCAGGGCATCGCACGCGAGGAGTACGCCCGGATCGTCGGGTGGGAGGCGGCACCGGACGTCCCGTTCGCGACCCTGGGTGGGACGTCACTGGACGCGCTGCGGCTGTGCGCGCGAACTGCGGGCCGGACGGGCCGACAGATCTCAGCCTCCGCCTTCATGCGCACCCCGACCCTGAAGGGCCTGCTGGCTCTGGTCGAATCGGCCGCCGCACTGCCGGGGAGCCGTCCGGCCGAGGAGACCGGCCGGATTCTGCTGAGCGGTGTCCAGGCGAACTTCTGCCTGCTGCACGAGATGGTGCCCGACGACCCGTCGGCCATCTGCCAGGTGGCGTGGCGGGTCTCGGGGGCGCTGCAACTCCCGGCTCTGGAAGCCGCATTGAACGATCTTCATCAGCGGCATGAGGGTCTCCGGACGGCCTACCGGGTCGATGAGGACCCGGTGGCCGTACTGCCCGGGCCGGTCGAACCCATCCGGGTGGAGACAGTCACCGCAGACCGGTTCGACCAGGCGCTGCGCCGGCCGTTGCGGATCGAGGACGGCGAGGTCTGGCGCTGCGTGTACGCCGAGACCGGGCTGTTGGGGCTGGCCGTGCACCACGTGTCTTTCGACGGCTGGTCCCAGGGGCTCCTGGTCGCCGATCTGGCGCACGCGTACGAGGCCCGATCCAGGGCCGTGGCACCGGAGTTCGCTGAGGCGTCCCCCGGCCTGCGGCGCCTGGCCGCGGAGGAGGCGGCCCTGCGCAGCCCGGACGACCACGCGGAGCAGCTCCGGTACTGGACTTCGACGCTGGCCGGGCTACCCGATCTCGACTTCCCGTCGCCGCTTGACGAGGCCGAGAAGCCCGTTGTCTTCACCGTCGGAGCGGACGCCGTCGCCGCCCTCTCGGAGCTGGCCCAGGCAGTCGGCGCCACGCTCTTCTTCCCGCTGGTGGCCTGCTACGGCGCCGCTCTGACCGAGGTGCTGGGTCAGCGGGACTTCGGAATCGGGGTGCCGCTGGCCCGGCGGTTCGGCCAGGAGGCGGTCCGGGCGGTCTCCTGCCTGGTGGACACCCTCTGCCTGCGCCTGCCGGCGCTGGACGAGTGCCGGACACCGGAGCAGGCCCTCGGTGCCGCACTCCCGGTGGTGGAGGCGGCCCTCGCCCGCCAGGACGTGCGGTTCGCCGACGTGGTCCGGGAGGTCCGGCCGCCGAGGACCGGCCGGAACCTCCTCTACCAGACGCTGTTCGCCTATCAGGGCAACGAGGACGTGCGGCTCGAGCTGCCGGGGTGCGCGGTCCAGTCGTACTCGCCGGCGGCCGAGTCAGCCATGAACGAACTGGTCTGTGAGGTGTGGCCGTTGCCCTCCGGGGGCCTGCGGGTGGACCTCACCCACCAGGGTCACCGGGTCGGTCGGGACATTGTGGAGCGCGTCGCCCAGGTGTACCAGGAACTGCTTGCCGGGGATAGGAGTGATCTTTCATGCAGGACACCTTGAACGAGCGGACGGTGGTCCGTCTGCTCAGGGGAACCGTCGACTCGTATCCGGACGCGATCGCGGTCGAGTGCGGTGAGCAGAAGCTGACATACCGTCAGTTCTGGGATTTGGCTGCCGTGGTGGCAGGGCAGATCCAGCAGGCCGAGGGCTACCGGATCGGCTGCCTGGTCGGTCTGCTCTTCGACCGGGGGGTCGCGGGCGTCGTCGCGCAGTTGGGCAGCTGGCTCGCGGGCGCCGCGTACTTGCCACTCGATCCGGCGCTGCCCGACGGCCGGATCGAGTCGATCCTGCTCGATGCCCAGCCGATCGCCGTGCTGTCCCAGGACGGGCTCGCCGGGCGAGTGCCCGCGGGGATTCCGGTGCTCGACGGCTCCGCCACCGGGGCACCCCCCTCGACGGTGCAGTCGGCCCAGTTGGCCTACGTCATCTACACCTCCGGTTCGACCGGTATGCCCAAGGGTGTGGAGGTCGGTCACGCGGGGCTGGAGAACTTGGTGTCCTGGCACCGGACGGCCTACGGCACCCGGCCTGGCGTACGGGTCGGGGCCTTCGCCGGGCTGGGGTTCGACGCCACGGTTTGGGAGGTCTGGGCGGCGCTCGCGGGTGGGGCGACGCTGGTGCTGCCGACCGAGCGGGTGCTCGTCGACAGTGCGGTGATCGCCGAGTTCATCGAGCGGAGCGCCATCACGCACTGCTTCCTGAGTACTCCTCTCGCCGAGCAACTGTTCGCCTCCCCGAGCCCGCCCGCCGGTCTGGCCGTCCTGCTGACCGGCGGAGACCGCCTGCGGGTGAACCCGCCGGAGTCCTTCCCCGCCGCCGTGTTCAACCACTACGGGCCGACCGAGGCCACCGTGGTGACCACTGCCAGCGACGACCTGCGCCGCTGCCCCACCGACGCCGCTCCGGTGATCGGCCGCCCCATCACCGGTGCGCAGGCCCGCTTGGTGGACGCCGACGGCACCGTGGTCACCGAGCCGGGTGTCCCCGGGGAGCTGTTGATCGGCGGTGACATCCTGGCTCTGGGCTACCGGAACGACCCGGAGCTCACCGGCCGCAGGTTCGTCCCCGGTGAGGGCGAGAGCCGCTGGTACGCCTCCGGCGACATCTGCCGCTGGACGGCCGACGGCGAGCTGGAGTTCGTGGACCGGCGGGACGCCCAGGTCAGCATCCGTGGCCACCGGGTGGAGCCGGCCGAGGTTGAGCAGGAGGTCCTCGCCGTTTTGGGTGTGGACCAGGCGGCCGTCGTCCACCTGCCGGACGAGGACGGTGGATCGCTGCGCGCCTTCTTCTGCGGCGCCGCCGAGGTGCGGGCCATCCGCGCGGCACTGACCGACCGGCTGCCGAAGTACATGCTCCCGGCCGGTCTGCACCGGCTCGCCGCGATGCCGCTGACCCCGAACGGCAAGATCGACCGGAAGGTCCTGCTGGTCACCCCGGTCGAGTCCCCGTCCGAGCCCTCGCCCGAGTCCTCGTCGCCCGGCTCCACCGAGGAGCGGATCGCCGAGATCTGGTCCGACCTCACCGGGAACCTCCCCGGCTCCCGCGACAGCTTCTTCGAGATCGGCGGCCACTCGCTGATCGCTGCCCGGGCGGTGTCCCGGACGCGTGAGCAGTTCGGCATCAAGATCGGACTGCAGACCATCTTTAGTTATCCCGTCCTCGCGGACTTCTCCGCCAAGGTCGACGAAGCCGTGAGGAGCGCGGAGTGACGCAGACCCAACGCCCCGTCGTGGTAATGGAGTTCGCAAACGAGATGCCCCCGAGGACGTTCGACGGCATCCTCCCCGACGGGTGGGACCAGAGACGTCTCAGGATCGACCCGCTGCGCTACCCCGGACTCGCCGACAACGTCCCCAGTACGGCCGAGCAGGCCGCCTACTGGGCCGAAAGGATCACCGCCGCCGGGCCGCCCCCCGCCGTGGTGCTGGCCTACTGCTCGGCTGTCGGCCTGGCCTCGGCGCTGGTCGAGGCGCTGCCGACGCCGAACGTCCCGCTCATCCTGTTCGACCCGGCGGTGCCGGGCCCCCGAACCCCGCAGGCGTTGCTGACCGAACTCGCCCGGGCCATGGACGAGTCGGCCGAGGTGCCCACGATCATCGGCCTGCCGCCCGGCGTCGCGCTCGGACTGGCCAGCTCCTTCCTCCTCTCGGTGGTCGTCGGGTGCTCGCCCGAGCTCGACGAGGAGATCCTGGTCGAACTGACCGGAGGGCAGCGGGCTTGGCTGAGCTTCACCCTCGCGTCGGCCGTGCCCCTGGAGACACCGCCGGCCCCTGAGCACGTCCTGCTGAGCGAGGGGGTCGAGTGGCCGGGCGACGGGGTGGTGCACCGGGTCGACGTGACGGCGGCCGAGCTGTTCCGCGCGCCCCTGGTGAAGTCCCTGCTCACCGACCTCCTGACCACTGTAGAGAGGGAAGCCTCGTGCTGCCTGCATTCGTAGAACGTGACGCGGTCGATGCCCTGGTCGCGGCCCAGTGGTCGCGCATCCTCGGCGAGCCTCCGGCCGCCCTGGACACCGACTTCTTCGCCTCCGGCGGCACGTCCCTGAAGGCAGCCCGGCTGGCCGGCGCCCTGCGGGGCGCCTCCGGCATCAAAGTCCCACTGCAGCGGATCTACGAGCTGCGGACCTTCCAGGGCATCAGCTCCTGGCTCCGGGGCGACGCCCGAACCGGCAACGGGCGGTTCGTCACCCTGAACGCGACCGGGGCCGGGACACCGCTGTTGCTCGTGCCGGCGGCCAGCGGCGGTGTGGTCGGCCTTCACCGCTTCGGGGGTGACCCGGTCGACCGGCCCGTGCACGGCCTCCAGGCGCGCGGTCTCAACCCACAGGACGGCCCACCGAGCAGCGATCTCGGCGAGAAGGTGGCGGACTTCGTCGAGGTCCTGGAGGCGTCGGACATGCCGCGCCGCCTGCACCTCGCCGGCTACTGCGTCGGCGGCATCCTCGCGTACGAGCTGGCCCGGGCGCTGCAGGGCCGGGGCTGGGAGATCAGCTCGCTGCTGCTGCTCAACACCTCCCTCTACTGCCCGCCGCTCACCGTCGAGGAGGGCATGCGGGAGAAGCTCCGGCAGCTCGTCGCCGAGGCAGGCCTGCCGGCCGAGGTTGCCGAGCGCGGAGCCGAAGCCGTCCTCCAGGAGCTTGCGACCGGCGAGGACTACGCCGACTTCGATGGCCGGGTACGCGTCTTCGGCTCGGTCGGTGCCGCGATCTCCGGCTACGCCCCGCAGTTGGCCGACTTCCCGGTCCGGCTCTTCTCCACCGAGGACCGGGACGACCCCGCCGACATCGCCGCCACGACCGGCCCGGTGGTCGACTGGCCGGATCTCGGCCTGCCAGACTACCGCCAGTACGCGGTGCCCGCCGACCACTTCGAGATGATCAACCATGCGCCCACCCTGGAGGCGGTGGAAGCCGTGATGGCGGAGATCGACTGCACCGGCTCGTGATCGCGGATCTTCTGCCACCCGGCGTCGAGAGCGAAGAGGCTTACGGCGACCTGCTCGACGCCCCGCTCCACGCACGGGAGGCCGAGCTGCTGGCCCGGTCCCCGGCCGCCAGACGCCGCGAGTTCGCCACCGTCAGACACTGCGCCCGAACCGCCCTCGGCCGGCTGGGCGTCCCCCCGACCCCGATCCTCCAGGGGCCGGCGGGGGCGCCGCAGTGGCCGTCCGGCGTGGTCGGCAGCATGACCCACTGCCCCGGCTACCGCGCGGCCGCGATCGCCCGCGCGGGGGTGTTCCACTCCCTTGGCATCGACGCGGAGGTCCACCAGCCGCTCCCCGACGGGGGCCTCCACCTGATCGCCTTGCCCGCCGAACAGCGCCACCTCGCGGAGCTTCGCCGCCAGGACGCGGCGGTCCACTGGGACACGCTGCTCTTCACCACGAAGGAGAGCGTCTACAAGGCGTGGTACCCCATGACCGGCACCGTGCTCGGCTTCGCCGACGCAGAAGTCGTCCTCCATCCGGCGAACGGGACCTTCTCCGCCCGGCTCCTGGTCCCTGGGCCGACCGTCGACGGCGCCGACCTGGCCTCATTTGAGGGGTGCTGGCGAGTTTCGAACGGGCTTGTCCTGGCCGCGATTGCTGTTCCATCCGCTTGCTGAGGGGCAAGGTCCTGTTCGATGTAGGCGCGCGGTACCGGCGGGGTTGGGGACGCGGACGAACTCATGTAGGGCTCCATGGATACACGTTCCGCGCCCGGAAGAACCGGAATCGGTACGGCGAGCAGTTCCTGTCGTTCGCGCCGGGGATCAGCAGGGAGGCCCTGACGAGGATCAGTCGGGAGGTGCGGTCCTGGCGACTCCACCGACGTGCCGATCTGGCCTTCAACGAGCTCGCACGCAGGATGAATCCTGTGATTGGGGGGTGGATCAACTACTAGGGCCGGTTCCGACCCTGGAAGCTGAACCCCTTCTTGGCGCGCGTCAGTACCTACTTGGTGCGCTGGATCCGCAACAAGTACAAGCGGCTTGCGGCCCAACGGAAGGCGCTCGTGAAGATGCAGGAAATCGCCCAGCGATACCCCCGCATGTTCGTTCACTGGCGCCTGTCGATAGACGCCGTGCCGGTCTGGTGATCAGAGCGACAAGAGCCATGTAACGGGCGACTGTTACGCACGGCCCTGTGAGAGCCGCGGGGTGAGATCCCACTCGGCTACTCGGCACTTCCAGCGGACCTTCAGCAGGGTGCCGAGAGTGACCAAGCGGGGTCGGCGCAGTCTGCCGGGCAGGTGGCGGGCGAGGCCGGCGAGCACGGCGCGCTCCGGCCAGGTCAGCTGCGGTCGCACCCCGAGCTGTCGGCGCAGCACCGCGTTCTCGTGGCGCAGGGCGACGAGCTCGACGTCCTTGGCTGCGTCGGTGCGCGAGAGCAGCAGGAGCAGTCCGAGGAGCCAGAGGAAGATCAGGTAGCGCATGCGCAGCGCCATGCAGTCCTAGCCTGTCAGGGTCGTAGTCCATCGCAAAGTTCCTGGTCAGAAGCTATGTGTGAGTTTCGACACCCTACAGGGTGGTGGGCGCGGCGGGGCTGGGGGCGGCGCAGGCGGCGGCGTGGGAGGGGCCAGCGGGCAGGTCGGTGACGGTCCAGCCGGTGGGTGGGGCGGCCAGGCCGGTGGTGCCGAGGTAGTCGGCGGCGAGGTCGCGTCCCAGGCCGGTGCCCAGGGCCTTGAGGTAGGCCTCCTTGCGGGCCCACAGGCGGGTGAAGGCGGCCGGGCGGCGGGCGGCAGGGGCTGCGGCGAGTTCGGCCTGCTCAGCGGGATGCATGACGCCGGCGAGGTCGGCGACGACCGACGGGGCGGGCACGGGCTCGACGTCCACGCCGACGGGCACGGCGGCGGTGCCGATCAGGACCAGGTCGCCGCCGTGGGACAGCGAGAAGTGCAGGGGGAGGGGCGGGTCGGCCAGGGCGGGTCGGCCGTGCGGGGCGCCGCAGCACGGGCAGGGCTCCCGGGTGAAGGCCAGGTCCTGCGGCGGCAGCCCTAGTTGGGCGCCCAGCAGGCGGCGCAGGGCGGTGTGCGCGAACGTGTAGCGCAGCCGGTCCCGCGGGCGGGCGAAGGCGCAGGCCCGGCGCTGCTCGTCCGGGCTCAGCACGGAAGTGTCCAGGCCAGGGGTGTCCTGGGCTTGGTCGTCGGCTTGAGGGAGATGCAGCATCCACAGGTCCACGATCCCTGGATGTGGCCCGGTCGGCGGTATGGTGCCGGGATGGGCGGTGGCGGGCAGGGCGGTCTCCTGGTGCAGAGGAGGGGGCGGACGTTCCTCCGCGAAAGTGGACACACGTTCGTGTCGTTATGCGGCGAGTGTCATGGTAGCCGCGATGGCGTGTTCATGGTCGATCGGGGACAGGTACCGGGTTGCCGAGTGCCTTCGGACGGTGTTGTAGGCGCGGCTCCGTCGATGGCCGCATCCGTCCCGTGCGCCCCGTACCGCCCTCGCAGCAATGAGTCGTACGCGGTGTGCATGCGCGGGGAATCGGTCAGCCCCCCGGTCACGGGGGTCCGCTCGTATAGCTACGGCAGACGGACATGTAGCGGTGAGTGACGGCCCATCTGGGCCCGTCGCGGTAAATGCGCGGTTTACCGCGACGGTGAACCGGCCTGCTGACCAGGGCAGATGACCACAGACGCCACTTGGCCGTAGCTATACGAGAACAGGGCCGGGAACGCCGAAGCCGGACCGCATCATGCGGTCCGGCTTCAACCGTTGGGCGGCGTCAGAACGGCGGTTCGTCGGAGTAGTTAGAGGCTCCGCGTCCCCAGCCGGAGTGCGGGGCGGGCGAGGGCGGCGGAGTGTCCAGTGCCTCGTTCCACAGCTTCCGCAGGTACTGCCGGTGCGTGGTCGGGTCCTCGCTAAAACCGCCCGTCCAGCGCTGCGTGTTCGGGTCAACACTGGCTCGCGCGCACAGCACCGTCAGGACTGCGTCGACCACTGCCCAGTTCAACGGGACGGTCTTACCCCGCAGCATCTTGCGGATGGTCTCCCGACTGGCCGTGAAGGCGTCGAACTCCGGAGCCGCGGCGATCTCGTCGGCGATGATCCGAAGCGTGGGACGTCCGGCATCCCGGTAGTACGAGAACAACTCCTCGACGAACTGCCGGCGTGGACTCTCCGGTAGCTCCCACTCGCCCGGCATCCGTAAGACCTGTGCCATCGAACCCTCCCCTGGCCTTTGACCAGGTAAGTCTACTGATGACAACCGAAGGCATGCGAAAACCGGGTGATGACCAGCCTTGGCAACCGAAAAACCCGCGCTGACCAGCGCAAACCCGAGTGACCAACTGGTCGGAGCAGCCCACAGACTGGATACGAGAGCGCCGAACTCGCCCAGCAATTGGTGGGGTTCGGCAGCGGCGACGGGCCACTGCCACGGAAAAGGGCGGCGGCCCCCTGTTGACCCAGGGAGCCGCCTCGTGAAGCGACCGACAGCTCCACACCAGGAGGAACTATCAGCACTACATCCGACCCTACGGGCCAGCCGAAGGAACCGTCACACCGAGTTCGCTGGATCTCCCGAAAGACCCGGGGCACACCCGGTCACAAGGAGATTCCCATGCTGCCGCCCTGCCTCCCGCCCCCACGTGCCGTAACAGGCGCCCCGCCTGTCGGCGTGACCTAGTGTCCTGAGTCGGGAATTCGGTTCAGATATCCGGCGAGGCGTTCAAGGATCTCGTCTGCGGTTTTCGTCCAGACGAAGGGTTTCGGGTCCT
>NZ_JBEXEX010000062.1:0-38690 GCF_040606445.1 Streptomyces sp. NPDC005408 | reverse complement strand
GCAAGTAACCCGTAGGAACGCGGTTTCGCACAATCGGTACGCGCGTGTCACGTACGCGCAGCACCGGCTTAACACGCGTCCTGCACAGTGGTGGACCGCGCGGCACCAGCGCCCCAGCCGTCCGCCGCGCGCCCTCCGGCGCCGGCCACCCGTCATGCTGACGCCACTGTTTCAGGGAGTCTCGGTATGCCCGTCCGCTGGAGCGCCGCCACCGTCACCGACCAGGGGCCCCGCCGCTGCATGGCCGATGCCGCCCATGTGCACTACTACCGGCCCGCGGACCGTCACGGATGGGCCGTGGCCGACGGCATCGGCGACGACTACGAGCCCGCCGACGCGGCCCGGACGGCCGCCGCCGTTGCCGCCCACGTCGCTTCCATCAGCGGCGCGGCCGCCGGGATCGCGGCCGCCCGCGCCGAACTTCAGGACCTCTACGCCGGAGCTCCGCGCGGGCAGGAAGGTGACTGCGTGATGGTGGCCGCCGTGCCGATGGCCGAACGCGTCGGGGGAGGCTTTGACATCGCATGGGTTGGCGACTGCCGCGCCTACGTCGCCCAGAACGGCACCGTCCGTCAGGTCACCGAGGACCACACCCAAGGCGAGGAGATGCGCCGCAGCGGCAATGCGTGGACGCGCGAACTCGCCCCCGGATACGACCACATCGTCACCCGCAGCGTGCTGCGAGTCAGCCCGATCGCGTCCGTGCGCATCGCCGGGCCCGTTCAACGGCTGCTGCTGTGCAGCGACGGAGTATCCAAAGTCCTGCCCGCCGCCGACGTCGTGCGCATCCTGACCACCTCCGCCACCGCGCCCCGCATCGCACGCGCCCTGCTCTCCGCCACCCGCGCCCACCTCCGAGCCCGGGACAACGTCGCTCTCACCGTCCTCACCCCCCGCAACCGCACTCACGGGCCCGCCGAGAATCCCGCAGCGCGCATCTAATTGTGCTAGTATTTCTTATGTCGGCAGGGAATTGGCCCCCTGCCTGGCGACCGAACCACAACTCCGAGAGGAACCAACATGAACCAGCAGTACGCCGAGCGCACCGCCGTCCGCACTAGCCCGGAGGGAGCCCGCAACGCCACCCTCGGCGACCTGGTCGAGATCCTTCAGAGCCAGCAGGAGCGGAAGCTCGATGTGGTCGCCCCCGCGTCCGCGCTCAACGTGCACCACGGGAACCTGATCATTCAGGGGGTCGAGCCGGTCATTCAGCCGGACGCCGTCGTCAGCGTCGATGGCACCTACCGCCCGACCGAGGTAGCCGACGAGGGGCTGGCGGACAAGCTGCGTATCCCGCTTGCCTACCTGCGCCGCATGCGCACCGAGCACGTGGACCTGTACGACCTGAACGTGAACGGATGGCTGGAGCGCGAGCCGGAGCGCCGCTTTCTCGTGCGCGCCCTGCGCAGCGACGCTGCCGCACCGGGTGGGCAGCCGGGCGCGGGTGTCGCGCGCGCGTTCCTGTCCGACAGTTACCGCCTGATGGACAACTTCGATCTTCTGCTGGCCGCGCTGGACGGCATCAAGCAGTCCGGGCACGCCGCGCAGGTCACCGAGTGCGATCTGACGGACCGCCGCATGTACGTGCGCGTTGAGTCCGAGGAAATCGCCGTTCAGGCCCGCGAACTGCTCAGGGGCTACCGCTCCCCCTACACCGGTCAGACCGGTGACGAACTCCCCATGGTCTCGGCCGGTTTCGTCATCAAGAACAGCGAGGTGGGCGACGGGGCGTTCAGCATCACGCCCCGCGCGGTTGTGCAGGTGTGCACCAACGGCCTGACCATGACCGAGGACGTCATGCGCGCCGTGCACCTCGGCGGGAAGCAGGAAGAAGGCGTCATTCAGTGGTCCGGCGCGACGCAGAGCAAGGTACTGGAGCTGATCACCGCCAAGACCACCGACGCAGTTCGTACCTTCCTGTCCCGCGACTACGTCGAGGCCAAGGTTCGCGCGATCGAGGAGGCCGCAGGCCGCCCGGTCACCAACCCGACCCACACGATCGAGCAGGTCACCAAGAAGCTCAGCATCACCGGACCCGTCAAGGACCGCATCCTGTCCCACTTCATCCGGGGCGGACAGACCACGGCCGGAGGCGTCATGCAGGCGGTAACCGCCGCCGCGCAGCAGCTCCCGAACGCGGATGCCGCCTACGACCTTGAGGCCCTGGCCGTTCCCGCGCTGCACGCCGCCGCAGCGCTCGCCTAGCCCCTTCCCTTTGGGGCCCGGAGGGCCCGGACCAGCCCCACAAGGTCCGGGCCCCTCCCGGGGAGTGCGGAGCGCTCCCCCTCCGCTCCGCGCCGCGTAGCGGCGGCGCATCGCGCCTGCGGCGCAGGCGCGCGCGCAAAGAGAGTCCGAGCCAGCCCCCCACCCTGCACACAGGCCAGGCCCAGGCGTCGACGCCGCGCACTACGACTTGCAGGGCCGGCCGCCGGCCCCGGGCACAGCCCCAACCCTCGCGTACTGCTGACTCACGCCCAGGAGGCCCACGTGTTCACCCTGTCGACCGCATCCGGAACCGTCCGCATCAACGCCGCCGAGCCCGAGGACACCGGCGCCGTCCGCTACACGCTCACCGGAGCGGTCAGCGGAACCGTGCACGCCGTCGCCACCCACCACCCCCACCAGTGGAACGAGTTCAGCGCCGTACGCGTCAGCCTCGGAGCCGCCAACGACATGGAGGAGTTCCCCGCCGAGCCCCTGCCGCGCGTCCGCAGCGGCCGCCGCGCCTACCACGGCAGCATCGTGCGAATGCTCAGCGAGCCCGCTGACAGCGAATGGGGCTGGAGGCCCACCCCGAGCGGCATCCAGGACACCGAGGACCGCGACGCGCCCCCCAAGGCCGCCCACACCCTCGAAATGGTCATGCGCGCATGCGGAACCGACTACGCGGCCCGCCCCGACCTCCCGCGGCTTTTCACCGTGGCCCGACGACGCGAAACACCGAAGCTGCGCGCATGGCTCGCCGCGATGGTCCCCGCCGCCGAACGCGACATGCGCCGCAGCGAGCAGCAGGCGAAGGAGTACCGCGAGGCCGCGCGCCAGGTCACTGCCGCGTGGTGGCAGGCCGCCCGTTGGTGCGCTGCGCACCCGAGCCCGCTGCTCGCCCTGGTGCTCGCGCCCACCCGCGAGAGCCTCGCGCACCGCGCCGGATACCTGCCGCAGCGGGCGGAGATCCACGACGAATCCGCCCAGTTCTACCGGCGCAGGCTCAACCACTACCGCACCGAGGCCCAAGAACTGCGCCGCCCGAGCCGCAGGGCAGCCGCCGCCATGGCCGTGCACTGACCACGCCCCCTCGGCGGCCGCGCTGGTGGCGCATCCCCACTCCGCGCAGATGACCACCGATCCGCGCCGACCCGACCGGCGCGGACCGGCCCCTGACCGATCACGGAGGTACCCATGCCCGCCTCACCGACCGAACCCGACGCGCTCACCGCCGGCCAACTGCGCGATCTGCTCGCCCGCTTCCCCCACGACCACATCGTCGTCATGGCCGCCGACGCCGACGGCTGCGGCCCGTACTTCCCCGCGGCCGCCGTTGTCGAAGGCATGTACCTCCTCGACGACGAAGCGCGAGGGACTGCCTACCCGACCCCGGAAGCGCTCGCGCGCGACGAGGACGCCCGCCGCCGCTTCGGCGACCTCCCGGAAAACGCCGTCCGCGCCGTCGTCCTCTACCCGACCGACTGAACCCGCCGAGCCGGACAGCGAGAGCGTCAACAGCCCAGCTCAGCAACCGCTTTGGGGTGGCAACACCCCACCGATTCCACCTCTAAAGTGCTAGAATTACTTACGTCAGACAGTCCGGGTGGCCCCCCGGACGAACCCAGGCCACACCCGCGAACACCGGAGGACCCCATGCCCCGCACGTCCCGCACCCAGCCGCCCCCGCCGCAGTACCTCACCACCCAGACCGGCACCGGGCACCAGGTCACCGACCGTCTGAACGGCTACCCCCTCAGCGAGCACCCCACCGCGGAGGCCGCGCAGGCCGCCGCTGAGCAGCTGAACACCGACCCCGCGGCCGCCATCGCCGCTGCGCGTGCTTTGGACGACGAGCAGACCGGCCCGGCCGCGGATGTTCGGCGACTTCTGCGCCGCTACGGCTACGGCTGGTGTCTGGTCCAGAGCGACGCGGCGGCCCTGCACAGCCGGTACCAGCTTCGCGAGTACCTCGAAGCCGGGCACCTCGTGATGGTGTGGAGTCACCGAGGCCTGCCGTTCTACACGACCCCCGAGCGCTACCGGGAGTTGCGCATCGTCTTCCAGGAGGACGAGCGGGAGCTCATCCCCACCGCGGTTGAGTCGACGCTCCAGCGTCACCGGGAGCGGTTGAACGCCATGCCGCGGAGCCAGCGCTACGCGGTGTGCGAGACCCACGCGTACTCGGTCGGCCACTGCTGCCCGCCCCGCGAGGAGTGGGAGTGCGACTGGGGCGGGTGCAGCGCGAACGCCGTCACGAAGATCGCCGGACGCCCCGTGTGCGAGGGGTGCGCCCACCAGCTCGCCTACGTTTCCGGCGTGTCCCTCCCCCGCACCGCCTGACCACACCCCGCCGCTGGTGCCGCGCGATTCGTGCGGCACCAGCCCCAGGCACGAAGCGAAGGGACCGAACCCGATGTTCACGCCGATCATCTGCGGTGCATGCACCTGCGGCCGGTACCGGCCCACGGGCGCCGACCTGTACGAGTGCAGCGAGTGCGGGCACGAACTCACCGCGACCGATTTCGTCCTGGATCCGGAAGAGCTGTTGGTGTGCCACGAGGGCAGCATGCACACCCGGCTCGCCGAGGCTGTATCCGGGCTGTATGAGGTCCGGCCCACACACGGCGTGCAGGGCCCGTTCGTCCGGGCAACGCTCCTGCGCGCGCTGCGCCGCCAAGAAGTGTTCACCGGCACCGACCAGGTGAACGCGGCCAACCGGCTCAAGTTCGACGAGCACCTGCCCGACCGCGGCCCCTGGTACCTCACCAAAGACGAACTGCGCGCGCTCGCCGCCGCGCTCCGCTGGCGCCTCGCATCCTCCGACACCGTCGACCCCCGCCACCAGACCATCGCGCAGGCCATCTACGACGCCGCCGACCAGGCCCGCCAGCCCCAGTAACCCGCCGCCCGGGGCCCGACGCACGCCCCGTCGTGCTTAAGAAGGCGCTCACCGAGGCCTCCCAGCGGCGCTCCGATCCGGTCCCCGATACTGCAGAATGGGGCGGCGGGCGTGACGACTTCGCGGGCCGCTACACGTTCGCCTTCTGGCGGTCCATCAGCCAGGGCATCACCGCCGCTGAATCACCCAGCTATGCGCGGTTCTTGTCAGGGCTTGGGCGCTATTCCTCGAAGTCGGCGGCGGCTCAACTCGGCTGCATAGGCAGCCCGTGCCGAACCTGCCTCCTTGGTCCACTTCTCGGCCCGGTTGATGTGAAGTCCCAACAGGCGGCTGAGGACGACGGCTGGGAGTTCAGCGGAGAGCTCGATGAGTGTGGTGTTGCGGGCGGGCCGTGCTCGGATGCCGAGAGCGGTCAGCTTGCGCATGAGTTGGCTGCTGCTCATCGGCTGGCCACCGGCCATCCCCGGGATGAGCGGTGTGGGACGCCATGGGCTATGACGGCCTGATCGCTTCGTTCGACGCCGCCCACATCTCCGACGAGGACACCGAGACCGCACCGCAGCACCGGAACCGCATCGTGTTCGTCTTCGTCAAGAAGGGCCTCCCCCTGCCCGGCCTGCACCCGCGCCCCGCCTGCCTGTGCCCCCAGTGCGGCCCGGTAGAGGGGGTGCAGGCATGGGCGAAGAGGTTCGACAAGTCCGGAGCCCGCAAGGTCGGCATCTACGGCAAGCAGTACAAATACCTCTGCCCCCACGCACGCTGCCACCGGACGGTCGAGCCGGCGACCCGGCCGATCCGCGACCACATCGACCTCACCCTGCCCGGGCGTCAGTTCCGAGACGGACGGGCCAACTGCAAAAAGTTCACTCCCTACGTGCCGGAGACCCGCCGCAAGGTCGCCATCGGCCTGGAGCGCTTCGGCGATGAGGCGTTCCTGGTCATCCTGCGCAATCACTGCACGGTGCAGTCCCTGGACGAGCCGATCGGCGCGATCACCGCCGAAGGCAATCACCACATGCTGGTGAAGCCGGGCCGCACCATCGACGACTGCGAAGTCCAGATGATCAGCCTCAAGACCAAGGCGCGCGCCCAGCAGTTCCCCGACACCCACGCCTTCCAGGGCACCACCGCATCCGACCTGACCAGGCAGGTCGGCAACGCCGTGCCGGTCAACGTCGCCTACTGGCTCACCCAGCAGCCGCAGCCCAGCCTGAACTGAATCACCAAGTGACTGCCTGAGACGGGGCTGCGGTGCGAGCTGCCGCGGCCCCTGTCCGGTCTTAGTGAAGTCCGGGCGGCCTCAAAGATCTCCGGGCATGCAGCTCAATGGCTGTACGGGGGCCCAATGTGCAGCGCGCGGCGTCTCGCGCAAGTCCGGGCACCGCAGGTCGAGGCCTCGCGGTACCCGGAGAGATCCGAGACAGGACGGCCCCGGTTCAGGCACACCCCTCACGCGACGCAGGAAAATGCTGTACATTTATTTGCGTCGCACCGCAGGTGGTCCTGCAGTGCGACTCCCGAACCGTGACCCGCATTCACGCCGGTGACAACCGCCGGCGCCACAACCAAGGAGAACTGATGATCCCCGCCGGCCGCACCCCTCTTGGCACCGCGGACGTCGCCAAGCGCATGGGCACGAAGTCCCTGCCCCGTACGGTCGCCGAGCAGCTGCCCGAGCCGATCAGCCGACAGGGCGCACGCACGTTCATCTGGGATTCCGAGCAGATCGACGCCAGGCTCGCCGACGGGAACGTTCCGGAGCTGCCTGAGAAGGAGTCCCCGGAAGACCTGCTGGACCGGGAAGAGGCATGGCAGGAACTGATCAAGCTCGGTGTCGAACTCAAGCCCTCGACATGGCGCTCGTACCTCGCCCACGGCTACGCCCCCAAGCCGGACAAGGAGGTGTGCGGCGTCGCGCACTGGTACCGGCGCACCATTCTCGCGTGGCCCGGACAGCGCCCGGGCGAGGGTGCCGGCGGCGGCCGTCCCAAGGGCACGGGAGGCAAGCCGCTCGACCGTTCCTCCGACCCGCGGCTGGCCCGGAAGGAAGCCCGCAAGGGCCGCATCCGCACGATGCTCGAGGACTCCAACGGTCGGGCAACCGCAAAGCAGATCGCCGAGGCCGAGGGCATCACCGAGCGCCAGGTCCAGCGCCTTCTCAGCGAGATCCGCGAGGAGGTTGAGTAACCGCCGTCTGTCTACTCGGCGTCCTGGTCACCCGCGGAGCGACACCCCTGATGCCCGCTGTCCCAGATCGCGGCTCACAGGTGATCGCATCACTCCTCGCGGTGGGGTTCGGCTTGGGCGGCGCCTTCTGGTTCGAGGACGTCGTGAGCGTCGTCTCGTACCGCACGCCCCATCCTCACCTGGCCTCCTCACCGAGCAGCCGCGCAACGAACCTCAGCTGCCCTGCGATTCCCGAAGGATTTGACGGCGCCTGGCCCAAGGTGCCGTGTCCAACTGGCCCCGACGATCTGGCCACAAAGATCGCCGGGCTTTCCCCTTCCTCATCCGGGGTGACAGAACGTAGCGGCCGCCCGAGGCGTGCGCACCGCTGCCGCGACCCCGGCACACTCGCACCAGCCGCGCCGACGACGCGCGTGGCAATCGCCGCGCAGAGGTTCCCGGGTGGCTGCGCAGCCTCTTGGCGGCCCGCCCCGCAGACCCGCGTCCGCGGACCCGTTGAGCGACGGACTACGCGTCAGTCACTCGCTGCTGCGCAATGGACAGGCGGGCTGCGTAGCGTCTGCGCAATCCCCCTCTTCGGCGTGTGCGCGAGGGTCGCATTGCGCAGGGCTCGGCCGGGCCGAGGGCCCATTGCGCAGCAGCCGGATTGGGGCTTGCGCTCTCCTGTTCGCCGGCCCGCCGGGGCGGTTACGGCCGGATTGAGAGCGGTGAGTAGCCATGGTGAGTTTCCCCGAAGAGAGGCCGGGCCGTGGTGAGTTCCGCCATGAGCCGTGGTGAGTTTCTGTTTCCAGGTGCCACGGTGGGTCCCATTGCGTGGTGAGTTTCTGTTTGCAGGCACCGGGGGCGTGGTGAGTTCGGAAATTCTTTGGATTTCGGTCCAGCGGGCTTGTCGTCGCCATCCCTGGCCGTGCTGAGGGGAAGGGCCTGTGACCAGGCGTGGTGAGTGCTGGGCGCTACTCACCACAGACTGGAAAAACTCACCATGAACGCCGTTGCTCAACCGTGATTTTTGAGGGGCTCTGGTGGTGAGCGAATCGGTGAGTGGTGCATGGCTCCATAGGGGCAACGCCTGAACGTCCCTTTCCCAGGAGCCCTTCCATGCCCATTCATGCCCCACGTAGGCCAGCGCCCGCGGCCCCCTCCCCTTCACCTCCCCTGCGTACGGCGAACGCCTCCGTCCCCGCCCTGCGCACTGCGCACCGGCGCGTCTCCCTGACCCGGATCGGGGTATGGGCGGCACTCGCGGCCGGTCCGGTTGCGCTCGCTGTCGCGTGCGCAATGCCGCGCACCGTCGTGGCCGCTGCGCAGCCCAAACAGGCCGCGGCGTCCGCGGTGCGCACTGCGGATCCGGCCGGCGCGGCCGCTCTGTTCTGTGATCTGTGGCTGCGCAGCGACGCCGCCCAGGCTGACAGCAACACTGCGCAGGCCGTGCACGCGCTCGCCCCCAGCGTCGCGCTGCCGAACCCTTCCGTGAAGACTGCGCAGGTGCTGCAGCGCACCGTGGCGGTGCGCAGCGTACGGCTGGACGAGGGCAGTTGGTCGGTCGTCGTCGCCGCACAGTTCACTGTCCGTGATGGCGCGAGCCGCTCGGCAGGGGCAGTGGAGTCGACGCTCGTGCGGTACTTCGCCGTCCCCGTGGTCGCGACCGAGGGCGCGAGCGGACCGGGGGCGTTCACCGTCACCGCCGCCCCCGCCCAGGTCGCCGGACCCGGCACAGCGAAGGTCGCGAACTCGCGGTACGTCAAACCGCTGCCCGCCGACAGTGCGCTCGTCTCCACCCTCGGCGAGTTCTTCAGGGCCCACCTCGCCGGGATCGGCGAAGTCGCTCGCTACCTGTCGCCCGGCACCGAGCTGAGTGCGGTGAGCGGCTCCGGCTACACGGCGGTGCGGGTCGATCAGGCAGCCGCCGACTCCGAGAACGCCATCGGTGCCGTGCCGGGTGACGGCACACGAGCGCGGGTCCAGGCCCGTATTACCGCCACCGACGCGACAGCGGGCACGTGGCCGCTCGTCTACACGCTGGAAATGACCGCCCGCTCCGGCCGGTGGGAAGTCACCGCACTCGAAGCCGGAGCCCCGGCCAAGAACTCACCCGAGCCCACCAGCCCCACCACGGCTGGGGGTGCGCAGTGAACGGCTCTGATGTGCAGCTGGCGGGGAAGCTCGCCGACCTGGGCAATTCGTGGCTCACCACGCTGGGGACGTGGGGTGACAAGGGTCTGCAGGTCTCACTGGTGGCCATCGTCGTCATCACCGTGGTCCGCAAGGTCAGTCTCAAGGCCGGGATCGGCGCTCTGATCGGCCTGGTGGTGGCTTTGGGCATTTACAACTCCCGCGGGACGCTGGCGAACCTCTTTGAGGACGAGGTCAACAACCCGGTCAAGGGCGGCGGGGCCGTCACTGTGGTGGTCTCCCCGCAGCCGGACCGGCTGCCGGGTGTGGGCGGTGCAGCGTGAGCGCCACGGCCGCAGCCGCAGCAAGGCCGCGGGTCGCCCGGGTCTATACCGCCGCCCGCCGGCACCCGTGGGTGCTGGGCAAGCTGGGCGACTGGGTGATCTGGTTCGGCCCCTACACCCCCGCGCAGCTGGTGGTGATGGGCGGCGGCGCCCTGCTGCTGATCAAAACTTATCCGTGGTGGTCGTGGCTGGGGCCGGTGCCCATCGTGGTGTGGCTGGTGTCGATCTGGGCCGTCCGCGGCGCCAAGATCGGCGGCCGGTCCCCGTTCACCGCCGCTTTCGGGTGGCTTGCCCTGCTCGCGCAGCACCCGGCGGGCCGGATCGGCGGCCGCCCCGCCCGCGACCGGCGACCCAGCATGCTCACCGGCGCGTTCGTCATCGAGCCCGCACCCGCAGCCGCGGCCGTCCCGGCGCGTGCGGTGACTTCCCGCCGCAGCTCACCCGCCCCCGCTCCCGCGGCCGCTGCGGTGCGGCCGGTGCCGGTCAGCGGACTGGCCCAGTTGCTGCGCGACGCCGAGACCAGCCAGACGGCCGGGAGGCTCTGATGCGGATCCCGTTCCGGCACATCGCCGGACACCTGGTGTGGTCGACGTCGGGCAGCGTGTGGGCGATCTGGCGCATATCCCCCGTCGGCGGCCGCTACGTGCCGACCCGGGTCAGGGACGAACTGCTGGGCCGGGTCACCTCCCTGGTGCGCTCCCTGGCCGGGGCACCGCGCCTGTTCGGGCTCGCCGCCACCGTCGACCCTGCCGAGGTCGCCGATCAGATGGTCGTCGGCGTCGACTGGCAGCGCCTTCCTGCCTGGCGCGAGACCACCGCAGTCGGCCTGAACCTGCTGGCCGGTCAGGAGATGCACCGCCGCACCCTGTGGCTGGCGATCCCGCTGTCCTCCCCGCACGGCCGCTTCGACCTCACCGCTACCCGTGCGTCGATGTGGTCGGAGCTGTCCGGCACGCTCGGCCTTGCGCCCGCGCCGGTGCCCGCGGACGAAGTGGCCGACTACACCGAGCAGGCAGGCCGGGTGCAGGCCGCGCTCGGCGGAGGCCTCGCGCTGCGGCCCGCATCCCCGGCGGAGATCGTGTGGATGGTGCAGCACGCCGTGCACCGAGGCTTGGAGGAGCCGCTGCTCGCGGATACCGAGCAGTCGACTCTGTATGGCGGGCGGGTGGCCGAGGGCCAGTTGCGCTCTCCCTCCTACGCCGACCTCGGGCAGGTGCGCCTCGCCGAGGGCGGCCGCCCGGTCAAGCAGGATGAGGATGGCGGCCGCGGGGACGACCAGCCGAAGAAGAGGGGAAAGCCGAAGGGCGATCAGCCGTGGTGGCGCAAGGACGGCGCGTCGCCGTTGCTGCGGCGCTGGCTGCAGGTTGAGTGCGAGACGGGCACCGGATACCAGGCGCACCTCGCGCTCGCCGAACTCCCCGCCGCACGGACAGTCGACTCCGCGGACCTGCTCGCTCAGCTGGAATCCCTCGACTTCCCCGTCGACTTCACCGTCGACCTGCAGGTGGTGACCGCGGAGCGGGCCAAGGAACAGGTGCGGCGTAAGAAGAAGGAACTCCTCGACCAGGCCGAGCAGTACGGCGCGCAGCCCAACGGCATGCCCCACTCCCTGCCCGAAGCGGCCGGGGATCTCGCGGAAGAGGAGGCACGGCTGTCGCGCACCAGTGTGGAGGTTGAGGTCCAGTCGGTGACCGTGCTCACCGTCTGGGGCCCCGACCCTGTTACCTGCGATACCCGGGCGCGGACGCTGGCCGCCCTGTTGTCCGGCGGGGACTACCGGGCGGTGCGCCCGCACGGCATGCAGGAAGCCCTGTTCACCCTCGGGCTGCCGGGAGCTCCCCGGCCTGCCGGGGTGCGGGAGTTCACGCAGCACCAACTGTCCGAGGACTGGGCAGCATCCGGGGCCTTCACCAACACCACTGTGGGGGATCCGACCGGGATGATGGTCGGCTACGACCTGGACTGCGGCACCCTCCGGCCGGTCCTGCTCAACATCGCCGACGCCCCGCAGCGCAACGCCTCCGCCTCCGTGGGCATCATCGGAGACCTCGGCGCCGGCAAGAGCGTGCTGGAAAAGCTCCTCGCCTCCGCCGTCGTCGACCGGGGCGGTCGGGCGATCGTGATCGACCGCACCCCGATCCGCGAGTGGGCCACCTTCGGCAAGTCGGCGGCCGGGGACCGCTGCCAGTTGATCGACGCTGCCAAGGCGGAGCTGTCCATCGACCCGCTGCGGGTGTTCGGCGGTCCCATCGGCGCCCACTACGCCCTGTCCTACCTCACCCTCCAGCTCGGAGTCGGGCCCATGTCCGCGTCCGGCGCCGTACTGCACCACGCCGTCGAGGAAGCCGCCGCCGGACCTGAACCCTCGATGGCCGCCGTCCTGGACATCCTGGCCGCCATGGCGTCCAGCGCCGCGGGGGCAGCCACCCGCAGGGACGCGGCCGCCACGATGTCGGACCTGCTGCAGATCGTCGCGGGCAATCCGCTGGCGTCGATGGTGTTCGATCCCGAAC
The DNA here is from genome assembly GCF_040606445.1 of Streptomyces sp. NPDC005408. NCBI lineage: Bacteria > Bacillati > Actinomycetota > Actinomycetes > Kitasatosporales > Streptomycetaceae > Streptomyces > Streptomyces sp. NPDC005408. Next base: position 26,430 of record NZ_JBEXEX010000062.1, on the reverse strand, counting down.
TGCCGCCGGTCACGCTGGACGGTGATCTGGGTGCGGACATGGTGGTGGTCACCACGACCGGGCTCACCCTGCCGCCGCGCGAGGCCTTCGCCAACATCGACGTGCTGCGCCAGCAACCCTTGGAGGCGCTGATCGGGCGGGCTGTGCTGTATCTGATCGCGGCGATCGCACGGCAGGCCGCGTTCAGTGACCCATCCCGGTTCTGCACGGTGGCGATGGACGAGTGCTACTGGCTCACCTCAAGTGCCGAGGGCAGCGCCCTGGTTCACGAGATCCTTCACGACGGCCGCAAGCACGGCGCCGGCTGCATCCTCGGCGCGCACGACGTCGACGAGCTCGGCAAGGACGCCGGGCTACTCGCGTACAAGGCCCTGGCTCGCACCAGCAATACCGCCCGCGCCGCCAGGGGACTCACCTTCCTCGGGCTGGACAGCGAATCCGAAGACCTCATCCGCTTGGTCACCACCGGTCTTTCCCCCGTCGGCCAGCAAGGACGCGACGGCGAAATGCTGCTCCGCGACCCGCGCATGCAAGTCGGCCGCATCAAAGTCCACGTGCCTCCCGTGCCCCGCATCGAAGACGCCATCTACACCACACCCAGCACCCAACGGGCCGAGGACACAGCGCCGGTTGCCTTCGCCGAGCAGGTCACAACCGCACCGGCAGGGAGCCCGCGATGACGTACCTCTCCCCCGCCCGCACCCGCCTCTTTCTCTGCGTCGCCACAGGGATACTGCTTCTCGCCTGCACCGTTGCGGCCTGGGTGCTGCCCCGCCCGCTCGTGGGAGCCGAGCGCGTGGCCACCGCGACGCCCGCCACGACTTCAGTGCGCGAGGATCCGTGCGACCTCATCCTCGGCCCGGCCCGAAACAACTGCACTCCGCACAACGCGGAGAAGACCGAGCCGGTCGCAGCCGCCGCGTCCACGAGTCCCTCTGGTGATGAACAGGCGCTGTGGCTGCTGCTGTTCTCCACCGTTGCCATCGCCGCGGCGATCGGCCTGGCCATCACGACGACGGGACGGTCGACCCGATGAGGCCACTCGACCGCGGCACGCTCCGCTCCGCCGGATTCACCGTCCTGCTCACTGCTGTGTTCCTGACCGTGAACACGAGCGTCGCGCAGGCCGCCACCGGCGATGCCGAGACCGGAGACTTTCTCGCCCCGCTGAACGTCACCGGCTCCGAAGGGGCACCGATCAACGGATACGAGTTGTCCGCCAGCGGCGGCTCGATCTTCTCCTTCAAGTCCCAGGGCCTGGCCTTTGTCCTCAGCGGCCTGTTCACCATTATCCGGCTGCTGGTCGGGCTGGCGTGCTGGGCCGTCGAGATGGCCTTCAGGTTCCCGCTGCTCAAAGCCCTGGCCGCGCCCGCGCAGAAGGTGTCGGACGCCTACGCCGACGCCGTCGTCAACACCCTCGGCCTCAAAGGGCTCCTGCTCTCCTGGGCGTTCGTGTTCGGGCTGATCCTGTTCATGCGAGGCAAGGTCGGCAAAGGCCTCGGGGAGATCGTCCTCACCCTGCTGATCGCCGCATTCGCGGCCTCCGCGTTCGTCCGCCCCGACTACCTGCTGTCGGAGCAGGGCCCGCTCGTGACGACGCAGCAGGCCGCGGCCGAGGTCGCGCAGCAGACCGTCAACTCCCACGTCTGGGGCGGAAGGATCTACAACCGGGGGCCGTGCGAGGGGATGTCCGGCCCAGGAGAGCTCAAGTGCCTCGAGATCGAAGCGAAGAAGCCGATCGAGGCCTCAGAGGTGGCCCGCCCGATTCAGGACTCGGTCACCAACGCCCTGGTCGTCAAGCCGTACATGCTGCTGCAGTACGGAAGGATCCTCGACCCCGCCAAGGAAGCCGACCAGAAGGCCTACAACGTCCACCTCAAGTGGATCACCGGCGGCTACAAGGTCGGCAAAGAGAAGAACCAGGACAATGCGTGCCGCTACCTGGGTGGCCCGGCCAAGCGCTACTGCAACGAGGACGCCAAGAAGGAGAAGCACCCCGACGACCTGCCACCGCTCACGGCGGGCGATGCGCTGCTGGAGAGCGGTGACAGTGCGCTGCTGAGCGAGGAAGACCAGCGCTTCGCCGCGTTCCTTGAGGATCTCAAGGACGCCGGGCCGGTCGGCAAGGCGTGCGCGGAGTACGCCAAGACGCCCACCTGGTGGCGGGTGGGCGGAGCGGTGCTGCTGCTGATCGCCGCTCTCATGATCTGCGCGATGCTGCTGTCGTCGGCGATGGTGCTGCTGGGCACCCAGGCCGCCGATGCCGCCGCGGCGGCCGCCGGGGTCGTCGCCCTCGTGTGGGGCATGCTGCCGGGCCCCAGCCGCCAGGTGGTGTGGAAGTGGCTGGCCGTCTTCTGCATCTCAATGATGACCATGTTCGGCATCTGCATGTTCCTGCCGTTCTTCGGGATCGCCGTGGACGTGATCCTGACCGACGGTCCTGACCTGATGGTCGAGCGGATCCTGCTCCTGGACGTCATGGCCCTGGTCGGCCTCGTGTTCCACCGCCGACTGCTGGCCGGCATCACCTCCTTCGGGCAGCGCATGGCCATGCGGATGCGCTACGCAGGGGTGGGCGGCACGCATCTGCCCGGCGACACCTCGGAGTTGGGTGCCGCGCTGGCGATGAACGGGCTCGGAGGCAGTGGGATATCGCCGGGTCTGCTCGCAGGCCCGTCGGGAGCGCACCTGGCATTTGGGGCCCGGCACCGGCTCCTGGGCAGCCTCGCCGCCCTCGGGGACGGCACCGGAATGCTGTTCGATCCCGGCCGGATGTTCGGCGAGGCCATGGCCGAGGGCCGCCGCGGACTTGCCCCTCTCGCGCTCGGCCGCCAAGGTGGCCGCCTTGCTCTGCGGGGCGCCTACGGCGCGCTGATCGGCCGCCGCCCGCCCCAGGAAGACGAGTCCATCAGACTTCTGCGGCTCATCGCCAAGGGCGGGGACGGAGACGGCGGCGGCGTCCCTGGGGGGCCGGACGGCGGCGGTCGGCTGACCGTCGACCCCAGGACCGGGGAGATCCTGCATGACTCCGATACCGACCGGCCACTGCTCGGCTCGCGCATCCACCAGCGCGCATCCCGGCTGCGCGGGTACCGCATCGCCAGCCGGACCGCGCGGATCGGGTACGGCGCCACCCTCGGCCTGCCCGGCAACCTCAAGACCGCGGGGCGCAAGGCGTCCCAGTACACGCAGGACGCGCAGACCCAGCTGAGAGTGGCCGCGCACCAGGTCCGTGAAGACGCCGGCGAATGGGCTCAGGCGGGCAGGACGACCGCTGCCGCGGGCCGGGCGTTCGGGCACAGCGTCGACCACGTGTCGCAGCGCGTGGCCACCGCGTGGCAGGTCCACGACCCGGCCACCACCGTGCGGGCCGCGGCCCGTGACGCCGCGGCCGGAGCAGTCATCTTCAGCTCCACGCCATCGGCCAACGAAACGGGCTCGCGCGGCGGTGCGGGCGGTGGGGGCAGGGCAGCGTCGCGGACGGAGGATCCGGCCATTGATGCGCGGCGGCGGGTGTTCGACGCCCTGATGCAGGCGCAGCGCACCGGGTGGGAGCACGACCCCGAAACGCCGCGCTCCAGGCAGGCGCCGCGCTCCACCGAGAGACCGCGCTCCAGGCAGACGCCGCGCCCCGCCCAGGAGGACCGGTCGACCTGGGACTCGTGGGACGGCGGTGACTTCGAATGATCCGCCACAGGAACCTGAAAGCCAGATGGGGATGTGTCCTGGTGTTGCTGCTTGTGTGCGCGGCGGGCTGCGCCGGGCCGCTGATCACGATGATGTCCGCGGCGGCCGCCCTCGGCAGCGGCAGCGACTCCGCGGCGGAGGACCACATCAGCGGCGCGGCCGTGGGGATTCCCGAGCGGATGCTCGCCGCCTACACGAACGCGGCCACCGGCGACACCGACGTCGTGCCGAAATGCCGTGGCATGCGGTGGCAGATCCTCGCCGGTATCGCGCGAATCGAGTCCAACCACGCAACTGGCCACAGCATCAGCGCGGGCGGGAACATCACCCCGCACATCCTCGGGCCCGTGCTGAACGGTTCCGGTGCCGGCGGCAACACCACCGCGTTCCCTGACACCGACGGCGGACGGTGGGACGGCGACAGCCGCTACGAGCGGGCTGTTGGCCCCTTCCAGTTCCTGCCCGAGACCTTCCGCAGCTATGGCAAGGACGGCAACAAGGACAAGGTCGTCGACCCGCACAACGCCGATGACGCGGCCCTGGCCGCAGCGGTCTACCTGTGCGGCCAGGGCCGGAATCTCGGAGACAAGCGCCAGTTGAAGAAGGCCGTGTTCGCCTACAACCACTCCGACGCCTACGTGGAGGATGTGCTCGGCTGGATCGAGCGCTACGACACGGCCGCGCAGAAGCCGGACCTGGTCGAGGCCACCGGCAAGGCCCGCACCGTCCTGACCGCTGCGCTCAAGCAGAAGGGCGTGCCCTATTCGTGGGGCGGCGGCAGCACCCACGGACCCACGACCGGGGTGTGCTGCTCGCCCGGCGGGCAGGACGGCCGCATCGTCTACGGCTTCGACTGCTCGGGGCTCACCCTGTACGCGTTCGCTCAAGCGGGGGTGACACTGCCGCGCACGGCGGCAGCCCAGGCCAGCGTCGGCAAGCGCATACCAGCGTCCGCCGGATTCAAGGCTCTGAAGCCGGGCGACTTGGTGTTCTACGGCTACATCCCCACCAGCAACAGCACCATCCACCACGTCGGGATCTACCTCGGCAACGGCCAGATGATCAACGCCGCCCGGCCCGACACGAAGGTCCGCGTCGACTCGGTCACCTCGATGTCCGACTACGCGGGAGGGGCCCGAATCCTATGACCCCCCTCGCAACACCATCACAGCATCGAATCCCGGACCGTGCCCTGGTCGCCGCCGCGGCCGCCCTGGCCACAGCCGGATGTGCCCTGGTCGCTCTCGGCTTGTCGCACCCTCCCGCAGCTACCCCTTCCAGCCCGGACTCACCAGCGGCCCGCACCGGCAGCATTTCCCCCTCCACGCCGACGGACCACGCCGCCCACCCCACGCCGAAACCAAGGGCGAAGACGACTTCGCCGCCGCCCGCGGCGAGCGAGCTCCCGCCGCCGGGATCAGGCCCGAGCGCCGACCCGATCGTGCAACGGGCCCTGGACCAAGCCATCCCACCCGATCTGCCCCCAGCCGCGGCAAAGAGCCTCACGGCCCTTGGGCGGGCGGTGTGGACGGCCCGGGTCACCGGCACCGGCCGCCAGCAGTGGCCGCACTACTTCACCGGCCCCCACCCGCAGGCCACGTACGGCCGGGTGCGGATCCAAGCGGCGATCGCCCGCCGCGACAGCTCCCACCCCGGCACCACCAACGCGGCGGTGGTGCGCCTGGTGTGGGCCGGAGCCGACCCGTCCGGCACCTACCTGGACGGCCGCACCGCGACCGTCCGCTTCACCCTGGAAGGAGACACATGGAACCCGATTCGGTAATGCTCGCCTCCGCGCCCCAGCTGATCTGGGACATCGCAGTCGGACTCGCCCAGTGGGCGTGGACGGCGACGAACTGGCTGTACGACAACGCCTGGTGGCTGGGGCTGCTCGCCGCCGCGGCCTGGTGCGGCTGGGCCGTACTGCAACACCGCCTCGCCGCCAAGGCCCTGCGCAAGCGGACCTACGTCGAGCTGCAACCCTCTCGGCAGTTCGAAACGACCGGTGAGGAGATTCTGCGGTTCGGCGCCCAGCTGATCCGCGCCGCGAGCGCCGGCCCGTGGTGGACACCGCGCAACGCGCGGACCGTACGGATCCGGCTGCGGGCGGATGACACGAAGCCGTTGTCGTACCGGATCGAGGGCCCGGCCTCTGCGAAGCATCTGCTGCTGCAGACCCCCTACGCCCGGGTGCGCACCGAGCCCGCCCGGCCGGTCGCCCACAAGAAGTGCACCCATACGGTGCGGGCGGTGTTCGCGCTGCACGGCACCCCAGGGGCCCGGCTGCGGGACGTGCCGCTGGAGCCGGACCCGCTGCAGCCGCTGATCGACGCCGTCGCCGACCTGCGCGCCGATCTCGGTGACCTCGCCGAGGTGTGCCTGGACATCTCCCCCGCCGCCACGTGGCGGCTCCGCGCCCGGCGCTGGCAGGTCATCGACACCGCCCGCCAGCAGGCTCGCCGCCAGTCGCGGCGGGAGGCGCGGTGGATGACACAGGACGCCGCCACCATGGAGGACGCCCTGTCCTGGCAGCTCACCAAACTGACCGTCCCCCAGGAGAAGCGCGGCGGCGAGGGGCGCAGGTTGCTGATGACGCCGCGGCCGCCACGGGTCGACCGCGACAAGGCGCTGGGCAAACTGGTCGAGGACACCGGCCTGGTGCGGGTCCAGCTGCTGGTGCGCTGCGCCTCCGACACAGTCGGCCGCGCCGAGCGACGCCTGCGGCACATCGAGGCCGCTCTCGACGTCTACGCCGCGCGCACCCGGCTTTCGTCGCTCGGCTTCTCGCTCGGTCCGCTGCGGCTCGGCCCGGACCGGTGGCCCTGGCGGGTGCGGTTCGACGAACGGTGGACCAGCGGACTGATTAGGCCCGCGCGGGACTCGTGGGCCCGCATCGAGGAGCTCACCGGTCTGCTCAAGCCGCCCACCGTGCATGCCCGGTTGCCGCTGCTGGCCGGCGACATCCCCACCTACGCGCCGGGCAAGAATCTGCTGCCGCAGGGCTGGTACCGGGGGCCGGACGGCCGGGAGCGCCTGGTCGCCACCCGCGAGGAGGACACCCTGTTCGAGGTGCAGGTCGGCAAGGCCGGCTGGGGCAAGACCATGCGCGCCCTGGTCCAGGCCGTCGCGTCCGCACACGGCAGCCGCGGGCTGGCGTTCGTCGACCCGCACCGCGACTCGTGGGCCACTGTCGCTCCCTACCTCGCGCATGGCGGCATCATGCGCCGGGCCTGGCTGTTCGACCTGACCATCCGGGATCCGCAGGACCGCCTGGCGTGCTGGAACCCGCTGAGCATGACCGGCGCCCAGGCCCCGCACGAGGTGGTCGCCGCGACCGTCGACGCCTTCGCCACGTCCCTGGGCTGGGGGGATGCCAACGCACCTCGGGCCATCACCATCCTCACCAAGGCCATCGAAGCCCTGGTCGCGGTCAACGCCCAGGCGGTCGCCGCCAAATCAGAGGACTGCCAGGCCACCGTCTTCCAGATCCGTCCCCTGCTGACCGACCCGGTCTTCAGGAAGCTCGTCGTCGACAGGCTGGATGCGGAAGCCGCCCGCTGGTGGATGACGTCCTTCCCCGAGATCCCGAAAGACGCCCTGCCGACCGTCCTCAACCCGCTGGACCGGCTCGCCGCCTCCCCCGTCATCAAGGCCTTCCTCGGCTCCCCCACCGGCAGTTACGACATCCGCCAGGCCATGGACCGCTCCAAAGTCGTCTGGATCTGCCCGGCCGGCACCAGCCCCACAGACCGACTGCTGGTGTCGCTGCTCGTGCGGGACCTGCTCCGGGCCGGACTGTCCCGCCGCGACACCCCCGCGCGCGAGCGGCGCTCGTTCCGCCTCTACCTGGACGAGCTGATTTCCCTGGACGGTGCCGCATCCTCCTCTCTGGCGGAAATCACCGAACAGCTACGCAAGTTCGGCGTGCGGATGCACGGCATGACGCAGCTGCTGCACCGGCTCAGCTCCGATGTCCGCACCGCGCTGCTGCAGAACGCCTCCTGCCTGTCCACCACGGCCGGATCCATCGAGGCGATCCGGCACATCACTGACGAGTGGGGCGGCCAGGTCAACCCCGCAGACGCCGTCGAGCTGGACCGCTACCACCACTGGGCGTCGTTCACCGTGGCCGGAAAGAGGGTCGGGCCGCTGCTGATCCGCGGACCCGAACTGAACGAAGTCTTCGGCAACTTGGCCCGGCCGGGCAAGGTACGCGCCCTGCTGGCGGCCGCGCACACCAACACCGGGGCCCGGCCGCTGGCCTCCCTCACCGCCGTCGCCTCCAGCCACGAGATCTCCGTTCGTTCCTTCCTGACCCGTCCCGGCCCCGGATCGGGGACCGGTGACGGGTCGGGCAAGCCCGGCACGGGCGGCCCGGACACCTCAACCGATGGCAACCAGTCCCAGGAGCAGTACGTATGAGCCCCGAATTCGACACCGACGCTTCTGAAATCGAGAGCATGGATGACGCCGGACCGGAGCTGCAGCCCAGCACGGAGGACACCGCCGCTCACCGGGCCATGGCGCTGCTCGCCCAGCACCGCCTGGTCACCACCCCGCAGATGCACCAGCTACTTAACCCCGGCAACTTGCGGACTCGCACGTCCAACGTGCTGAGTGCGCTGCGGGAGGACAAGCTGGTCTCCTACACCGTGCTGAGCGGCCGGCTGCGGGCCTGGTTCCTCACCGCCCGGGGCGCCCGTATTGCCGCCGGGTGGCCGGAGTTGCGTGGTCGCGCCCTAAGGCAGCCGGCCAGTGCCACCGAAGCCTCGCTACGTGCCGCGCACACCCTCACCGCGGTCCGCGCCCATCTCGCGTTCCTCGCCGATGCCCGCCGACGCGGCGACGAATACGGACCACTGGACTGGGTGCCCGAGATCGGCCACCGCCTCCCCGACACCGGCGGTGAGGACAAACTCGTCGCCGACGCAGTCCTGCATTACACCGCCGTGGCGCCACGCAGGCTGCAGTACCGGGCATTCACCGAGATCGACCGCGCCACCATGTCCTCCGAACGACTCGCCCGGAAACTCATCTCTTACGCCCGGTTCCACGACTACACCCCCCAGCCCGTCGGGCGCCGGGGCACCGTCGCCGACCAGGCCGCGATGCTCGCCTGGCAACGCTTCTACCCCCGCTTCCCCAGAGTCCTGTTCATCCTGACCGGAGCGTCCGCCCCCAGCCTCAAGCGCCGGATCGACGACCTGCGAGCGATGACCGCCGGACACCCGCTGGTCACCCAGCTGGCCGGACAGGTCAAACTCGGCGCCGCTGTCCTCGAGGACCTCGAAGAGCACGGCCCGTCCTCGGCCGTGTGGACACCGCTGGCCGGACCCGCCGACCGCCGCTCCTGGATGGACCTGTAGCACGTGAAGAAACTCCGTACCCGCCCGCCGCGTTTCGTAGCCCTGGACAATCGGGCGGTCGACGACCTGCGCCTCAGCGTCCTGGACGTCGGACTGCTGGCGGTCGCCCTGCGCTGCCCGGACGGTGCCGAGTTCACCGTTGCCTCCCTGGCGCGCAAGCGCCGGCCCGGCCGTGAGGCATTGACCGGGGCCATGCGCAATCTGGTGACGTGCGGCTACGTGGTCAAGCTGAAGATCCAGGACGCGGGCACCGGCACATGGCGAACCGAATTCTCGGTTGCCGACATGCCATTCAGCCGCGAGGACGTTGACGGCATGCTCAGCGACGTGGTCGGCGCGCGAGCGATCCGGGTCGAGCCGGTCTGGCTCGACCCACGCAGCAAGTCCGTTCAGCAAGGACCCGCCCCGGCACGGAATCGGGGGCCTGCGTCACTGCCCGCCCGAGTGACGGGATCCCGTCACTCGGGTGCGGCCAGCGCACATGCGCAAGACCCGCAGGTGGCACCGACCGACGGGTTTCCGACGGTCGGTGAGCCGATCGCCGGAGCCCCGTCAGCTAAAGAAAGAACACTTCACCTACAAGACTCTTCTCTCTCTGCCACGACAGGCCGGGATGGCGGGATCCGGGCACCGGCCAGGGAGAGGAAAGGAAGAGAGAGACCCCTGCCCCCCACAGAGCGCAGGGACTGCCCGTGGTGCCTGCGTTGTCGCCCCTCGTGGCGGCCGCCGGCGGCGCGGGGCCGGCGGCGGCGCCGCTGGTCATCGCGGATGCCCGGGCGGCGGGTGACCGGGTGGCGGATGCGTGGGCCAAGGCCCGGGAGCGGCGGAGGATTTCGGTCCCGGTGCTGGGACGCAAGCGGGTGGCGCGGGCAGCCGCGGCACTGGCGGCCTCGGGCATGCCGGAGGAGGTCCTGCTGCAGGCTGCCGCTGACATGGCGCGCCAGCCCAACTGGTTGGATTTGGAACGCCATTTGGAGCACTGGACCCCGCCTGTTGCTGTACCGCGGTGTGTCGAGCCGGAACCGTGCTGCGCCGAGTGCGACTACGGGTGGGTCTCCGGTGCGGACGGGCGCGCCCGCAAGTGCTCCTGCCGAAAGCCGCGGGCGGGCCGGTGATTTCGCTTCGCCGTGTGTCCCGTGATGCAGGGTTTCGGAATCGCGCCTCTGTGAACACCTAACCGGGCGCGGCTCGGCTGATGAGGCATGGGGGCAGGGGACGGGAACCTCAAGTGGACGTTGTCTGGTGCACACCCGAGGGGCTGGGAGTGGCAGTTGGTGCATTGATGCCGCGTCGCTGAGCCTGTATTGCACGGTGATTGTGCACACCGAAAGGTCAGTGCGAGCAGACGGTGCACTGGTGCAGTACCGCGCATTGTGATGCGCCCGTACCGTGATCGCGTCGACCAGGCCGTGCAGTGGCTGGGGGGCAGCCCAAAGGCGGGCTGGCAGATCGGAACGGATCAGTGATCGGGTGCGGCGCTGCGTCGCGTGATGCGGGATTTAGGGCGTCACACTCCCGTGAACCGGTCAAACGAGCTGGGCTGTTGAGTCGAAGGTACATAGCATGTGCATGTGCAACGCGGTCTTGTGAAGCCGTTCAGCACGCAACTGCATCACCACGCAGCGCACCGCTTCGCAGGTCGCCAGCACATCGTCGAAAACGTACGGGGAGGCGCAGTGGTACGAAAGGCACGACCGAAGCGCGGTGTACTTCGCACCCGGAATCATCTTGTTGGCTTGGCGCTTGCCGGATGCGCGGCTTTCACCTTGAGCGCGTGTGGCAGTGGTGACAAGAGCGACGATGCGACGAGCCCGGCGCCCACGAGCAGTACACCGGCACCGAAGAAGTCGTCGGCGAGTTCGGACCCGCAGGCCGCTGAGAAGGCTCATGCCCTTTCTGCGTACGCGCATTACCGCGAAGAGCAGGTCAAGGCGTACGCCAAGGCCAGCGCCGACGGCACAGACCTCAAGAAGTACGTCACAGCCGACGCTCTCGGCCGGGTCACGGTCGATCTGTTGAGCCTGAAGAGCGCGGGGAACGTCGCCACGGGTGCCCCGGTCAGCGACGCCGAGGTCAGCACACTTGATCTCACCGGGAAGATCCCGAAGGCCACCGTCAAGGACTGCGTCGACGTCACAAACTGGAAGGTCGTCAACCGCGCAACCGGCAAGACATTGCCAGCACCGAAGGGCCAGCTCAAGCGCTACATCAAAGACGTCACGCTCGAGAAGTGGGGGAAGCAATGGATGGTCTTGACGGACACGTCAAAGGCGCGCGCCTGCTGATTCGCTGCTCTGCCGTCGGCTCAGCCCTGTCCCTGTCCTTGCTCGCCCCGCTGCCCGCCTACGCGGACGATCCGGGCGGCGGCGGTGCCGGACACTGTGCGGGCAGCATCTCAGATATCTGCGTGATCTCTCAGGTGCCTGGAAAACCGGCGTCGCCCGGCGACAAGCCTGCCACGCCCGTGGGGAGCAAGCCCGCGAAGCCGGTCTGTGAGGCGACGCGAATGGATCCTCAGCCTCCTGCCGGAAGCCCGATGTGGGAAGGCCATCAGCCCGGTGACGGCGCGGTCTACGTACGCGGCTGCCTGAACGGCGCGGCCCAAGCGATTGACATCTTCTGGGCGGCGCCGCCGCCTGCCGACGCGGGGGTCGACCCGGCGGTGCTGGCGCAGCAGGCCGTGGACAAGATGACGCTGACCGGCCCCGACATCAACATCAACCCGAAGCCGGGCGGCAAGGGCCTGGTGGGGATGCCGGTGTGGATGGCGGCCAACCAGGGGCTGACGACCTGGGGCCCGAACACCGCGAGTGCCTCCGCGGGCGGAATCACCGTCACCGCGACCGCCACGGTGTCGAAGGTCGTCTGGCAGATGGGCGACGGCACGACCGTCGCGTGCGCCGGTCCCGGCACGGTCTATAAGACGTCGTACGGGTTGAAGGATTCACCGGACTGCGGTCACGTCTACAACCAGCCGTCGAGCAAGTCGCCGGCCGGGACGTACAAGGTCACGGCGACCGCGACGTGGAGTGTCGACTGGGTTGCCTTCGGGGGCGGAGCGGCCGGCCAGCTGACAGAGGTTCGCGACTCGGACGTGGAGCTCACCATCGTCGAGTCGCAGGCCGTCAACTAGATCTAGAGACCTGCGCGTTCCAGGAGGCACCAGACCGTGAGTAGAGGCACCACCCACCCCGCGCCCGGCCCCGCCGTACAGGTGCCGGGCCCGGGCGGACCGTCCATCCGGCCGGTCGCGGCACCGCGGATGGTCAAGCAGCGTCGCCGCAGGCCCGGCCTGATCGCCTTGTCCGTTGCGCTGATCGCCGGCGGAGGCCTGTCCGGTGCGGTGCTCTACGCGACGTCCGGGCAGCGAACCGCGGTGGTCGTCGTGGCCCGGGACGTACCTGTCGGTTCGCAGATCACCAGGGAAGACCTCGCCGAGGCGTCGATCGCGCTGGATCCGGCGGTGAAGTCCGTGAAGGCGTCGAAGGCCGATGACCTGGTCGGTCAGCGGGCGGCCGTCGACCTGCGGGCCGGGTCTCTGCTCGCGCCGGCCCAGGTGACGAAGAAGTCGTTGATCGGGGCGGGCGAGCAGCTGGTCGGAGTCAGCTTGAAGCCGTCGCAGCTGCCGGCCACGACGCTCGCGCCGGGCCAGAAGGTTCTGATCGTGAGTACCCCGGATCCCGACGCCGTGTCCAACGGCGGCAAGGCCACCAACGAGGTTGCCCCCAAGACCCTTCGGGCCACCGTGGTCGAGGTCGGGAAGCCGGCGACCGGCACCGGCATCGTGGTCGTCGACGTTGCCATCCCTGCCACGGACGGGCCCGCGCTGGCCTCCCGCGTGGCGACCGGCGATGTCGCCCTGATCGTCGACTCCCGAGAGGGCAGTTGATGGCCGTCATCGCGCTCGCCGGCGGCCTGGGGGCGCCCGGTGTGACCACGACCGCCATGGCCCTGCTGCTGACCTGGCCACTGGAGGCGGGGCACCGCGTCGTGCTGGCCGAATGCGATCCGGACGGCGGCGCGATCCTGTCCGGCGCCCTGCAAGGCACGCTCGGCAATACACACGGTCTGCGCAATCTCGCGCTGGCCGGTCGGCAGAACCAGCTGGGCGAGGCCTTTTGGCGGCAGTTGGTCGACGTCACCGACGCCAGCAGCAAGGACCGGCTGGTGCTGCCCGGCCTCTACGACCCGGCACACGCCTCTTCCATGGGCCCCGTGTGGGAGCCACTGGCCCATCTGTTCCGCGGGGTCGAAAACCACCAGCACGACGTGCTGGTCGACCTGGGGCGGCGCGGCGCGTCCGGTCCCTCAGCGGTCCTGGCGCAACGCGCGGATGTGGTCCTGATGGTGGCCCGGAACACGCTGCGCGGTCTGCAGAGCGCGCAGGTACGCCTGACAGCGATGCGTGAGCAGTTGGGCAGCGCGGCCGAGATCGGTCTCGTGCTGATCGACCGTGGGCCGTTCCCGAAGGAGGAGGTGCAAAAGCACCTGCAGACGGAAGTGGTGGCGACGTTGCCATGGCGGCCGGGCGAGGCCGAGGTGCTGTCGGATGGTGCGGATCAGCCACGGAAGTTCGAGACGTGCGAGCTGATGCGCGCTGCCCGGTCAGCGACGACCCGGCTTCAGCAACAGGTCGCCATGCGCCGTGCCCGTCTTGGCTCACCCGCCCAGGCAGCGGGGGGACGGTGACCGGTGCGCGCTAACCCGATTCACCACAACCCGCAGGTCGCGCCAGTCGGCGACCGGATCGCGCAGGGCCCCGGGCGGCCGCACCCGGTCCCGAACGGGGGCGGGGACCCGAGGAAGCCCGGGCAGGCCCAAGCCCACGCTCCGGGCATGGTCGGCGCCGCCGGCGTCCCGCAGGTCGTTGTGGACTACGCGGCCGTCCGGCTGATCAAGAAAGAGGTCGGGGACCGTTTGACGAGCCGGCTGCGCGCCCAGCCGGGGATGAGCACCGCTGCCCAAGAGCAGCAGGGCCGCGCTCTGATCAATGAGCAGGTTGCGATCTGGTCCGACGCGGAAGCGGTCAAGCGCGGGGTTTCCACCACCCCAGCCGAGGACGCCGCAGTCTCCCAGGCGGTGTTCGACCTGCAGTTCCGGGCCGGGCGGCTGCAGCAGCACCTGGACAACGCGCGCGTGGAGAACATCTTCATCAACGGGTACCGGGACGTGTGGCTGGACTTCACCGACGGGCGGCGCACCCAGGTGGCACCGGTGGCGGATTCGGATGAGGAGCTGCGGGAGCTGCTGCGGGATCTGGCCAGGCGCACCACCGGCCAGAGCGAGCGCAGCCTGTCGACCGCCGACCCGTTCCTGGCGCTGCGGCTGGCCGATGGCTCCCGGCTGCAGGCCGTCATCGACGTCACTCCGGGCACCTATGTCACGATCCGCCGGCACAGCATGCGCCACGCCGCCCTGGATGACCTGGTGCGGTTCGGGATGCTCGACACGACGCTGGAGCAGTTCCTGCGGGCCTGTGTCCGCGCCGAGAAGAACGTGATGATCGTCGGTGGGCAGGCGGCGGGCAAGACGACGCTGCTGCGCGCGCTGCTCAAGGAGATCGATCCCACCGAGCGATTTGCCACCCTGGAAACAGAGTTCGAGCTGTTCGCCCACGAGAACGGCTTCCACCGGCAGGTGGTGCCGATGGAGGCCCGTCAGTCCAATGGCGAGCGGGTCGACGGGCGCAACGCGGGCGAGATCTCGCTGATGGACCTGATGTACCGGGCGCTGCGGATGTCGCTGGCCCGGATCGTGGTCGGTGAGGTCCGCGGGCCGGAGATCGTGGCGATGCTGCAAGCCATGACGAACGGTCAGGGCGGCAACCTGTGCACCCTGCACGCCATCCACCCAAGGGTGGTCTTCGACCGGATCGCGGAGCTGTACCTGCTGGCTCAGACCAACATGTCCGAGCAGCTGGCCTACCGGCAGGCCGCCAACGGCCTGCACTTCATCGTGTTCGTCAACTCCCTCGACGAAACGAAGATCGGCGGGCACCGGCACCGGTTCCTGTCCCACGTGCTGGAAGTGACGGGCATCGGCGAGGGCGGCCGCCCCGACACCAACACGATCTTCGGGCCGCGCCCGGAGTGGGACGAGCCCCGGGCGGTGCCGTTGATGCACCCGCGGTGCATCAACGACCTGCGCCGGACCGGTTTCGACTCCGACCTGCTGAACGCGCCCCGCGGCACCTGGCCCGGGCTGTTGCCGCTGATGGTCCAGGAGGCGTCCCTGTGAGGACACTGCTGCTGTGGGTGATAGCCGGACTCGCCCTCTCCGCCGGCCTGGTCGGTCTGGTGGCGGGCATCGTCGGCACCACCCAGCCCAAGGGCCCCTCCCTGGTCGCCCGGCTGCGGGCACGCACCGGACAGGCCGACCAGGACGCGCGCATGCGGCGCCGCAACCGCCTGGTGGCGGGCGCCGTCGCCGGAGCCTTGCTGTGGCTGGTCACCGGGGTATTCGTCGCCGGCGTGCTGCTGATGCTGGCGATCGTGGGCGTGCCCTGGCTCCTGGCACCGACCAAGGGCGCTGCTACCCGAATCGGGAAGCTGGAGGCGCTGGGGGACTGGACGCAGCGGCTCAGCAACGT
Organism: Streptomyces sp. NPDC005408; assembly: GCF_040606445.1. Lineage (NCBI taxonomy): Bacteria > Bacillati > Actinomycetota > Actinomycetes > Kitasatosporales > Streptomycetaceae > Streptomyces > Streptomyces sp. NPDC005408. Next base: position 10,788 of record NZ_JBEXEX010000062.1, on the reverse strand, counting down.
CCTGCGGCTCGGGCGAGGCCTGGACGAGGCGTTGAAGGTGTCCCGCAAGGGCGCCCCCGACGCGATCGCGGCCGAGGTCAGCGACCTGGTCGACCGGCTGCAGGTCGGCTGGCGCTCGGCGGATGCGCTGCGCGAGTTCGGCAACGCGCTGGACGACGTGACGGCCGACAAGGTGGTCGCCGCGCTGATCCTGTCCGCTTCCGACCGCGGGCCCGGTCTCGCGCAGGCACTGGATGACCTCGCCGAATCGGTTCACGAGGAGGTCGCCAAGCGGCGCGCTATCGAGGCAGACCGGGCCAAGCCCCGCACCACGGTGCGATGGATGACCATCATCACGCTGGGCCTGGTCGGGGTGGGGATGCTGGTGCCCGGCTACACCGCCCCGTACGGAAGCCTGCTCGGGCAGCTGGTGCTCGCTCTGCTGTCCGCGGGCTTCATCGGGGGCCTGGCCTGGATGCGGCAGCTCGCCGATCACAAGCCGGTCCCCCGGTTCCTGATCGCCGACCCGGGCAGCCGCGTGACCGTGCAGTCGGCTGCGGCCGGAGACGGGTCGGTCGTCTTTGAGGAGGCCCTGTGATCCCCGTCGGGGCGGTCATCGCCGGTTGCACGGTCGGCGCCGGGGTGGCCATGCTCATCAACGAACTGGCGTGGCCCGCCCCCGCGTTGGGGCCCGCCTTGCAGCGCCTGAACCACCCGGCCCCGCCCAGCCCGCAGATGCTCAGCGCGGACCGCGACGAGCGCTGGGGGGCCTGGCTGGTCGAGCACCTTGCGGGGCTTCCCGGGGTGCGGATCCCGCGTAAAGACCTGGCGCTGGTCGGCCAGTCGCCGGGGCGGTTCCTGCTGACGAAGGTGGCGCTGGCCGGGGCCGGGCTGCTGCTGCCGCCGGTGGCGACGATTCCCTTCCTGCTGCTCGGCCTGCCGTTCTATCTGCCCGCCGTCGTCGGCTTGTTGTTCGCGGCTCTGCTGTGGTTCGCCCCGGACCTGGCGCTGCGGGACCAGGCTCGGCGGGCCCGCGAGGAGTTCGCCCACGCGATGGCGGCCTATCTGGATCTGGTGGCGTTGCGGCGGGCCGGGAACACCAGCGCCGAGCAGGCCATGGAACAAGCCGCCGAAGTAGGCGAGGGCTGGGCGTTCGACCGGATCCAGGAGGCTCTGACGCGCTCGAGGGTGGACAAAGTGCCGCACTGGGAGTCGCTGCAGAGGCTGACCACCGAGCTGGACCTGCCGGTCCTGGACGACGTGGCCGCGATCATGCGGCAGTCCAGTGATGACGGCGCCTCCGTCTACGCCACGCTGCGCTCACGGGCGAAGAACCTGCGCACGGAACTGCTCGCGGATCAAGCCACCGAGGCCAATGCGGACTCCGAGAAGATGACCGCGCCCGGCGCGTTCCTCGCCGTCCTGGTCATGCTGCTCATCGCGTTCCCCGCGGTCATTCGCATCCTGAACACCTGAACCAGAGCATCGAAGGAGCACGCACCATGCACAAGATCGCCGTCCGACTGTCCGCCGCGGCCCAGTGGATCCGCGCCCAGAATCAGAAAGGGCAAGCCCGCGGCCGCGACCGGGGCGACATCTCCATCACCACCGTCATCATCTGGGTCGCCGCCGTCGCGGGCGCCCTGGCCATCGCCGGCACGATCGCCGTCGTGGTCGCCAAGTACAACGGCGTGCTCTCCGGTATCTGAGACAGCGTGAGGGGGAGATACGCAGTGATCCGCGTGCGGCGGTGGGCAGCCGCGATACGAGCCCGTGCCCAGGGTGAGCGGGGAGATACGTCGATCCAGATGGCGATCGTCTTCCCGTTCATCATCCTGCTCACCATCGCCGTGGTGCAGGTCGGCATGTGGTTCCACGCCCGCAACATCGCGCTGACCGCGGCCCGTGAAGGGGTGTCCGCAGGCCGCGCCTATCAGGCCTCCCCATCAGACGGCGCAGCCCGAGCCCGGGAGGCCTTGACCCGGATCGCCGGAGACAGCCTGCGCGATTCCGGGGTCAGTACCGCCGGGAGTACCGCCGACACCATGCAGGTCACCGTGACCGGCACCGCCCCGTCCATGCTGCCGGGCATCTCCGGACTGCGCGTCTCGCAGTCCGCGTCCGGCACCCGAGAACGCTGGACGACACCATGAGAGCCCTGTCGGCATCGTGGCGCGCCCGGCTGCGCGAGGACCGGGGCAGCGAGGCGATCCAGGCCGCCATCGTCGTCCCGCTGCTGATCGCCTTCCTGTGTATGGCGATTGCTGCCGGACGGCTCGTGATTTCCGGCAGCAAGATTGACGCCGCCGCGGAGGACGCCGCGCGGGCAGCGTCCATCGAACGCACCTACGGCGCAGCCAAGTCCGCCGCGTCCGAGGCGGCCGCCCGGTCCCTTAACGATCAGGGCATCACATGCGCGTCGACGAGTGTGTCCGTCGACGCCGGAGGACTGAACGTACCCATCGGCCAGGTCGGCTACGTCACCGTCCGCGTCACCTGCACGCTCGACATCTCGGACCTTCTCCTGCCGGGCACCCCCGGGTCAAAGACGCTGACGAGCAGCTTCTCTTCCGTAGTTGACGCATACCGATCGAAAGCTCTGGGGTTCACCAATTCCGAGGTGTCCTCGCTGCCGAACTCAGATATCGAAGGGCGTGACGGTGGTGTCTGACTGCACGGGTTCGGTGCGCGGTTCACTCTTCCTGCCTTCCGTATGGCTTGGCATCCCGGACCTGGCCGTCGTCGGCGCTTCCGCGTCGCCGACAGCCGCGGCCCGAGATATGGGCATGGTGGTTGGGCGACACGATGCGACTTCGGTTCAGCGGACGGAGGTGGCGCAACTGGCCCCAGAACGAGGTGTCAGGCCCATCCGATCGTTCCACCCTCTACGCGCCACGCTAGGCGTCGGGCCAGACCGTCGTGTCATCAGTGCGGGCATCGGTCAGGTCGGCTTCGTCCAGGAAAGCATCCGACAGGTTGGCACCCCGCAGGTCAGCGCCACGCAGGCTCGCCCTCTGCAGGTCGGCGCCCTGGAGATGAGCACGGCGCAGATCAGCATGCGCCATCCGTGCTTCCTGGAGGTTCGCCCGTCGCAGATCCGCGTTCACCAACTGGCTGCGTTCCAGGTTGACCCCGGGCATCCATGCCCGCGCCAGATTCGAGTGCCGCAGGTTCACGCCGTCCAGTCGCACCCCTGCCAGCGCCGCGCTGCGCAAATCCACATGTGCCAAGAACAATGGCCGCTCCTGCGGGTGCGTGGGGCGGCGGCCCAGCACGCGCAAGGCAGCCCACACGTCAGGGGCGCGGCTGTTCAACCAGGGCATCCGATCATCCACCGTGGGGGTGGGATGGGGCGGCCCGTCCGGTGTGCCGCCGTTCCAGGGCGCGTGCCCACGGACGAACGCGCAAAGAATGAAGGTGAGGGTCTGCCGGTCGGACGGGGAATTCATCGCCACACGCTCCAAGGCGTATATGCCTCCCAGCCGAACATCAAGCGTGTCGCTGCCCAAGTGATCGATCGCCCGGGTGAAGCGATCCGTTATCTGGCCGTCGCGGGCGAGGCGGAGCTGCTGCCAGGCAGCGGCGGCGCCTGCTACCACGACCAGCCCACCCAGGCCTTGCAGCAGTTGGCCGCGGAATGCGTTCTGCAGGTGGGACTGGGCTTGCTGCAGCTCGATCTGCCTTTCTCCGCCCGCCACTTGCTCCAGGTCGCGGGATGGGAGTGGTGGATAGACCAAGCGCGGGAGCCACACAACCGCGGCCAGTACCAGCAGGACGGCTGTTCCGCCCAGCCATGCCCGGACGCAACCGTATCCACGCCACGTTTCCCCCTGCCGACACGACCGGATGTGCCGCACTAAGCCTCACAGGCCGCCGGTAGCGACACGCCGCAGCCGGCGGGGACATGCACTGCTCGGGCTTCGGATACGGGAGGGCTAGAAGATGTCGATCCTTTCGCGGCTGAACCGCGACATGCGGCGGGACCACGGGGGGATCGCGGTGTTCACCACGATCTGCACGATCGTTCTGCTCGCCATCATCGGCCTGGTTCTGGACGGGGGCGGGAAACTGCGCGCCACGGAACGCGCCGATGCCCTCGCGCTGGAGGCTGCTCGCGCCGGAGGGCAGGCTATCGACCCGGGCGCGGCCATCACCGGCGCCGCGATCCGCGTCGACCCGCAGGCAGCCACGGCAGCCGCCTACGCCTACCTGAACAGGGCTGGGGTGAGCGGCCGGGTGAGCACCTCCGAGGACAGCACCCAGGTGACGGTCACTGTCACCGAGACGTACGAGACCAAGTTTCTGCCTGTGGTCGGCATCGGATCCATGAGCGTGACCGGCCACGGAACCGCAACGCTGCTGCACGGCGCGGATCAACCCGAGTGACCCGGCACGACCAGCACGAGAAGGGCCCCCAAGCCATGCCCCAGCCCTCCCCCACCGGTCCGCGGCGCCACCAGGCCCCTGCCCGCCGCACAGGCGCCGCAGTGGCCACCGTGCTGCGGGGCCTGGTCAGCTTCGTGGTCCTGGTCGTGCTGCTGACCGGCCTGCCCGCGCTGCTGTGGTGGGGCACCGCCGTCATCGCGCCCTCCGGCATCCAGGCCCTGGGCCACTTGCTGTCCACGCAGGACTCCGGACAGGTCTTCATTCTGGCGCTGGCCGTGGTCGGCTGGATCGGCTGGGTGCTCTTCGCACTGTCCGTGCTGGTGGAGATCCCCGCGCAGCTGCGAGGCCGCACCGCGCCGCAACTGCGGCTGCTCATCGGCCAGCGGACCGCCGCCACCCTGGTCGGCACCATTTTGCTGGCGCTGCCGACCGGTACGGCCCTGGCATCCTCCGCCACTCCTGCCCAGGCCGCCACCACTGCCACCGCCCACCCCGCGGCGAGCGCAGAAAGAGCCCCGGCCACCTCGCCCGAGACCCTTCACGACGCGGAAGGGCAGCGGACGGTCACGCACACGGTGCGAAACGTCCGGCCGGCCGAGAGCCTGTGGTCGATCGCCCAAGCACGGCTCGGGCACGGCAACCGGTGGGAGGAGATCGCCCATCTCAACGACGGCCACACCATGGCCGACGGGCAGGTCTTCCACGCCGACTCCCCGATCCAGCCTGGCTGGACACTGCGCCTGCCCGGCGAAGCGGTGCTCACCGAGACCGCCGCATCCGACAGCACCGACATGCACGCCCAAGGTGACCGCTCCGGCCGCACCACCGACGCGCAAGGCACCACCCACTACACCGTTCAGCCTGGCGACAACCTGTCGCAGATCGCCCAGGCCGAGCTCGGCGACGCCACCAAGTACCCCAAGATTTTCCGGCTCAACGAGGGCGAAGCCCAGCCCGGCGGCCGCCACTTCACCGACCCGGACCTCATCTACCCCGGCCAGCATCTCGACCTCCCGGCCGCAGACGCCCCCCGCCACGACAGTGACACCGACAACAGTGGAACCGGCCATCGACGGCCCGGTCACCACGATGACGCGCACGACGACCAGGCCGCCCCGCCCTCCGCCACGCCCTCGACGACCACACCGCCAGCATCGGCCACGCCCAGCGCCAGCACCCCAGAGGAGGGCGGCGGCGGTCGGCCGACCGCAAGCGCCACCCCGAGCCCGGCCCGGCCCGCGCCGAGCCAGCCGAGCCCCGCGGCAACAAACGCCCCAGCCTCCCCGACCAGTCAGCCCACCGACCGCCCCCAGGCGAACGAGCCGGCCACCGCAACTCCCCCGACCCCCACAGGCCCTGATGAAGGCTCTAGCGACACGACGCAGAAGGTGGCGCTGGCCGTCGGGATCGGCGCGCTGCTGGCCGCCTCGCTGGCCGGGGCCCTCGGCGTGAAGCGGATCCTGCAGCAACGCCAGCGCCGCGCAGGCGAGACGATCGCCATCGATGAAGACCCGACCCGGCTGGAGCAGGTCCTCACCGCCAGTGCCGAGCCTGCCGGGGTCGCGCTGCTCGACACGGTACTGCGCACCCTGGCCCATCACGCCCACGCCGCGGGCCGGGAGTTGCCCACCGTGCGCGGGGCCCGCGTCACCGACCGGACCGTGCAGCTGATCCTTGACGACCCCGCCACGGAACTCCTGCCGCCCTTCGCCGCCGGCGACGTGCCGGGCACATGGGTACGTGATCCGGAGTCCCCGCTGCTGGACGGCGACGCGGCCGGGGAAGTTCCCGCCCCCTACCCCAGCCTGGTCACCCTCGGCGCCACCGAGGACGGCGCCCTGCTGCTGGCCAACCTGCTGCACACCGGAGCCCTGTTGCTCGACGGCCAGGCCGACGACATCCTCGCGGTCGCCCGGGCTCTGGCCCTGGAGGCGGGCACCTGCAGCTGGAGCGACCACACCGAGATCATCACCGTCGGCCTGGGGACCCGGCTGGCCACGCTCCTGCCCAAGGGCCGGGTGCGGACCATGCCTCATCTGCCGTCCGTAGTCGCCGACCTGGGCGCCCTGCTGGTCGAAGCACATCAACGCAGCCGCGGTCCCGAAGATGCTCCGGAACCGCTTCACTGGATCCTGATCTGCGCCGGCGACGTCGACGCCGAGCAGGCCTGGCAGCTCGCCGACGCGGTCTCTGCAGCACGGGACCTGCCCGTCACGGTGGTCCTCCCAGCCAGCGAGGCCACACGGCATGCCTTCCCGGACGCCGAACAGATCGCAGCGGCACCGGACATGCCGATCGCCCTTCCGCATCTTGGCGGCGGTCCGGTGCAGCTGCAGCGGCTCACCGACGACCAGTACCGGCAGTACGTCCACGCACTGGAGGTCGCCGACCAGCCCGCCGAACCCGCCACCGGAACCTGGCAACTCGCCGAGGACCACAACCTGGCGGCCACCGCGCCACGGCCCGCACCACACCCCCTGCTCCTGCACAACGGCGGTGAGGACCGCGAGGCGGATCCCGGCAACCCCTTCCCCGGGCTCGCATCCGCAGACCCGTCCCGGATCCGGCTGCTCAAGCCCACACCCGCAGCCGACCACGACGGCGCGAGCCCAGACGAGGACACCGCGGCCGCCGAGCCCACAGACGACGTCCCCACCACGCCGGACGGGCACGGCGAACCCGCGCCCCTCGCCGACCCTCCACACGACGACGGCGACGACCCGAACGCGCCGGAGGTCGCCGTGCTGGGGCCGCTGAAGGTCACCGGGGTCACCAGCTCCGGCCACGGCCCCAAGGTTGCCGCGCTGGCAGCACTGATCTATCTGCGGCCCGGCCGTACCGCCGAGACCCTGTGCACTGCAATGGACCCGGCCTCTCCCTGGTCGCCGCGCACCCTGCAGTCCCGGCTGTCGGAAATCCGCTCCCGGTTCGGCACCGCCCCCGACGGCCAGCCCTACCTACCCCGGCCCAGGACCGGCTACGTCTTCCACCCCGGCGTGCGCTCGGACTGGGACCACTTCCAGCAGCTGGCCGCACTGGGACTGGCCGCCGGCCCCAGCGCCGGAATCCCGAAGCTGGAGAACGCACTTGGCCTGATCAGGGGCAAGCCCTTCGACGGCCAGGACTACCCATGGGCGGACTCCATCCAGCAGGAGATGCACTCCCGCATCGTTGACGTCGCACACACCCTGGCCACCTGGCACGCCGAGAGCGACACCCCGGACCTGGATGCCGCCCGGCAAGCAGCACTGCGCGGCCTGGACATCGACGAGACCGCCGAAGTGCTCTACCGGGACTGGATGCACATCGAATGGGCCGCAGGGAACACTCCGGGGGTTCGCAGAGCCGTCGCCCGCGTTCAGCAGGTCACCCGCTCGTGCGACATCTCCATGGAGCCGCTCACCGAGCAGACCATCGCCCTGGTCCTCTCCGACCGGCCCACCCCACAGCACGCTGCCCAAACTGCACGAAGCTGAGGACTGCCCCACCGGCTGGGACCCGGCACCTTCAACGCGCCGAAAGCACACGCTGTAGGCGTACTTGAGAAAGTGCTCAACGAGTACAGACAAACGTGCTCAGTTGGAGATCGCCGACGGCGCCGGGCTTGATGGCATCCCCGTCTGCTGCGACGACGACACCGCCGAGAAGCTCGGCAACGGCGGCATCGAGTAGACGTGCGGCGACTGCCGCACCATCCTGGAGCTCGACAATCTGGCCTCGTCTCCGACATCCGGGAGAAGGCCGCCGCCTGAGCTACCAGCAGGCGAGTAGGCCCCAGCTGATATTCCCGGCAGGGGCCTTGGCCGTGTCCATAGAATCTTGCCTCGATGAAGAGACGCGTGCAGTTCACCGAGCAGGTTGTGCGGTTTCGCGACTACATGCCGGCCGCAGATCGGGAGAAGTTCCTGCGTCTCGTCGACAGGATCGCAGCTGAGCCTGAAGGCGCCGACAGCCACCTTGCCTACACGAGCGACGCTGTGACGCGCGCGGCCTGGGAAGACCACGTAATGGTCCACTACGTCGTGACGCGCTTCTTCGTGGTCGTCATCGAGACTGACATCTACGACGCGTCGCGTGGCTTCAACGAGGTGTAGTCGGCCACGAGAGGCCCCGATCACCGGTCGGGGCCTTCGTCGTGGGCGCGGGTATTGCGCGGGCGATCCACCGGCCTCGGCACATCACCAGCTGGGCACGTTCATCCGTACGCAGCTGGGCACGTTCACGTGTACGCCGACACACGCCGCTGCCACTGATGGAAAGTGCGCATCTGCGGCCACCTTCCCTGCCCAGTGCACACCCTCCCCGTGCGCAGCGGAGTCTTCGGCCGCGGCAGGCTGCAGAAACACGTTCAAGCCGGGGAAGGGCCAGCGATCTCGCTCGGATCACCGCCGCAAGCCGGCACGGGCACCTGCCAGGTACTTCTCAGTGATCCCTCGGCTTCCTCCGAGTCATCGAGTTTGTCGATGAGTCTCCACTGCCGCGACAACGCACCCGATCGCCTGGGAGCCAGCTGCCGTCCGCTATCGGATGTCTGTGCGCAGTGCCGTGACCGTTCAGAGGTTGGGCTGTGCGATGTGGTTCGATCACGGATTCGTACATTGCGCAGTGCGCTGACCTGGATGGTTGGCCACTGCGCATAAATGATCAAGAGCGCTGCGCAGACCAGTCGGTGCGCACTGCGGACAACTCGTGGCGCACATAGGCGAGGAGCTCCACCACTGCGGCCGAGTCCGAGAGGGGCGGGCGTTGTCTCCAGTCGGCGAGCGTCTCGCGCCCGATCTGCGCAGTGGTGTGCACGTGCCCGGCGAGGTGCGCATCGAGTGCCGTGACTCCCCCGCTGGAGGCTTCCCGCCCTGTGATGATCACGTGTCCGTGGAACAAGTACGGAAGGTCAAGTCCGCGGCCGACGCAGGCGAGAGCCCACACGGTCAGGGTGGGAGGAAGGCCGAGATCGGCGCCCTTACCGTGGCCGTGGAGGAGTGCATGCGGTTGTAGACCGCTCGTTCCGGCGTGCCACCGATGTACTGCGCAAGATCCTGCAGCTGCAGCGGTCTGTGCACCCGGGAGCTGATGCGCCGCGACGACGGCATCTGGAGAGATGCGCAGAGCACGGATCACCGCGGGGGCCTTGCTCACGGTCCTGCGGTCTGCGGTGCGTATGACCCCGGGTCGAGGCGGTGACGGGGGGACACCGCCTCGGCCCGGGGCCTTCGTTCAGGCTAGGGCACCTAGCCTCGGATTGTGCCGGTTTACGGCTCATGGACGAGGTAGGCCGGTTCAAGCAGGGGTGACCGACCAGACTGCGGCAAAGGTCCGCCAGCGGCGCTCGAAGTCGGGCAGGAGCTTCTCCACGAACTCTGAGGTGATCGGGCGCCCGTACTGGCCCTTGACGCCGAGTTCGCCGAGTTCCTTGAGGAGAAGGTCGATCCGCGGGCTCTCGTGCTCCGAGCGTTGCCGACCCCACTGCGCGTAGATGCGGAACGGGAGGAAGTAGCGGCGCAGCGTGCTCGGGTTGACCGGATCACCACCGCGGACGCCTATCCCCTGCGCGGCCAGGAACTGGGAGAGTTCGCCGTCACTCGGCTCACGATCGTGCTGCTGCTGATACGTCATCCACGCCACGTAGTAGCGGTCGACGGTGGTCAAGTCACCGACCGTCGGGTCCGCTGCGCCGCCCGGGGGCGGAATCGGCACCTGCTCGTCTTGCCGCGCAGGCTCAGGGGCAGGCGGCACCACTGGCGCCTCGCCCACCTGGTCGGGGGCATCGAGGCCGGCGCTGACCTCTTCGACGCGCGCAGCCTGCTTGGGCAGGAGCGTGGTGAGCTGTGGGGCGTTGAGTCGCTCGGCCTCGTAGCGCTGCACGAAGTGCGGCAGGATGTGCCCGAGTTCGCCCTCGGTGAGCCAACCGCCGATGGGGCCGAACGGCCCGTACAGCGTGGCCATGTACGGGCCGAGCTGGCCCTCGTTGGGGACCATGCCGTACTCGTCAACGAACTGCGCGAAGCCCTGGAAGTACGTGTCCTCCGCCGATGACTGCGGCAGTTCGCCTCCGACTGCATCCCCGAGCCCGTCGGTGTCTGCTGCCGGATCGTCCCGTGTGGCTGCCGGATCCGACTCCTGCTTGTACTGCAGGCCATCGTGCCCCGCCGCCTCACTCGCGTCGCCCTGACGGTGCGGGCGAGCCTTCGACATGGACGTGAACCACGGACCCGCTTCAGGGCCGCGGCCATCCTCAAAGGCGGGTCCCGTATCTGAGGAGCGCTCCGGTCCGGGCAAGGACGCTGCGACGTCCGGATTGGCATCCAGACGCTCCACACTCATCTGCGGCACCGGCGGCAGCAGCACCGGCTCGACGCCCGCCGCGGCCAGCCCCGCCGGGGCCGTCTCGGCGAGCGGTACTCCGTACTTCGCCAGGCGCAGTGG
>NZ_JBEXEX010000061.1:0-40389 GCF_040606445.1 Streptomyces sp. NPDC005408 | reverse complement strand
ATCATCCGGCAGTTCCTCGAGGCCGACCTCGTCGACACCCTGCATGTGGCGGTCGCGCCGACGAAGCTCGGCTCCGGGGCCCGGCTGTGGGAGTCCCCCGATGAGCTGCTCGACCGGTTCCACCAGGACGTCGTGCCCAGCCCGAGCGGCGTGACGCACCACCTGTTCTGGCGGAAGTGAGGCCGGACCAGCCGGCCGGCGCGGGTTCCGTCACCGGCGCCCGCGGCCGCGGCATGGCCGCCGCCCAGCGGCGTCCTAGGAGTACAGCTTGGAGTCCGCGACCATCAGCAGGCGTCGCTCGCCGGCGAGTGCCTTGAGGGCTTGTATCGCGCCGACGACCTGGGAGACCTCCCCGGCGCCGCCGGAAAGGACGCGGGAGAAGACCGGGACGGCGCCGTCGGCGGCCACCCCGATGCCGGCCTGGACCTGCTTCAAGTCCACCCGCCGGTCCTTGGGATGCCCGAACTTGACCATCGGGTAATCCTCGTCCTGCCCGGCCTCGGGGCGGCGCCGTGCACGGACATCCTCGTCATATCCCAGTGGATGCGGGCCACATCGATGCCGAAGCCGGCGATCGCGGCCGCCCCGACGCTGCCGGCAAGCCGGTCCAGGTGCGGAGCGATGGCGTCCAGAGCACGCGCCAGGCGGTCGTCACCCAGCAGGTCGGCCTCGACGCCGAAGACCTCCTCCACCGCCCAGCTGCGGGCCCAGTCCCCGACACTGAACAGCGGCGCCGGAGCGGGCAGCCGGTTGGCCACCAGCACCTCGATCACCTGGCCGTGCGTCAGCTCCGCCCAGGGATCGGGCGGGCAAAGGGCATCGCCGATCCCCGCAACATCCAGCCGGCGCAGAAACTCGGCAGCGACGGGCAGAGCGCCCAAACGCTTGGTCACCACGGACTCGATCACGCACTCCATACGGGGGCGTTCCGTCCGTGGCCGCGGGGACCGGGAAGTCATCGACACACCCGGACCAACGTTGACAGGCCCGTGCCGGACACTGCCCGGCCCCGCTCTCCAGCCGAATCAGCGACCCGCGAAATACGGGGCTAATCCGTGACGAAGGGGGCGTATCCGGTCGGGACCTCGTTGACCTGCAGGCCCGAAAAGAGCAGGGTGAGATGCTGCGCGTTGGTTTCGATGCGAACCTCGTGGAAGTCGATCCCGACGGCTTGGGCCCAACGGCGGGTCGCTTCCGACTCAGGGAGAACCTTCGCGCCTGGGTACAAGCAGTGCCACTTCACACCCCAGACGTATCCGTCGAGGTCGACACCGGTCTCGTGGTCGATGAGTCGGTCGTCCAGAGAGACACGCCAGGTTTCGGGCGCCACCGTCGACTCGCACCGGGCCTCGACGCAGTACCTGAAGAGATACCGCAGGTAGGCCGGTTCCACCCCGGTGCGGGGATCTGCTGTCGCGTAGACGATGACTTCATAGTCGCGCATGTAGTTGGTGTATCCGTGGTGCACGACGGCGTGATCGAAGGTCTCGTCCAACATCTGTTCAAGTACTGCGGCGTCCATTCCGCCGTTCTACCCCACGTGATCAGCCCTCCGACAGTGAGATAGGTACCAGGGCCGGACACAGCTGCCGCCCGGACAAGTCCTAGCGGCGCAACGCGTGCGGGAGATGTGGCGGGCCTGCCCCCGGCCGGTGCGGCAGGGCAGGCCCGGGAAGAGGTGCGGCATGGCAGGCGTGCTGCCCGGCCGGGCGGGGTGGGCGTACTGGCGGGCCGGTTGGGGGGCAGCCCTGGGGCGCGCGGTGGCTTCCAGGCCGAGCGGCCGGACAACCGGAGTGGACGGGGCCCTTCGCTTTGGAACGGAGTCGGCCGGGAATCGGGCCGTCCCCCGTGGCTCATCGTGCACGTACAAATGGACCCGGCCGGATTCGAACCGGCGACGGCAGACTCCGGCGGTGGTCGCCCCGACATAGAGTGATCATCATGCCGGTCCCCGTACATGCCCTCGCCCACCGGCCGTTGACCGCCGCGGCGGTCGCCGAGCTGCTGGACCTGCCGACCGCACCGCCTGTCGCAGAGGACTTCGATGCCCTCGACTCGGAGCTGCGGCGCCGCGGCTGCGGCTGGGAGCACGAACTGGTCGCCGACTCCTTTCGCACGGGCTCTGCCCACGTTCTCTGCACCGACGGCCCCAGCCCGTTCGGGACCCCGGAGGCCCGGCACTTCCTGGTCTTCGGCGAGCTGTACCCCGTCGACCCGGACGACGAGGACTTGGACAACGGGCCGTGGCTGTACGAGCTCATGGCCGACTGGCAGCAGCAGCCCGGCTGGACGGGGCACAGGCCGGCCACCGTCCAGGACTGCGAGACCGTGCTCGCACAGGCGGCGCAGACAGTGACCGAGCACCTCGGCGCGGCTCCCGAGCGGACGATTCTGTCCGACGCGGCCGTGGTCACCGGGCCCAGCCTGACCCACCGCGTCTGGCGCACCCCCACCCACGCCTTGGTGGTCGGCCCCGCAGCCGACAACGGCCCCTACGGCTACCTCACCCACCTGCAGCTGTCCTACACCCCGCTCACCTGCGGCCCCGAACTGCCGCCTGCGGACGACGAGGACGCCCTGCCCGGCTGGATCACTTCGCACATCGACTGGTGACCGATTGCGCCGAGGGCGGGCGCGGAGCGGCTGGGGCTACTTACTGATCGTTTCAGAATCAGGTTCTCCTGTCCGACGGAGCCTGTCAGTCGTCGAGTCGCTGAAGGACCTGCGCGAACTCATCGTTCTCAAGCAGGCCGACGAGTACTCGTGTCATGTTGCTGATGCCGGCATCGCGGACGATGAGGCCGTCCGAAACCCAGAAGTAGCGGCCTCCCAGGGCTTCCCCGCTTGCCGCCCACCTCTTCATCACAAGCTCGACCTCGGCCAGAGTGATGATGGTCGCGCTCCAACGAGAGCCGTCGGGGAGATCGACGAAGACGTCGATGTTGCCCACGGACTCCAGGTCCTCACCGGCCTTCGGACAAATGCGGCCTCGAAATGCTCTGTATGGACTCGGTAGAAGGGGCCGTCCCAGGCTCCCTGGTGTCTGATCTGACTCATCAGGCGAGTCTGTCGGGCCAATCGGCCCACCTCAACCGGGATCCTCCGCCACGCTTCCGGGCGTGAACAGTGATCTTGTACCCGATGGCCTGTGGACGCGCATTGCTCCGATGCTGCCGCCCCGTCCGCAGCGGCGGCATCGGTATGCAGGACGACACCGGATGTGCGACCGCATTGCGCTGGCAGGCATCATCTACGTCCTTCGTACCGGTGTGACCTGGCGCGACGTGCCACGTCAGGAGGTGGGTTGTTCCGGGGTCACGGCCTGGCGTCGCCTGCGGGACTGGACCGAGGCCGGCGTCTGGCCGCGACTGCACCGCTCGATCCTTACCGAGTTGCGGGCGGCCGGGCTGCTGGAGATGGACGACTGCGCCATCGACGGCTCACATCTCCGCGCCCTCAAAGGAGGCGCCCACACCGGACCATCTCCGGTTGACCGGGGCCGCCCCGGTAGCAAGCACCACGTCATCGTCGACCAGCACGGCACACCGCTCGCGGTGTCACTGACCGGCGGCAACCGGCACGATGTCACCCAGCTCATGCCGCTTGTGATGCCATCCCGCGCATTCGTGGCCTGCGCGGACGGCCGCGCCACCACCCGCGGCGCCTGTTCGCCGACCCAGGCTACGACTTCGACAAGTACCGGCGACTCCTCCGGCGCCGAGGGATAACTCCGAAGATCGCCCGCCGTGGTGCCCCGCACGGCTCCGGCTTGGGCAAGACCCGGTGGGTCGTAGAGCGCACCTTCGCCTGGCTTCATCAGTTCAAGCGCCTCCGCACTCGTTACGAGATACGCGCCGATTTACATCAGGGCCTGCTCGAACTCGCCTGCAGCATCATCTGCTTGAGACGAGTCCGAACCGCATTCTGAAACGATCAGTAGTGAACAGGCTGACCAGCTCGCTGTCCTGTCGCAGCGTAATTGGCAGGAGCAACGATGCCTGACCGGTCCTGTTGCCATGTCGAGTCCCCATTCGATGAAGCCTCGGCACTCGGGGCCGAGGCGTTCGGCTCCGCCACGACGTCGTCGATGACGTACTCGTCACCCACCAGGGAGAGCAGTGTCTCCCGCGTGATCGTCAGGTGAGCCAGCCGTTCCTCAGCCGCCGCGATCTTCTCTCGAAGCGAACTCCCCGCGCACGATGGCCTCTTCTGTATCCAGACGCTCGAACAGCGACGTCACCCCGCCCCTGCTTTCACCCGCAGCCGACATTGGGCCTCGACAGCACTCGAAGCCCCGGTCAAACGTAGGGCGGGCCGCAACAAGATCGCAGAGGGTGACTGCCAAATGACCCCAACCGACCACTTGCGCCCGCCTTGCGCGCGCACTGCTCCGCTGGCCGACAACTCCCGTCCGCGCCGTAGGCTCCCCCCATGCCGACCGAGGACAGCCCCCAGAGCACCGTCAAGCACTGGCAGGAGTGCACGGATGTGTACGACTTCCTGGAGCAGATCCGCCTGCGGCCCGGAATGTGGCTGCCCAGCGGTTCCCTCCGCCACTTGGAGTCAATCCTCACCGGATACCGCGTCGCTCTCGGCGTCCCATGCCATCGACGAACCCTTCGACTTCTGGCCCGAAGACGACTTCACCCAATGGCTCCGCGAACATTGCGAGATCCCCAGCTCACTCGGCTGGGCCGCAGAGATCGAACGCCAGACGCCAGCCGACTCCACGCCGGTCGAGCCGTTTTTCCGGCTGCTCGACGAGTACCGCGCGGATCGACGTTGCTGAGGCTGCGTCAGGCTGCCCTGGCAGCGGCGGGGACGCATAGCGGAGTCGACTGTCAGACCTGGCGCCTAGCGTGATCGTGGGGGAGCTACGGGCTCCGCCTGACCTGCGCGACTGAGTGTCCGACGATCGCACTGGGAGGGGAACGTGGCCAAGGAACGTGACTTCGGCCCGCACCAGCTGGCTGACTGGCTGGGGCTCGAACCGAAGCAAATTCGCCGAGCCCAGGCCCGGGGGCTGATACCGCCCCCCCCGACATCGACGATGAGCGTTGGTCCCTGACGCTGGCCAAGACACTGCCAGACCGCCTCCAGGAAATAGCGGAGGCCGTGAGCACCGGAGAGGTCTGTGACCCAGCACCGTCCCTCCACGTATCGCGGTCGGTCACCGCTGGGACGGGAGGTGCCAAAGCCACCAAGGGGCGGGTCTTCGGCCCTGTCCAACTGGCGAAATGGCTGGGCCTGGAGAACTGGCAGGTCCCCCGTGCGGTGCAGCACGGCTTGATTCCACCCCCGGATGTGGACGACAAACGCTGGTCGCACACCGTGGCCAGTACTCTGCCCGGTCGAGTCGAAGAGATCCGGGCCGCTGTGGGCGACCATCCGGGGCTTGGATCGATCAAGGCGGCAGAGCATCTATCCCAGCGCACGCAGCTGGATGTCGAGCGCGTGGACGTGCAGACCCTGGCCGATCACGGCCTACTGCAGCCGGTGGGCGAATTCAAGGGACACCCCATGTACTCCTTGGACGACCTCGACAGGCTCCCCGAGGAACAGATCACCACCACGGTCCGCGAACGCCATGCCTGGATCGAAGCGAGCCTGACGACCAAGGAAGCAGCAGCACTCCTCGGCTGGCCCGTCGGGATTTTCGAAGTAACCGCCGAACGTCACGCAGTGCTACCCGGGCCACTGGGGCGATATGCCCAGACGGACGTAGAAGAGCTACGTGATCAGCCAGGTCCCGTCTAGGGCAGTATCGACGCAACGTTCAGGAAGTGATCTTCGCCGAAGTGGGAAGCGATCTTCAAGAGGTCCCTTCGCTGCATGTCAGGTCTACTCGTGAACACCCCAACTCGGGGGCCGGGGCAGTGTCGGTGGCTGGGGTGGTGGGCGCGGAGAAACCGGACACGAGAGTGCGGGAGGCCCATGGGCTGCCGCCCGGCACGCGTGAACCCTGGCCGGAGGCGGGGTTATCGGTGCAACACACGGCAGGTGGGAGGCGGCTGCCCTGCCGCCAGGAGCACGGCGTACGGCGACGGCCCGCCCGCGCGGGGGTGCGCAGACGGGCCGTGGGCGGTGCCAGGCAGTGGTGGCGGGCGATGCGGCGGTGCCGGTGCCGGGCAGCGGTGGGCAGGCTGGAAGCGGCATGGACATCGATGAGATCTCGGCTGCGCCGCAGTCGGCCAGGGCCCGGACTTTGGTACTGGTGAGCGCCAAGCCCATGTGCCCCGACTGCCCAAGAACCCATCACTCGGAGCTGACCTGCGGAAACGACGAGGTTAGGGAGGGCGTCGTCGGCCTGGCCCTGGGAGCCTGGCCGAGAAGGCAGCGCGGCGGGGGCACACGCGCCCCCTGGGGCGGGGATACTGGTGGGGTGAGTGGAGAGATGTCGCTGCATCCGAGGTGGAGCCACCTGGCGGACCGGCTGCCAAGGTCGCTGGAGGACCTGCACGGGCCGTCCACGGGTGTCGTGCGGCTTCCGCAGCACCTGGCCTGGTCCGGTCTGACCGAGTTCGACCTCGGCGACGAGCAGCTCGCGATCGGCCTGTACCGGATCGTGCTGAACAACGGACTGCGCGCCGACCTCGTGACCTACCTCAATGCCGATCTGCTGCGGGCGCACTGGCCTGTCCTGCGCCGCGTGGTCGGCAAGCCGCTGCGCTCCTGCTGGGAGCAGCGCTTCCCGCAGCTGGCGTCCGCGGCCGCCGCGTGAAGCTGCCCCCTCTGCACGAGCGTCTCCTCGCGGACGCACTTCAGGCGGGCGCCCCGTACGGTCTCGTTCTCGCGGGCGGATACGCGGTGCAGGCGCATGAGCTGGTGTCCCGGCTCAGCCAGGATCTGGACTTCGCCACCACCGACCCGGCCGGCCTGGACGTCATCACCACGCACCTCGCCCAGGAGCTCACCGCCCGGGGTTGGCAGGTGGCGGTGATCGAGGTCGCGCCCCGCATGTCCCGGATGACCGCCACCGACCCGGTGACCGGGCAGGCCTGCGAACTCGACCTCCTCCTGGAGGTGTTCACCAGCCCACCCGCCCAGACCAGCGTCGGGCCGGTGCTCTCCCTCGACGACACCATCGGCCTCAAGACGCGGGCGGTGCACGACCGCGGCTTCCCCCGCGACCTGATCGACGTCTTCAGCGCCCGCCACCTCTACGGCACCCTGCAGATGGAACTCCTCGGCGCCCAGCACGAGGACGACTTCGACCTCGAGGAACTCCACGCCCGCCTGGAAGCGGCCGAGTTCACCCACGACCGCGAGTTCACCGCCTACGGCATGGCTCTGGACCAGGTCGCCGAGCTGCGCCGCTGGGTGAAGGACTGGGCAGATGATCTCGGAGTGCGCCTGGCCGCCCGCTACGACGAAGAGACCGGGTAGCGGGAGAGGGCGGGCGCCCGGCCTGTGCAAAGACCGCAGAGGCATACACCCATGCATCCCGGGCCTGCCGTGCATCGCGCTGCCAGGGTGCTGGTGTCGGCGGGTCGAGGTCCTCGCGGACAGCGTGAAGCCCCCGGGGCTACGTCACCGGGAGCTTCACAGCTCGGCGTGCGCGGTGAACGAGGCGGCCCGGGGGTTGTCACGGCCAGAGCCGCCAAATGGGCCCGGCTCGGCCGGCCGCTGGACTCGCGGCAGGCTCCCGGACCAGGGTGGGGTCATGAACGACGACGACAACGCCCCAGAGACGTCGGACAACGGGCCCGACCTGGCCTCGCTCTACCTGAAATCGGTCAAAGCCCGGATGGACCCCGATCAGTTCGCCACGCTCGACCAGGCCGTGCATGAACTCGCGCACATGCTGTCCGACGGTCACACCGGCATCTTCGAGGCCGGCGGCCGGGAAAACTTCACGGCCGATGTCCAGCGCGAGCTCCTTGCCGTAATGGCGATCCTGACGACCGGCCGTATGGACCACCACGTCGCGGAACTGCCAGGCCCCGACGGCAGTACGGGCTACGCGGTCGTGACCGCCGACGTCGCGAACGATCCGGAGACCGCGCGAGCGCCATGCCAGGGCCTTCTACCTGCGCAGAACGGCGGTTAAAGATCGTGAGGCCTCTCGGCGGCAGCAGCCACGGAGCGTCACGGAGTCCACGTAAGTTCCCGAAGCTCGATCGCCGGTTACCGAAAAGTCATATTCGGCGCGGTACGGCTCCGTCCTGCCAGCGGTAGAGGTCGCGCAGCAGGGAAATCTCGGCGCCGTGATGGATCAGCTCCCTGTTGACGTGCAGGACGATGCCCTCCATGGGAAACCGCTCGGGACCCACCGTGGGCGGATTCTCCAGGTCAGCGTCCGAGAGTTCGCGGACCCCCGCGTTCCATCTCCCATACATCTCATCGAGCTGTCTTAGCGCCTCGTCAGCGGTCCCCGCGTAGGCGAATGTCTGGGAGTCGACGTCCTGACCGCCGAAGTGCCATCCGACCCGATAGCCCAGGCACGAGACGATGATGTGCGCCAGCCGCCAGGCAATCGTGGTCACCGGCGCCGGCACCGGGTCAGGGGACGCGGAGTCCACCGTCCACTCCCCCGAACCTGCCGACATCGGTGCGGCCGACGTGCCACGTCGGCGGATGCTCCAGCAGCCGCGCACCGGCTCCCAGAAGTACTCCTCATCGGCAAGACCGTGCAGCCGCGGCCGCAGGTTCTTGTGCCAGTGCCGGTCCAGCTGGTCCGCGAGCCGCTCGCTTCTTGTCATTTCCGCACACTACAGACAACGGAGACCTGGCTGCGACCCTCGCGGACGCCGTCGCCGGCCGTGGGCCGCGAGAGCGTACCGCACCGGGAGATGACGCTGGGGGCTGATGTGCCCTTCGGGCCGCGCCGCCGCGAGCGGCTGTTTGACATTAACAACCCGGCTGGCTGGGTTGGGTTCAATGACCCAAATGTGACAGCCTCGACCGATGACATGACGGATGATCAAGACCGCAGACTCCCGCCCGTGATCAGCATGAGTACCCCGAGCGAGCGCCACGCCAGAGCCTCCGACCTGCATGTTCGAAGATGGCGAAGACTCAGTAGACGGGACCATCCCCGCAGGTGCGGGGAACAGCCGCTCGCGTCGCGGAGGCTCTCCTGGGTGAGGGGACCATCCCTGCGGGTGCAGGGAGCAGCCGGCGAGCTGGGACTTCCATGGCTACGTGCCGGGACCATCCCCGCGCGTGCGGGAAGCAGCAATACCTGCTCGGCACCGACGCCGACAAGCCGGGACCATCCCCGCCGGTGCGGGGAGCAGCCGAACGTGCCCGCCGTGTGGCCGACCGTCGGGACCATCCCCGCGGGCGCGGGGGGCAGGGCTTGGGCCCTTGCCCTGCGGACGCTTGAGGGACTGGCTATGCCGACTTCTACGGGAGGCGTTTCGGGCATGGAGCGAAGATCGAAGTCGATGAGCTTTTGCGGGTGTTGCTGATCAGTCCCAGTCGGACGGGGGCTGCTCGACTCTGCCGCCCTTGTGCGGCAACCGCACGTAGTCCTCGGCGCCATGGGGAAGTGCGGAAACGCATGCTGTCGAGCAGGCGTTGACCAGGAGGGGCAGCACATCGGTGGCCACTTGCAGGGAGATCCACACTTGGTGGAGCCCACCCTGCTCGATCGGCCGGTCGCAGACACTGCACCCGCGGATGGCTGTCGTCCCCCAGCGGCGGGCATCAAGTTTCGTCAGGTCGAGGTCGGCGACGGCGTCTTGGGACGGCTGCAGTCCAGGGAAGGGCGGACGGAGCTTGTAGTTCCCGAACAGTGCGCGGGTGCTCACCGTGCTCCGAGCCAGCTTGGAGCATCTGGTGATCTCGTAGGGGAACCAGTGCAGTCTGTATGAGGTGTAGGGGGTGAACTCCTCCAGGCTGGTCATCGCCCCGATCTCGGGCGGTATCCGGACCAGGTTGCTGCCATAGAGCACGAAGCGCTTGACCGCCGTCAGCTTGGCGATGCTCGGCGGCAGGGTGATGACCTGACGCCGCTCCCGGGCACTGAGTTCAACCAGCGGACGGAACTCCTCCCGTCCGTCGTCCGCAGCCTCGTCGATCAACTCCAGCAGACGCCGCCATCCAGGGGCCGAGGTGTCCTGATGCTCGCTGTGGAAGCCGACTCGGGCTCGCGGATGCGGCCTGGCCTGGTCGAAGCACGTGCATACATCCCGGTAGGACTCGCCCCCTCCGGCACCGGGGTCCGACGTGTCGCCCCACCGGTTCACAACGAGTCTCGGTTCTCCCTCATCCACCATGGCCCCAAGATACGGAGCCTCTGATGCAGGTACATCAGGCTGGCCTTGCGGGTCAGGAAGTCCGACCCCACACCTTCGAGGGTGTTGCAGCCGCCACATACCGGTCCTTCTCCGAACTACCGGCCCGGCCTCATTGTATGAGGCAGGAGAGCGAGGGCCTAGGAGCCGAGGGAGGCGGCGCTGCGGCGGGTCTCCGCGAGATGGACGTCGACGTACCGGGCGAGGGTCAGCGCATCCTGGGGGGCGTCGGCCTGGAAGGTGATGCGACGCAGCAGGCTGACCCGCTGAGCGCGACGCCCTCGCGGTCGAGCACGAAGATGAGGGCGAGGAAGGCGGACCGGGCGTTGCCGTCACCGAAGGGGTGGAAGAAGCAGACGTCAAGATAGGCGCCGATGCCCACGGGCCCGTCGTACGACTTTATGCGCTTGGCGAGGGGGCGAGAATGCCAGCGGGATGAGCGTGGTCAGCGGCCTCTCCAGCGGCTGCACCGTGGCGCTGGTGGGGACTTCCGCGACCGCGAAGCGGTAGCGGTCAGTTGCCGCCATGGTGAGCGTCTCGCCCTCCAGGGTCATCTGGACGCCGTGAGGTGGGCCACCGACGAAACTCTATGACTTGGGACTTTGCAGCGTTCGATGGGCCGGGATCCCGTGACAGTGTCCGTGAATCCCTGGGTCGTACTACCAGTACGTGTGAACCATCCGAGCCGGACTGCGTGCCCACGGGTACGTGTGTACTAGTCAGCGCGAGACCATGTCAGACTCCACCTCTGACCTGGTGCCGGGGCCGGGTCCCAATCACACAGGGGTGGGACATTGAGAGGGCTTAGATACTCCGCAGCGGCAGCCACGGGTGCGGTGATGGCCCTGGGCGTTTGCAAGAAGCTCTCGTAACGCCCACCGCCGACGTGGGGCATCACGGCGACCGGGCTTCCAGCTCATAAGTAGGTGCTTTTTCTTTCTCCCTGCTGTAGCCGGTAGGGCGGTGTCGGCGGATCAGCTTCCTGGTGGCAGGTGCGTTTTGTGTCGTTCGTGTTCCTAACCGGCTTCTGGTACGGCGTAGGAGAATTTGTACCCGGTGAAGTCGGCGACGTGGACGTATCCGATGCGTTGATAGAGGGCGTTGCTGGTGGGGTTGGTCGGGTCCGCGAACAGGACGACGTCCGTCGCGCCCGCGGTCAGGGCGGCCCTGCTCACCTCGACCGTCACGGCGCCCGCGTAGCCGCGACCCCGGAGGTGGGCCGGGGTGTAGACGGGGTCCACCCGGACCATGCCGCCGACCATCGACGTCGAGCCCGCCATGGAAACGGGAATGCCGTCCGGGGTCTCCCAGAACGTGAAGTGCTTGTCCGCGAAACGTGTGTCGGCCCAGGAGCCGGCGTCAATGGCGTCTATGGAGACGTTTTCTCCGCTACCGACGCAGAACTCACGGCACCAGCGCACGACTTGCTCATGGTCTTTTTCGCCCGCGACGCGGCCTCGGCCCTCTGGGCGCGGCTGTGGTGGGGTGAGGGTGCCGAGACGGTAAAGGTGAGTCCGCCAGAAGGGTACCGGCGCTGCGCCCGTGTGCCGCTGCCATGTCTCGGCGAAAGCGGTGGCGGTGTCGTGGTCCGCGATGACGCCGGAGGGGGAGCGGCCGAGGCCAGCCAGGTGAGCGGCGAGGGTGCCGGCCTGCTTGGCAGAGAGGGGAGTGACGCTCAGGTATCCGCGCGGAGTGCGATAAAAGATGGCGTGGACCTCGCCTCCTGACTCCAGTCGGCCAAAGACGGTGGCTTCGGCACCGTGTGCGTCCGCCCCGTGTGTTCGCAGTTTCTCGATGTCTGTCAGCGGCGTGTTGTGCAGGGCGGGACGCGAGCGCAGGAAGTCTCCGGCTCGGGCGAGGAAGTCGTCGACGTCTTCGGTGAGTTGCCAGTCATCCGGGAGCATGCTTCATGATCCCGGATGTACTCGACTCGGGAGAGCACTTGCTGGCTTCGTCCACGAGAACGGGCTCTGGCTCAACTTCCGTGACGTCGCCACGGTGAGTGACGGTTCCTGGTCCCGAGGTAGGCCCAAAACGGGCCATGGGACGATCTCGATGGTGATGGGCGGCTGAGAGCTACGAGTCCTCGATGATCCCGCAGGTGGTGAGGGGTTGTTCGTCGGTGCAGTCTATGAGGCTGCCCGCCACGGCCTTGAGCAGGCGGTCTTCCCCGGTCGGTAGCAGGACCTCGAGCTGTCGCCCAGCTACGTTGCACACCATCATCGAGAGTTCAGCGACGATCTCGACGGTCGTGCCAGGGGTCCGGAGCTGCAGATTCGAGACGGTGCCGTCAATGGTGGAGAGGAAGACACCTTCGGCTTTCACTGCGAGGCGAGCGCGGTGTCGTTTTCCGCCAGAGTTGCGGAATCGTACGTCACAGCGGATGCGGACGGCTTCCCCACGCTTCAGTCCGGCGACCGTTCGGGAAATGCGGCGCTTGCGCCATAGCTTGCGTATGCGGCGAAGGAGCGGGTCAGCCACGATCGCGAAGCCCACGATGACGAGGGTCTCCCGCATGGGCATCTCCTGTGGCTCGGCATTCCCGTGATCAAGATCGTGCGCAGACTGTCAAGCTGACAGCGCCTTCGCACCAAGATGATCCCATGGCCCCTTTCGGGCGTGCCTCGGCCCCACCTGGCAGACACCTGTTTGAGACGTGATTCTGCCACTCACCGTCACTGACCACGGAACCTGAGCCAGAACCCGTTCTCGTGAACAGAGCCACCCGGTCTTGCCCTGAAGCCAAGCGTGTTGACAAGGCCGAGCTCTACCAGTGCATCCGCCGCGACGCCGAAGCCGAGAGCCTGTCCATGAGAGCCCTGGAGAGACGACATCAGGTCACCTGGCGCACCATCCGGGCTGCCCTGGACGACCCGGCACCTCAGCCCCGCAAGCCGTTGCCTCGTCGCACCACGGTCATCGATAGCGTCCAACACCTCATTGATCCCGTGATCGAAGCAGGCCGGACCTCCAAGGAGATCTGGACGAGCCTCATGGACGACCGCGAGACCTTCATCGCTTACAGCCGCATCAGGGCCCATGTCCACGACCAAATGACTGCCCATCGCCGCACAGAGAGCCCCGGGTGGCTGCGCAATGGCCAGTCGCACTGCGCGACTTCTACGCAACCGCCCTCAGCAGCGTGCGCGCGAGGGTCGCATTGCGCACAGCCCGGCCGAGCCGAGGGCCCATTGCGCAGCCGCCGGATGGGGCGGGCACGCTCCTGTTCGCCGGCCCGCGGGGCGGTTGCGGCCGGCTTGCCGGAGCGGTGAGGAGCCATGGTGAGTTCCCCGACGAAGCGCCGCACCGTGGTGAGTTCCGCCATGAGCCGTGGTGAGTTTCTGTATGCAGGCGCGCCGGTGTGGGTCCGATGGCGTGGTGAGTCCGAAAGATTCTTTGGAATCCCCTCCAGCCGGCTCCTCGCCGTCATCCCCGTGTCCGCCGTCCTCGCCGGGCGGCACCACGTCGACCAGCCAACTGTCGATCCGCTTCTGCTGACTGGACACGTAAGTTGACGAGCACAGCCAGCGTCTCCGGGGACGAGGTCCCCACAAGCATCAAGCCCGCTCGTACGGCGGCGCTCGACGCCGGACGGGCAGCTGCCGCGGGACGGCGCCGTGCCGACAGCGAACGCTGCCGACAGCGCGTCCTCAACGTCCTGGCCAAGATGCGCGCAAGAGGCGAACACCGCTTACTGACGCGGAAATCACTCGCCGAGCCGAAGTCAATCCGCAGTACCTGCAGCGGCACCGCGACCTCAAAGTCGAGGCCGAGTCTGTACGCGCCCATCTGGCCGGCGATCGGCCGTGAGCCGCCGCCGCAGCCTCAGCCCGGAAAGAGGCCGCGCTGGAGGTTGAGAACCGCATGCTCCTCGAACGGAACGCCGTTCTCCGGCGAATTCTTGAGGAGGTGCGGGCTCAGCTCCGTGCGCTACGCGTCCAAGAACTCGGTGCCCGTGCCCGCGACGGCCTGGGCTTGCCGTCCGCGCGGGATGCCGAGATGGAGGACTTGCGGAAGCAGCGGGACGCCACTCTGGCCGCCAGCCAGCGCGCAGAGGCCGATCTAGGGGCCCTCCGCAACGTCAACCAGCGCTTGATGGTAGAGAACAGTCGACTGCTCGAGGCTGCGACCCGACACGTACCTGCCGAATAGCCCGCATCTGGGCAGTCTGCGAGCAAACCGCCCCTCGGGAGTGGTGCGGCTTCAGTGGGTCTGGAAGGCACGTCCCCGGCTCCCGTTTCATGCACCGGGGACGATGGCCTGTCGACTGGGCGGCCGCCCGGCCCCTTGGAGGCAGTGGCGGCCGCGCGGACGCCCGTTACATGACCAGCCACTCCAAGAGCTCGTAACAAGATCATGTTGCTGACACGGACTCGGAGCGACCCGAGGACCAGAACCGGCTTGCACCGGGCGTTGTCAGGGGCATCAGGCACACTGCGCCGTATGAACTTGGTGACCGCGCACGACTACGCTTGGATCCGCACCTCGCCGCTCTTCCGCCACGCGATGGAGAGCGGATACACCCTGACACTGATACGGGGGCGGACCCCGCGCGAGGTGCTGCGCGCGATGGAGGCCGAACCGCGCGGCACCGGGGAGGGAACGGCCGGGCTGATCGAGGCCGACAACGCCCATCGCGCCGAGGTGGACTACGACTACTGGGACGAGTCCTACGTCGCGGGCGCCTTCAGCACTCCGGGCGAGAACGGCGACTGGACACTCGTCCTCGGCTTCGACGGTGGCCTGGGGATCGCGGGCGCGTGCGTGGACACGCTGTCGAAGGGCGGCCGGGTTGTGGCCCACTCGACCAACGGGGGCAAGCCCATCCACCTCTTCCACTGGTTCGAGGACGGTGAGCTCCGTACGACGTTCGAGGACCCCTCGTCGCGCGACGGCAACACCCCCGATGAACTGGTCCCCCTGCTGCGGGAAGTCGGCTTCACCTCGACCCCCGAGGGAGAGCACGACGAGAGCGCCCCGGACGTCGACCGGAAGGCGGCGGTCCTCGCTCTGGCCGAGAGACTCACCGGCATACGCGTCACCGAATCCCTCCTCCAGGAGGCTACGTACGAACTGGGACTCGTCCCCGAACAGCCCGCCGAGGAGTGGACCCGCGTGGTCATCGACATCACCGATGCCCACGGGGAGCGCCTGTACAGGGAATGGACCTACGAGGAGATCGCGACGGCGTCGGACCGCGCACGGGCGGAGGCAAACGCGCCGGTCGTGATCACCTACAACGAGCCGCCGGCCACGGATCGTTCGGAGCACGAGACAGGTGAGTAGCGAGGGCGCGTGGAGGGTTCCCCGTCGCACTCGCCGCCCTCTATAAGGGAGCTTGCCGCTACGGGGGCTTCTGCGACCATGGTCCAGCAGCCTTCTTGAGCCGCCGCCAGCAGATGAGGCCGCAGCCCAGCGACACGAAGGCATTGTGGAGGTCGAGGCGTCGTTCCCACCGCACGGCCAGGCGCTTGAACTGGTGCAGCAGGGCGAAGGTCTGCTCGACAACCGTAGCGGAGCTTGCCCAGGCCCTTGATGTTCGGGGCGCCCCTGCGGGAGATCACCGGCAGGATCCGGCGGCGCCGAAGTTCACGGCGCACAGCACGTGAGTCGTACGCCTTGTCGCCCAGGACGGACTCGGGTCGCCTTCGCGGGCGGCCGGTCCGTCCGGCGACGGGCGGGATGCCGTCGACCAAGTTGAGGGTCTGGGTGATGTCATTGACGTTGGCGGCAGTTGTGATGACCCGGAGCGGAGTGCCGCGCCCGTCGCAGATCAAGTGGTGTTTGCTGCCTGTCTTCCGCCGGTCGACCGGCGACGGACCGGTTGCGGCCCCCCATTTTTCGCGCGGATGTGAGAGCCGTCCACGCACGCGCGCGTCCAGTCGAGTTCGCCAGCCGCGTGCAGTTCGGCGAGCAGGATACGGTGCAGCTGCTCGCAGACTCCGGCCTTCTGCCAGCGGTCCAGACGTCGCCAACAGGTCTGTCCGGAGCCGAAACCGAGCTCCAGCGGCAGGAGTTGCCAGGCGATGTCCTGACACAAGACGTACAAGATGCCCTGCAGGCAGAGCCGGTCTGGTACCGGTTTCGGCCCTGGTGACCGCTCGGGCCAGGGCGGCAGCAGCGGTTCGATCCGTGCCCAGAAGTCGTCGTCCACGATCCACGGCCGAGTCGTCACACGAGGCAAACGGCCGGATCCTCACATCGGTTACGCCCGACCACGGCACCTCAACAAGATCTTGTTACGAGCTCATAGCGCAAAGTTAGGCCCATGGCACGGCATTTCTGGAACATGATCGTTTCTGCCTCAATAGTGTTCACCCGCATGCCGCGCCGCCCAGGACGGCTTAGCCAGGTGAGCGCAGTCGTCCGGCAGGACGAAGCACTGCGGCTCCTCAGACGGGACAAGCAACTCAGACTGCTGAGCGTTCCTGCCGTCCCTGCCAGGGCCGCAGCGCCACCCTCCTGCCCCACGGAACTCCGCTCCCGTGCACCGCCTGCGACGGCACTGGACAGGCCCGCCCGCTGACCCGGCTCGCCGTCCCCCGGCACGTGCGGCAGATGATCCGCACCTGCTGGGAGCTCGGCCGCCTGCCGGAGTTCGCCGAACTCAAGCTCTGGAAGTGGGCGCACATGCTCGGCTTCCGGGGCCACTTCTCCACCAAATCCCGCTCCTACTCCGTCACCCTCGGCGCGCTGCGCGACGCCCGCCGCACCTGGCGCACCGAACAGGCCCGCGCACACGCCGGCCTCCCCGATTCCGATGCGGACACGACTCTCGTCGTCGGCCACTGGGACTACATCGGCGCGAGCTACAGCCCCGGCGCGAGCCTCCTCGCCGCCCACGTCTGGCACCGCAGGGAACTGGAACGGCAGTTCGAGGCCGAAGGGGGCAGCTGATGACCTCGCCCTCGTCCACGGCCCCCTACACGGAAGCGGTCCCGGCGCTGGATCTGCTCACGGTGCCCCAGGTAATGGCCCGTCTCCAGCTCGGCCGCTCCGCCGTCTACGACCTGCTCCGCACCGGCCAGCTCACATCGATCACCCTCGGCCGCGCCCGCCGCATCCCCACCCACGCCCTCACCGACTTCATCCGCACCCGCCTCGAACAGGACGCCGCCTGATGCCCACACCCCGCCCCGCCTCCTCCCGCCGCTCCCGCACCCGTGCGAACGGCGACGGAACCGTCTACCAGCGCAAGGACGGACGATGGGAAGCCGCCGGATACGTCCTCGCCCCCGGCAACACCCGCAAGCGCATCCGCGTCTACGGCACCACCCGCAAAGACGCGCTGACCAAGCTCACCGAGAAGATCGCCGCCAGCAACCGCGGCCTCCCCGTCGCGACGGCCGACAGCACCGTGAGCGCCTACCTCACGTACTGGCTGGACGGCGTCGCCGTGCACCACCTGCGGGAGAACACCCACACCCGCTACGGCGCCGCCATCCGCCTCCACCTCAACACCGGCCTCGGCGGGAAGAAGCTCGCCCGGCTCACCACCCGCGACGTCCGCACCTTCCTCGACGGACTCCGCACCACCTGCCAGTGCTGCGCTCAGGAACGGGACACCGACCGGCGGCGCTGCTGCGCCATCGGCCAGTGCTGCGAGAAGCGGCTCTCACCGCTTACCGTGAACGTCCACGCGGTCCTCAAGTCCGCCCTGGAACACGCCGTCCGCGAGGACGAACTACCACGCAACGTCGCCCGCAACGTCAAGACGACCACGCCCCGCCACCGGCGCTTCCAGCCCCTCACCGCCCCCGAAGCCCGGCAGTTCCTTCAGTCGGCCGACGATGACCGGCTTCATGCTCTGTACGAACTCGCCCTGCGCACCGGGCTCCGCAAGGGCGAACTCCTCGGCCTCCACTGGGAAGACTTCGACCTCGACGGCGGCACCGCCACCATCCACCGCTCCCTCCAACGCACCCGCACCCAGGGCCTGACCATCCTCAACACCAAGACCCTCGCCTCCGAACGCCGCATCGCCCTCCCCACCGAATGCATCAACTCCCTCAAGATCCACCAGGAACAGCAGCGGGAAGAGCGTCAGGACGCCGAACCGGGCTGGACGGGCAACGGGCTCGTCTTCACCACCTCGAAGGGCAGGCCGCTCGACCCTGGCAACCTCACCCGCCGCTTCCACCGCCTCCTCCACAAGGCCGGGCTCCGGACGATCCGCTTCCACGACCTCCGCCACTCGACCGCCACCCTGCTACTGGAACAGGGCGTCGACCTCGTCGTCATCAAGGAACTCCTCGGACACGCCCACATCGGCGTCACCGCCGGCGTCTACGCCCACGTCCGACTGCGCCTCCAGCGCCAGGCCATCGACACCCTCAGCAACGCCCTCAACCCCACCGATGACGACCCTGACGTCCCGCCCACCGCAGCCGTCGTCCGCTGACGTTGCCGTCACCGTTGCCGTCAAAACGCGTGAGGGCCTGGTCGGAAACATTTCCGACCAGGCCCTCACACATCACCGTTCACCAATTCTCGATACTCCGAGAGTCTGAAAATTGAGCTCTACCCGCCAGGGCGCACCCTCCGAAAACCGGCCGCCATGAGAGGCCCCAACTGGGCAATTATCCCATATCCAGGATCACCCGAATGCGGCAAGTACCAGAGGAATGAAGTGCAGATCAAATCAATCTCTTCTGGGATTCCCCCACGCATCCGATCTTCCAGAAAAGAGAGGATGGATACCCAATCCAGAGAGTCAGGATCTTGCGAAATGAAAGAATTCATCACGTCTTGAGTGACATCCCAAAAAAAGACGTGCGGGAGTGTCCCGTCTTCATTGAAGACGTGCGCTTCATATGAATCTTCCAGGATCGGGAACTTCGCCACAAGATCCTGCACCAACCGCACGTCGCCCCTCACGAGCAGCCCCCCAGGCCTGCGTACCCTCCCAAGCCTGAATACTTCCCGGCATGAGCATCGTCAATGGCCGAGATCAAACTGTTCGCGACCTGAATGTCACGCGCCGTCCTAACCACTGCTTCCTTCTTCCCGCCCTTCAGTCTG
The DNA here is from genome assembly GCF_040606445.1 of Streptomyces sp. NPDC005408. Classification (NCBI taxonomy): domain Bacteria; kingdom Bacillati; phylum Actinomycetota; class Actinomycetes; order Kitasatosporales; family Streptomycetaceae; genus Streptomyces; species Streptomyces sp. NPDC005408. Next base: position 21,127 of record NZ_JBEXEX010000061.1, on the reverse strand, counting down.
ATTACATCCTTCGTGAGGAAATTATTGAGCGAGCTTCGAAGTTGCGTCGTGCTGGTCAAATGGTTCCGCCCTTCGACCTGCGCTCCACCGAGAGCCTCTTGATTAGCTGCAGCCATTGCCGATCCATCGCCAATCAGGTTTGCATTTCCGACACCATGGAACAGCGCGTTGACAATCCCCTGCAGTCTCGCGTTATCGACCGGAGGTATTCCGCCGCCACTGTTATGGACGAGGACCGGCGTGACGCCTGCCAGCACATAGTACGTGTGCAGGTCGTCGACGGTGAGGTTGTACGTTCGGGCATGCTTGGTGTAAGCGCGGTTGGCCTGCACCGTTGCACGAGATCCATCGATCGTTAGCAGCGTCATGCCCGGTCGGAGCTGACCAGCCTCGACCCACTTCTTCTCGGAGGGGGACCAGAAGGGGTGCTCGTGTGTTGCTGTGAGCTTCTCGTGGCCCTCATCTGTCGCGATGGTCAGTTCGTTGAAGAGCTTGTCGTCTTCGGTGACGATGAGGCGGGTGACTTTGCGTTTTCCGGTCTCCCCCGTCTCGGGGTCTGTCGCTAGGACTTTATCCCCGACCTTGACGTCTTCGATGTCCTTGGTCGTTCTATCCGCCATGAGGACGTCGGTGCCCGCGAGGAAGCACTTACGGCCAGGCACAGGTTTCGCCAGCCGGATTCCGTAAACAGTCGCTAGCAGCCCAGGCAGTGCATCAAGGACTTTCTGAGTCGTGTCGTAGTCCCTGTTTTCACCTGCACACCGTTTCGCATGAATGAGGCAATAGGTCGCTGCAATCCTCTTGGCGGCCGCAACGTCATGTGTGTTCGTAAGGTGCCGCCATGCCTCACGGCATGCAGCGCGCCCGAAGCACGCCATGCCGGTTCTGTCACCGTCTCCGACAATGGACTCCCAGTAGTTTCCTCCGTCGACCCGGTTGTAGTTCATCCACATTTGGGACAGCTGCGCTTCATCGTTGGTTCGCGGGAGTAGGCCGAGGAGTGTGTCCTCAGCGCTGTTCCCACTGCCACTGCCACTGCCACTGCCACTGCCGCCACTGGCCGTACCACCGGTGCCGCCGGTGCGCCCGAGGTGGCTGACGTCCCCGCCTCCGCCCGGACCTTGGCAGTAATGGGTAGCGCAGTCGTCTCCGGGGTGGCCACACGGCAAGCCGCCACATGGATCGAGACCGGTCGGATCCGACTCAGTGGCAGGCGAGTTGTTGGCGTAGCTGTAGCCGTTCAGGGACTGATGAGCGTTGGTGTTGAGTACGGGGTCGACGCTGATGAATTGGCCGATGCCTGGGTCGTATTCGCGAGCCCCGATGTGGGTCAAGCCCGTCTTCGAGTCGGCCGGCTTGCCGAGGAATGCTTTGTCGTCCGGCCAGGCCGTGGATGCGGTGCCGCGGGGGGGCGCCGAAGGTCGTGGTGTGGCGTTTGGTGATTGCCATGGTGGTGGCGTCGAGGGCGAGGCTTGAGGTGCCGTGGTGGTCGCCTGCCAGGAAGGTGAGTTTGCTGCCGGTTACGCCTGCCGTGGCGGTGCGCAGGGCGATGGTCTGGCCGGCGGCGGTGTAGTAGCGGCTGCCGGAGAGGGTCTTTGTGGCGCCGTTGGTGGTGAGACGGACTTCGGTGCCGCCGAGGTAGAGGACTGTGTCGCCGTCTGCTGTGGTGCTACGGCGGATGAGGAGTTCACCGGACGCGTCGTAGAGGTAGCTGGTGCCGGTGGCGGGCTTGGTGCCCGCTGCCGGCTCACTGCTCCCCACGAGCTCGCCTTCGGTGTTCCAGGTCAGGGTCTGCTGAGCCTGGGTGCCGGGGCGGCTGGTGGTGTTGCCCGCGTCGTCGTAGGCGTAGGTCGCGGCCTTGGCGCCAGTGGTCGTGGCCAGCGGATGGGGCTGGTTCTTGGGCGTCCCGTAGGTGTAGTTGGTGGTCTTGTCGCCCGAGGTGGTGTGCTCGGTCTCGGACTTGCGCTGTCCGGCGGCGTTGTAGGTGTAGCCGGTCCAGTACGGGGCCGCGCCATCGAGGTTGGCTGTGGTGCGCCCGGATGCCGCGCAGTCGGCGGTCTTGGGGGTCCAGGCTTCGGTCATGCGGCGGTGGCCGTCGTATGTGAAGCACTGGTAGTCGGCCTTCGCGGTGCCGCCCTGGTCGCCGTCGAAGACCGAGGTGACGTTGCCGGCCTTGTCCTGGGTGAACGTCAGGTCCAGCGGCTTGAAGGCGTGGACGCTGTCGGTCACGTAAGAGCTGGTGAGGCGGCGGGTGCCCGGCTCGTAGTTGAAAACGTGATAGGCCTTTGCGCCGGTACCGCTCATGCCCAGGGTGAGCTGGCGCGCGTCACCGGTCTCGGAGTACTCCGTGGCCTGGAGGTACTGGCTCGTGCCCCGCTCGGTGAGTTGCAGCCCTACCTCGTTGTAGGTGTTGGAGACGGTCTCCGAGGGCAGTCCGGCGACAGCGGGAATGCCCGAGTTGGCCACGGTGCTGTCCGCGTTGTAGGAGGTAGAGAAGGAGAGCGTCTGCGGGACGCCCGCAGCGACGAGCGGGTCGGCGGCGGGCAGGATCAGCTGGCTGCTGGTGACCTGGTAGAGCGGGTCGTAGCTGGTGACCTTCTGCGTATAGGCCTTGCTCGTGGGCTGACCGACGCCGTTCTCGTAACGGACCGCAGTGTCCTGCTGCCCCTTGGCGAGGAGGTCGAAGGTCCAGGCGGCCAGCTTGGTGGCGTCGGTCTTGGTGCCGTCCCACAGGCCGGTCTGACGGCCGAGGGGGTCGTACTCGGATACGAGGGACTTGCCGGGGCGGGAATCGGTGCTGCTGATGGCCTGGTCTAGCTCGTTGTAGCCGGTGGTGGACGTGCCCTTGTCCGGGTCGATCGCGCTCACCTGGCGGCCGAACAGGTCGTAGGCCCCGATCCCCCGGGCAGACACCAAGGAACCGGTGCCCTGGACCAAGCCGCTGGCCGACGGGGACGTGGAGATCATGGCGAGCTACGTGGTCACGGCCTGCCTGGTGCTGACGAGCGCCCTTAGCGGGATGCGGACCAGCGAGCTGGCCGAGATCGCGGTCGGTGGCCGCACCAGCAAACGGCCCGCTCCGGGTACCGGGGCGCGGTTCCGGTTGGCCAGCAAGGTGATCAAGTGGAAGCCGTTCGGCGGTGTGCCGGACGAGTGGGTGGTCATCGAGGAAGTCGACCGCGCCGTCGCGCTTGCCGAGCGCCTCGTCGGCCGCCCCGTCGGCGACCCCCTGTTCGGCTCGATCATGATCGGTGATCGGCTGGACAACCTGCGGAACTGGCTGGAGAAGTCCGGCAATCGCGAGGGTGGGGCCTGCCGCGCATCCCTCGGGGCCCGGTCAACGCCCGCATGCTCAGGCGAACTCTGGCGCAGGCCATCGTCGAGCGGCCGGGCGGTCTGCTCGCCGCGAAAATTGCGCTCAAGCACATCTCCGTCGCCACCACGGAGGGCTACGCCGCGCGTCCGGGCGGATCGCAGCGGCTGTTCCTCGCTGAGATCGAGGAGGCCGAGGAAGAACACCATGTCCAGCTCACCGTGCAGGCGTTCCGCGACGTCCAAGCCGGCCGCCTGCCCGCCGGTCCCGGGGCACGGAGTGTGATCGAAGCCTTCGCCCAGGTGGATGCCGAACTCGCCGAAGCGGCCCGGTCCGACCCCCAAGGTCCTCAACGATGACGCCCACCTGGAGAGCCTGCTGCGCAAGCAGGCCCAGACCCTGCACGTCGGGCCGGCCAACTTCTGCTGGTTCCGTGACCCGGCCAAGGCCCTGTGTCTCCGGCTCGCAGGGACCCCGGACGCGACGAAGCCGCTGGTGGGCATGTGCGACTCGGCCCGCTGCCCGCAGGCCACGCACCATCCCTGCCACCGGCCGGTGTGGGCGGGGCAAGCCGCCTCGCTCACGGTATTCATCGAGAGCCCGCGGGTGCCGCGCGGCGAACGGCAACGGCTGATCCCTGAGCGCGAGCGGGCCCTGCGCGTCGTCGCTGACCTCGACGCCGCACTGTCGGAAGGGACGGTGTGACGTGCCGCGGCTTAACGCTCAGGACAAGGCCAGCAACGAAGCGGCCGTGCGGGCCGCCATGGAACAGATCCTGCGTGACCTCCCGCCGGGAGGCAAGGCCGACCTGAAGACGCTCGCCCAGCTCTCGGGCGTGACCCGCACCGGCTTCTACGCGAAGCGCAACCGTGACGGCACAAGTCGGCCCGGCGCCTACCAGCACGTGGCCGAGGAGTTCACTGCCCGTGTCCAGGCGCTGCAAGACGCCGGCGAGATCGTCGATCCCCGCGCCGCGCAGCTCGAGCGGCTCAAGAAGGAGAACGCCGACCTGAGGGACCGGGTTGCCCGGCGGGACGGCGAGGTGGCGAAGCTGACCGAGTTCAGGATCCTGGCGATCTCGCGGTTGGCCGCCCAGTACGACGAGATCGAACGGCTGCGTTCATTGCTGACGCAGCAGGACGAGGCGGACGACGTGGTCACCCACCTCCCGTCGCGCGAGGGGAACGCGCCGTTCGGGTCCTGCAGTTGACTCGGGCGGCGACGCCGGAGGAGCGGATCTCTTCGGCGAGCTTCACCACGGCGCCCGCTCCGGGCGCTCGGTGGCACGGGTGGAGACTTCCTCCGAGAAGTCGTGGGTGACTCCGATGCCGGCGAGGGAGTCGAGCTGCGCGTCGAGGGGCTGCCACACGGTCGCTGCGTCGGCGTACCTGGAGTTGGACGTGTCCAGGTGGTTTCGGTGCTGACCATCTATGCAACAGGCGTCTGGAGCGAGACAGGCCAGCGGTGTTACCGGGCGGGGAACGTCGGGGTGAGTTCGACGTGGCGGGCGACGCGGACTCCGGTCGGCTCCAGGCGGAAGTTGGCCTGCTAGATCTCGACGCCGCGCTGTACAGCGTGGGCGACCTGGGCCTGTACTTCTTCGTGGTGGCTGCCGGGGTGGACCTGGAAGCCGGGGTTGTCGTAGAGGAAGCAGACCAGGAGGACCGCGCGTTCGTGGGCTTCGAGGCTGCGGCCGAGTTCGCCGATGTGCTTCACCAGCCGGTGGATCGAGGATCAGATGACACCCGTCCGTGCGGCAGTCCCGTTCTTGCGCTGGTTGGCATTGAAGCGTGCCTTCTTCTGACGATTCCCGCACGTGTTCATGTCACACCATCTGCGGGTGCGACTTTGGCTAGTGTCGAAGAAGGCGGCTCGGCAGGTTGGCGATGCGCACAAGGCCAATTTTCCGTCTCGTTCGCCCGCGATGATGCTGATCACGTCGGCGGCGATCACGCCTAGGGCATCTTCTACGCAGGAAGCCGAGCTAAGTCGCCATCGCCGATTGCTCTCGGGCGTCAGGATAGCCGCGGCCCGACCCTGAATGCTGCAGTCATTGATGACTTGGACAGCAGACGCAGGGAGAGCGTCTTGGATCGCGGCTGCTGTCAAGGCGGCGTGAATTGATTCCCTGAGTTCCCAAGCGAGTTCGAGCTGGGCGGTAGTGCAGGACTCCACGGCGAGGCCATTCACTGCCAGCCAGTCGACGAGTCGCAGCGGCGCGGGAATGCGTTCCACAGCGTTGCCACGACGCTCCGTCAGAGTCGCCGTGAAGCTGGTCGCTAGCACCTTACCGAGACGGAAGTCAGGGAACCGAGCACGCATGGAACCACCTTAGCGGGTTGCGCGCTGGCATCGAGACGCGCTAGAACCGTCTTAGCCGGTTCACGACAGGTCCACGCCGGTCACACGATGACCAGGAGGTCTCATGCCCAGCGACGTGCAAGCATTTGAAGCCCACGCAACTGACGCTGACCTCGACGATCTGCGCGCGCGACTGGCCGCGGCGCGGCTGCCGGAAGCTGAGACGGTCCATCGCGCAGCGCCCGACCCTCGCCGATGGGAACAGGGCGTTCCTCTCGCCGACCTCGTCGATGTCGTGAACTACTGGCGCACCGGGTACAACTGGCGGTCGTTCGAAGAGCGCCTTAACCGGATCGGCCAGTTCCGCACGACCATTGATGGTCTGGGAATTCACTTCCTGCACCGCCGATCCGCGCGCGCAGATGCCACTCCTCTGATCATGACGCACGGCTGGCCAGGCAGCATTGCTGAGTTCAGCGAGGTAATAGACGAACTGGCAGATCCGAAAGATGCAGACGCGCCAGCGTTCCACGTCGTGGCCCCGTCGCTACCAGGCTTTGGCTACAGCGACAAACCGGCCACCACCGGGTGGGGAATCGAGAAGATCGCGGCCGCATGGGTGGAACTGATGGACAGGCTCGGCTACAGCAAGTTCGCAGCCCACGGCGGCGACTGGGGAGGTGTGATCACCACCGTCCTCGGCGGCAGGTTCCCGGCGCATGTTCTCGGCATCCACACACTGACCCCGCAGGCACCGCCCGGGTTGACAACGGACGGGCTGACGGCGGCCGAGCGCAAATGGACCGAGGAAACCCGCGATTTCTGGGACGGCCCCCGCGCGGCGTACGCGAAGCAGCAGGCGGCCCGACCGCAGACCATCGGCTACTCACTCGTCGACTCACCAGTCGGGCTTCTCGCCTGGATCCTTGACAAGTTCGCTGAGTGGACGGATACCGAAGACAGCCCGTTCGAGACGATTTCCATAGACAGCATTCTTGACAACGTCACCCTGTATTGGCTGACGCGGGCAGGAGCATCGTCGGCCCGCATTTACTACGAAAGCCACGACTCGCTCGACCCCGAACTTCGGGTCGACGTCCCGTCAGCACTCAGTGTGTATCCCCGCGACATCGAGAAGTGCCCGCGCGCCTGGGCACAGGAGCGGTACCGACAGATCGTCCGATGGGGGTCGCCTGAAACCGGGGGACATTTCCCGTCGCTGGAGGTTCCCGAGATTTTCGTCAAGGATCTGCAAGAAGGCCTCGCGGCAGTGCTGGCCGCTAGTCGGTGAACGCGGCTGGGTGTCGGGACTCGGAATTAGTCCGGGGACCTGAGCTGCGCGCCGAATGCTCTGCGCGGCGAGGGGTCTCGGTCCATCGCGGCCCTCGCCCGCGAGCACGGCGTCAGCCGCGGCGCCGTCCGTACGGCCGTCGCCGACCTCATGCCCGCCTGGTTCTGGCGGCCGTGCTTCGGCTCTGAGACCCTGGGGCCCGACCCGATGGCGGCCGGCGACCCAACACTGACGTGACCTCCGTCGCATAGTGGCGATCGGAAAGCGACTTCCTGGCCCATGAACACGACCTCGCACGCGGAGCCGACAGCCCGCCTGTAATGCGACAGGAAGGCGGGGGACACGGTCAGTGCCGCGACTCGCTCGGGCATGCCGCCGGCCACCGGGCCAGGCCTGAACAGGCTGATGTCGGCGATGACGTCCTGTGTATTGCGGGGCTGCAGCCTGCTGAGCAGGTCCATCTGGCCGGGTGATTCGAGCTGGAACAGGCCCAGGGTGTCGGAGGCCTGGATGAGCTTGAACGCGAAGAATCGTCTCGCCGGTGGTGCGCTGGATCTCGGCGGTGGCGTGTGCCATCGCGGACTGCATCCGCACGCCGAGGACATCGAGTTTGATCAGGCCGAGGTCTTCGACGTCTTCTTTGTCGGCCTGGACCATCGGAAATCCGCCGGGGGTGGGCTGAACGGGCAGCCGGTCGAGCAGTGAGGCGTCGGTGAGGATGACGCCGCAGGGGTGCATGGCGATCCCGCGTGGCAGGGCGTCGAGGCCCTCGGCGAGCTCGAACAGAAGCCAGAACGGTCCTGCCTCCGAGGCCAGTTGTTTCAGCTCGGGCAGTTCGGCGAGGGCGGCGGTGATGTCGCAGGCCCGGATGTGCGGGAACGATTTGGCGATCCGGTCCACGTCCGCGGGCGGGACGCCGAGGGCGAGGCCGGTGTCGCGCAGGGCGTGCCGGGCCCGGTAGGTCTCCGGCATGCCGGTGACGGCGACCCGCTCCAGCCCGAACCGGTCAATGATCTTGTCGTAGACCTCGAGGCGCCGGGCGGATTCGACGTCGATGTCGATGTCGGGCAGCGAGGCGCGGCGCACCGACAGGAACCGCTCGAACAGCAGCCGGTGATCGAGCGGGTTGGCGGTGGCGATCATCAGCGCGTGATTGACCATGCTGCCTGCCCCGGAGCCACGGGCAGCGACCCGTATGCCCATCTCCCGTACGTCGGCGACGACTTGGGCGACGGTCAGGAAGTAGGTGTCATAGCGGAGCTGGCCGATGACGGCGAGCTCCTCCTCCAACCGCTGGAGGGCGGCTGGGTCACGGTCCAGGCCGCGGCGGACCATGCCAGCCTCGCACCGCTCGCGCAGCAGCCGGGATGCCTCCCCCGCTCCGCCGGCGGCGCCGACGACTTCCGGTTCGGGGAAGTGCGGTGTGCCCAGGCCCAGGTCCACGACCGGGTCAACCACGCACTGCGCCGCGGTCATTTCGGTGTCGGCGAGCAGGCGGCGGGCCCGCCGTTCTCCCGTGCCGGCGGCTTCGGCAATCCGGGAGGCTGCCTCCGCCATGGCTGCCGGGTCCTTGAGCCAGCGTTCCCCCGAATCGAGCCGGCGCCGGTCGATGGGGCGCAGCAGGCGGGCCGCGTCCAGGACGTCGGCGAGCCGGTGCTGGCGGGGATCGGCGTAACGGGTGGCGTTGGTCAGCACGGCAGGGATGTGTGTGTGGTCGGCGAGCTGGAGGGTGCGGGCGGCCAGGCGCAGCGAGCCGGGGCCGGTGCCGGATTGGCCGTGCCACACCGCTTCCAGCCGCAGCCGGTCGCCGAAAATCTCACGCCAGGGGGCGAGCAGCTGCTCCGCGATGTCCGGCCTGCCCGCCCACAGCGCGCGGACTGGTTCGGAGACCGGCCCGAGCAGCGCGATCAGCCCGTCGCATCCGTGCTCACCCAGCGCCTCCCAGGACAGCACGGGCGGCTCGCCGTGCGGCTGCTGATGCGCGGCGGAGGCCAGGCGGCACAGCCGCGCCCATCCGGCCTTGCTCTCGGCGAGCAGGACCATGCGCAGCGGCGGTTCCACCACGTGGGCGCCGCCGCGCACCGGGGCACGGCGGCGCTGCGCACGGACCGCAAAGAGAGGGGCGATGGCGAGGTCGATGCCGAAGACCGGCCGGATACCGTGCTCCATCGCCGCCTTCGCGAACCGCACCGCGCCGGTGACGGTGTCCCGGTCGGTCAGCGCCAGCGCGCTCATGCCGCGCTCGGCCGCCCGCCGCACCAGGTCCTCGGGATGGGAAGCGCCGTACCGGGCGGAGTAGCCGGACGCGACGTGCACGTGGGTAAAACCCGCCATGCCGCGCCTCCGAACACCACGCCCCCGACGGCGACCGTGGCGCACGGGAGTCCACACGCACGGGGGAACCACCCCCGGGCGGCGTTGACGCAGCCGGGCTCAATGCCCTGCAGGTTGCCGCCCGTCCGGATCACTCGAGGACCCTTCGGTGCCGTACGACGGGACGTCGTCGGGGGTGAGGTCGATGCGGAGCCGGTGAACGTTGACGGGATGGCGCCAGCGGCCACGATCGACGGCCGTGTCTCCGTGGAATTCGGCCACGAGCTGGGGCGCGACGGCGGTAAAGGCAAGCGGTTCGCGGCTTCCCCAGTGTGAGGTGAAGTGCACGCCGTGCCAGGGGTGATCGGCGCCCGCCGGGGTGAGGAGACCGCCGCCGAGCTCCGCACGAAGCCGCGGTGCAAGGGGTGTGCTGCGGGCCGTCAGAAGGAAGTGTCCGGCGGTGGTGTAGCGAACTCCACGCACCCCGCCCCATGAACAGCCCAACGAGCCCTCACCACATAGGACACGGTCTTAGCCGTCGCCCGAGTGCCCGGAGCTTCGGGTACTCGGCGTCAGCCGGGCGGGATAGCACTTCCTGCTGCCGGGGCACCGGCAGTACGGCACTGCCTTCGGAGTGCTGGCACTTCCATCCGCTCTCACCGACGAGATCGAGGACGGCCCGCCAGTCCTGCACCGAGGTATCCGGGGCACGCAGGTCTGGCAACGAACCCATCAGATCAGGATCGAAGAAGTACGCGACGTCATCCCACAGCAGCTCAGACACCTCGCCATGCTGCGCGGCATCCCATCCCGGGGCAGCCCGACTTCCTTGACGGACCACATTGGGCCCCGGAACTCACAGGAGCCCGCCAGGTCGCTTCCTGGCGGGCTCCTGCGTGAATCAGGCATCAGGCCGACCACTCACGTCGTCACGCATTCATCGGTGGCTCCGAATCGCGCGTCGAAGAAGTCGCTCTGCCATTACATGATCGTAGTTGGCAGCCATCCCCATGGGGTCCCTACCGCCGGGAGCCTTCTTGGTTGGGTCCGCACCATAGGCCAGAAGAATGGCCGTGAGTGCAGAGTTCAGCGGTTCTCCAGACTGAAGCGAGGAATCACCTTCGAGTTCAATGGCGTGGACAAGCAGTGTCTGCCCACAACACACTTCTTCAGGATCAACCCCGCCGTCGAGCAATCGAGTCAATTCCTCGTAATTGCTGGATTCTACCGCCTGATGCGCTGGCGTCCATGGATTTTCTGGCATTGATTCCCTCCTTCCTTTCAGGCGCCTTCCGCCGCCTATCCGGCCTACGATACCCCGATGACACGAGTGAGACGAAACGCTCGCTACCTGCCCGACGTATAGTTGATTCGAATATTGGGAAACTGCTCCCAGAATTGCCCGATTACCGAGGAGCAGGAGATGCAGGCGGTCTGCGACGAATGCATCGTAAGACTCCCCTTGATACTGGAGGACTTTCCGATCATATTGGCAACATAGGTGAGCATTTTGTACTCCGTGTCAGCCTGCCGCGGGTTACGCCCTGTGGCAGTCGCAACGAATCGGGCAGGGTTTCCGCTGTCACCCACGTTCGGCACAAACCCCTTGCGGTCGGCTTCACCACTGATGGATAGGAGTATTTCTGGGTCGCTGCCATCGAGGTGAAGCTCTCCGGCGAGGGCAGCTTTGCCCTTTCCTGCCGTTCCCTTCGCGTAAAGGTCATCAACGCGCTGCTTTAGCGACATGCCGGCCGTGACGGGGGTTCCGACCCTGACCAGACTGCCTCCCGCCGCTCCGCCTGTCGCGATTTCAGAAGCGACTTCGGCACACCCTGCAGGATTAGCCAGGCACGCGGCCGCGAGTTCAGGGCCGGCGGCCATTGCCGCCGGGGCTGTAATAATGGCGAGCGAGATCCCTGCGATGGCGTACACGATTGCGCATTGGAGCCATCCGGAACAACTCCTGAGGGGCCCGTGGTATCCGCTATAGGAGTACGGCTGTTCTACTGGCCTAGGCTGTCCGTTGTACCCACAGTTCGGGCTAGTTCCCATAGCCACGGGGCAGCTTGCCTGAGTGCCACCTCCGCCACTAGCTGTTCCGCCGGTGTCGCCGGTGCCGCCTCCGGAATTTGACTCACTCAGGATGGTCTCTTCGACCCAATTCTTTTCCTCTTCGCAATGGTTGGTGCACCCGCTGCCGACGTCGGCGTTCATGAGGCCGGTGGGGTCGGAGAAGGTGGGCGGGTTGTTGTTGGCGTAGGCATATCCGTTGAGCGACTGGTGCTGGTCGAGGGCCAGAACCGGGTCGACGCTGATGAATTGGCCGATGCCGGGATCGTATTCACGGGCGCCGATGTGGGTGAGGCCCGTTGTGGCGTCGGCGGGCTTGCCGAGGAAGGCCTTGTCGTCCGGCCAGGCCGTCGACGCGGTGCCGAGGGGGGCACCGAAGGGCGTGGTGTAGCGCTTGGTCGCCGCCAGCGTCGTGGCGTCGATCGCAAGGCTCGCCGTGCCGTGGTGATCACTGGTCAGGAAAGGGGACTGTAAAACGTTCGGCCCTGTCTCAGATTCGGTGGTAGCGGAATGTGAGGTCATCCGAGGAGGATGCGGTGGCGTAGGAGGGTGAAGCGTGCCCGCCCGTACATTTGCCTCGCGATCAGCTTGGTCTTGGTGTTGACGCCTTCGGTTCCGCCGTTGTGGTACGGAAGCGTGAGCGCGGCGATGACGGCGTCGCGGTCTCGGTCCAGGCCCCGGGTGAAGGCCTGCAGATGAGGCAGGTCGGCTGCGCGGACCTGATCAATCCAGCGCGTGAGCGCGTCAGCATTTTCTGGGAGGGGCGTGAGGAGCTGGGCGAAGTCCCTGATGGAGGTCGCGAGTTGGGTCGTCTCGGGGCAAGCGGCGGTGAGCCGGTCCAGGAGTGCCTGATGTTCGGCCTTGAGGTTGTCGGGCCTGGTCAGCAGCATCCGGGCGAATCTCCGCGCGGAGATGTGGCTGCGCTCCGCGTCCGCGCGGCCTTGGTTGATGTACTTGTCCAGGAGGTTCAGGCAGCCGGTGAAGCCGAGGGCCTTGATCTCTTCGAAGAGGTGCGAGACGGGGACGGCGGGGTCTTCGGCCCGGCGTTTGCGCAGGTGCTCGCGGTAGGGATCGACGAGGCCGGCACGGTACTTGGGGACACGGAGCATCCGCTCGGGCTGATCGGCGCGGGCGTAGCGTTTGACGGTGTTCAGAGCCAGTTGCAGCCGACGGGCGCACTCGAGCAGGCCCATGCCCTGGTCGAGTAGACCGTGGACCTGGTGCCATCGTTCCAGGGTGGTCTGTGCGCGCGGCCCGTTATACAGAGGCGCGTCGAGCACGGTGGCCCAGCAGTTGCTGTGCGCCTTCACCTCGCTCAGGGCGGCTTCGCACAGGTTGTGCCACAGATGCCAGCGATCACCGACTTGCACCGCGTCGGGCAGCGCGCGGCGGATGGCTTCGGCGTAGGTCGCGGAGCCGTCCCGGCACACGACCTCGACGCCCGGATGCTTGCGCAGCCACGCTTCCAGGGTGTCGGCCGTGCGGTCGGGCAGCACGTCGATCCGCTCATGCGTTTCGGCGTCGATCACCACGGTGGCATATCGGTGACGCCGGCGCAGAGCGAAGTCGTCGACGCCGATCACGCGGGGCACCCGCCCGGTGGGCAACGGGATGCGCAGCAGGGCGCGCAGGGCCGTGTGACGAGACAAGCCCACCGCGAGTATCGCCAGCAAACGTGCCCCGGCCCGGCCCGCTAACTCCTTGACCACAGCCTTGACTTGCCTGGTCAGACGGGCTGTGCGTCGCTGGTATCGCTCGAGGACTCCGGGCACCTGCTCGCGGAAGGTGTGACGGCAGCCGCGCGTGGGACACACCAGACGCCGCACCCGCACACGGACCACCACCCGCCGCCCATCGACCGGCACGTCGGCCACAGTCCGCAGGTGATAGCCGTGTACCCGGTCCGTCTCAGCCCCGCAGCGCGGGCAAGCAGCCGGATCCTCGGGCGTCCGTGCCCGCACCCAGATCCGCTCGCCCTCGTCGGCGACATCCTCGACGGTCAGGGGCCCCAGCCCTGAAAACAGCATGCTCACAAGCTCGTTGACATCTCGCACACGATGTCAACGACCCAAGTCACGCTCCGCTACCACCGAATGTGAGACAGGGCCGTTCATTGGACAGACCCTCGGGGTTGATCACGCTGCCAGGGCGACGGAGGATTTCTTCTGGGTGATCGGCGGTGTGCCGGTCGAGCCTGGCCAGCAGATCGTCCAGGTCGGAGGTGGTGAACTTCCACTGGAACGCCTGTGCCGTGGCGTTGTAGCGGTCTTCGAATGCCCGGAGCCGATCTCGGATCTGGTCGAGGTCCGTGAAGTCGTTGGGTGCCACGACCTTGCGTTGGAGGACGGAGAAGAAGATCTCGACCTGGTTGGTCCAGGAGGCGTGAACGGGGGTGTGGATCAAGACCGCGTTGGGAAACGCCTTGGTCAGACGGTCGGCGGCCTTCTTACCCCGGTGGGAGGACCCGTTGTCGACGATCCAGAAGACGCGTTTCGCGCTGGCGTAGGGCTCGGTGGTCAAGACCTGGGTGACCAGGTTCATGAAGGGCACGATGCCAGTGGTGGGCTCGCAGCGTCCGAAGACGTGGGCGCGGTGAACGTCGTAGGCGGCCAGGTATGCCAGGGCTCCGCCGCGCCGGTATTCGTGGTTGACCCGCATCGCGCGGGCCTGGCCCGGGGCCAGGGTGGGATGGCAGCGGCAGCGGGCCTGGATCGAGGTCTTCTCGTCGCTGGAGACCACGTACTCGTCCTCGCCCAGCAGGACGCCCTCGAAAGCGCCGGCGTACAGGTCCATGATGCGGGCGGCCTTGGGCCGGAAGTCCGGGTCGCGGATGAAGATCCAGGACCGGTACTGCCAGGGCTTGAGCGCGTCGTCCTTGAGCCAGCGGCGGACGGTGGAGGCGGAGGTCGAGTCGGCAATGCGGCGGACGACGACCTCGCGCGCCAGTTCCGGGCACGACCAGCGCGACAGCGGGGTGCCGGTCTCGGCGAGCAGTTGGCAGGCCAGGGCCTTGACTTCGGCGACCTGCACCGGGGTGAAGCGTCGTGGACGGCCGCAGCGCCTGCGGTCGGCCAGAGCAGCCAGGCCGCCGTCGGCGAAGCGGACCCGCCAGGTGCGCACGGTGTCCAGGTGCGCTCCCGTTTCGCGGGCGATCGCTGCGTTGCCCCGCCCCCGGGCGGCCTGCAGCACGATCTGCGCCCGCAGGCGGTCCTGGTGCGGGGTCCTGTGGCCGTAGGCCGCTTTCTTCAGCCGGTGCCGTTCGGCGGCGGTCAGGACGATCGGGCGCGCGGTGGCTACGGGCAAGGCAGGCAGGCCGTTCAGCAGAAGTGGATCAGGGCACCCGGAGCCTCCCGCATCCAGCCCGACTGTTGGCCGCCCAGGTCCCTCAGATTACGAACAAGCTGTCCGGGATGCCGATCCGGCGGATCGCCTCCAGGGGATACGGGGTCTGCCTGCTCTCAAGACGGAACTCGCGGTAGAAGTCCGTCATCACCGACGCGAGCGGGGCGTGGCGGGTGAGGATCGCCGCGACCTGCGGCGGGATTCCCGTCGGAGGTTCCCCTCGGGCACAGGCGCGCACGAACGCGCTCCGCTCGTCCCGCTCGTACCCGTACAGGGCGGTGACGAGCCAGTTCACCAGATGGGTGACGGTGTAACAGCGGTCATAGGTCTGGTGTTCGGTGACGAAGTCGGCCTCTTCCTTCGACAGGTCGAATCGGGAGGACATCGCGAGGCCGTAGTCGGTGAAGAACAGTCGCTTGCCGTCGGTGAGGATGTTCTGGAAGTGGCCATCGAGATGCAGGAGTCCGCGGGCGTTCATGAAGGAGGTCCCGGCCTCAAGTTCCCTTGCCACCATGGTGCATGCCTGCTCGGCCGCCGCGTCGCCGGCTTTGACCTGAACGTCCAGCCAGTCGTGCAGGTTTTGCGGGATGTACTCCAGGAACAGCGCGACGCTCGCCGAGGAGTCCCGTAGTGCTTCGAGCCGGTGGCGCACCTGCGGTCCGCCTCCCCAGTAGGCGACAACTTTCTCCACGTCGGCGAGTTCCTCGGGCAGCGCCTGCCCGGGGTGCGGCAGCACCCGCCAGTGGTACATCAGTGGGAAGCCCTCATGGTCCTGGGCGAGCACCCAGTTCGTAGTCATGGTGTGCACGGCCAACTCCCGCCAGGCTCCCCATCCCGGCCCTCCGGGGACCCCGAGGCCGGGATGGCAGAAGGCAGGTAGCTCGAAGAGGTTCGCCGTGGACCGGACGTTCTCCGGCTGCCTTTCGAGATCGGTCAGCGGCAGCCGCTTGACGAAGACTGGGGTCCCGCCGACCTCAAGCAACGCTGAGGTCCCGCCGATGCCAGAACCCATCGGCGCAGCCGTATCCACAAGGTCGCGCAGTTCGCGATCACTGCACAGCGCCAGCGATGTGGAGACGGCACTGTAGGCTGCCAAACGCGCACCACGCGACGCGTCGAAGCTCTCGACGGCTACCTCCACCAGGCATCAACCTCTCTGAAATACCTGGGCCCGTCCAACGGGCGCGAACGCGCGACGCATAGCCCTGCGGGTCGACCCCTGGCACGGGCGGAGGGCATCCAGGATCCGTTTGGGAACACAGAGTCGAACACCCTTGTGACCGCACTGTACGTGAAGACCTACAACGAGATCGGGTGAACTTGATGCCTCGGCAGACCGCCACCGCTCAGTGGCTCGGAGCTGGTCTGTCTCACCGTGGTCAGGCTCTGTCGCACCGTCGCCGGTACTCGACCCGCGAACACACACGCCAAGCCCAGGGGTCAACCCCCGAAGGACTTCCGAGCGCGACCTCTTACAGTAGTGGTCCGTTCCGGAAGTCGTTCGGGGTTGACGGTCGAGTACCGCGTGCGTGAGGTGATGGTGTTGAACTCGCAGGCGCAGCTGAGGGCAGGGGCTGCTCTTATCCCAGCAGTTCGGTGATTCGCTCCTGGTCCTGGTCGGTGGCCGTGAAGGTGACGAGCTTCTGTTCGGGATCGTCTGCGAGTTGAAGCACGACGTGGTGGAGTTCGAGCTCTCCCAGATTCGGATGGCGGAGCCGTTTGGTGCCAGATCCCAGGGGCGTGATGGTGTGCTGCGGCCACCAATCCCTTACCTCTGGGCTTGCGGCCTGCAGGCGTTCGAGCAACTCGCCGAAGCCCGTATCGCCCGGGTGGCGAGCTGCGGCGGTGCGGAATCGGCCCAGTAGCGCGGATGCCTCGGCCGGCCAGTCGACCATGACCTCCCGGGCCTGTGGATCAGTGAACATCCACCAGATCAGGTTGCGGTCCCGCGGCGGCCGGGCGGGCCAGTTGGTCCACAGGGCCTGGGCGGCCCGGTTGGAGGCCAGTACGTCCCAGCGCCGGCCGGTGACATAGCTCGGGCACGGGTCGAGCCGGTCGACGAGTGCCACGACCGCGTGTGGGAGTGCTTCAGCAACGACAGGGGCCGCTGTGGGTGCGGCGCCGTGGATGAGCTCGTGAATGTGGGCCCGTTCAGCCCCGTCGAGCCGCAGCGCCGTCGCCAGCGCGTCGAGTACTTGACGTGAGGGCCGCAGGTCACGGCCCTGTTCCAGAAAGGTGTAGTACGTCGAGGAGATGGCCGCGAGCTGGGCCACCTCCTCACGGCGCAGGCCGCGGGTCCGGCGGCGGGTGCCCGGTGGCAGACCGACGTCAGAAGGCTGAAGCCGGTCGCGCCGTGAGCGGAGCAGGTCTCCCAGTTCCCGGGCCCGGATCGCGGACTGAGTCATCCTGGCACTCCTATTACTAGGAACAACTACCTGTGGATACCAGTTTACGGCGTGGCTAACTTGGCACCATGAACGCACGAAACACCCCACTGGACGATCCCGCCTCGAACCCCACAACGACCGCGCCGCACACCATCCGTACCGAACACGTCAGCATCAAGGTGAGTGACGGGCCGCCGATGGGTGCGTACCTCGCTCGCCCCGCAGCCCCTGGCCCGTTCCCCGGCGTGCTGGTGGCCATGGAGCTCTTCGGCGTCGATGCCGCCGTCCGTGATGTATGTGACCTTCTGGCCGGGCTTGGGTTCGTGGCGCTCGCGCCGGACCTGCATCACCGCACCGAGCCTGGCGCTGAACTCCCTCGCGACCTCGCTGGCCGGGAACGCGGCTTCGAACTACTGGGGTTGATGACGCGGACCACCGTTCTCCAGGATGTCCGCGCCTGCATGGACCACCTTCAGGCATCCGGCAGCGAACAGGTCAGCATGGTCGGACTGAGCCTGGGCGGCCATATCGCCTACCTCGCGGCCACCGAGTTCGACCTCGCCGCGGTAGCCGTCTTCTACGGAGGATGGCTGCCGGGAACCGACATCCCACTCAGCCGGCCGGAACCGACCCTGTCGCTGACCCCGGCCATCACCGGGCAGGTACTCTTCCTCGTCGGCGAGAACGACCATGTCGTCCCATCCGACCACCAGCGCGAAATCGCCGACGCGCTGCGCGAGGCCGGCACCCGCCACCAGTTCGTCGTCTACCCCGGCATCGGACACGGCTTCCTCAGCACCGACCCGGCCACGGCAGCCGACGCGTGGCACCGCGTCCATGCGCTGCTCTCCAGCGCAGGCTCATAGCGCCGTCGGTTCACTATGCCCATACGCGCTGCCGTGACGGTGGTGCTGACCGCCACCGAGCGCCACCGACTGAAGAAGATGGCCTACGGCCACAAGACCCCTTACCAGGCCAGGAAGCGTGCCACGGTCGTCCTCCTCGCAGCACGCAGCCGGGGCAACGCCAGGATCGCCGCCGAGACCCACCTGCACGTGGACACGGTGCGCACCTGGCGCGGACGCTTCGCGCGCGGCGGCATACCGGCTCTGGCCGACCGCAAACGCTCCGGGCGCCCAGCCCGTTTCACCCCCGTACAGGTCACCGAGGCCAAAGCACTGGCCTGCCAAGTCGCGGCCGAGAGCGGGGTGCCGCTGTCGCGCTGATCCTGCCCGGAACTGGCCGCCGGGCAGCACCAGTCCTGGATCTTCATCACCGCCCCGGACTTCCGCCCCAAGGCCCAGCGCGTCCTTGACTTGTATGCCCGTACCTTCGAGGGCACCACGCTGGGCGACGACGAGTACGTCATCAGCGCAGACGAGAAGACCTCCGTCCAGGCCCGCTGCCGCTGCCACCCCACTCTCGCCCCCGGCCAGGCCAGAGCGATGCGGGTCAACCACACCTATCGGCGCGGCGGGGCCCTGGCCTGCCTCGCCGCCTACGACGTCCACCAGGCGAAGGTGTTCGGCCGCTGCGAGCCCACCACCGGCATCGTGCCGTTCATGGCCCTGGTCGCCCAGGTCATGAGCCAGGAGCCCTACGCCAGCGCGAAACGCGTGTTCTGGATCGTGGACAACGGCTCCTCCCACCGTGGACAGAAGGCCGCCAACCGGCTGACCGCAGCATTCCCGAACGCAGTGATGGTCCACACCCCCGTCCACGCCTCCTGGCTGAACCAAGTGGAGATCTGCTTCTCCATCGTCCAGCGCAAAGTCGTCCAACCCAACGACTTCACCGACCTGACCCAAGTCAGGGATCGGCTCCGGGACTTCGAGAACCGCTACAACGCCACGGCACAGCCATTCCAGTGGAAGTTCACCACCTCCGACCTGGACGATCTGCTGGCCAGGCTTGACCGGCACACTGCCGCTCACCCAGAACAATCCTCCGTCGCACTGACGGCATGATCAACCCCCGAAAGACTTCCGGAGCCGACCACTTAGCGCCGGTCTTCGCCCTAGCTCGCAGGCCAACCCTGCAACAGCAGGCATCGGCCTACTGACACCGCGGCCAGAAAGAGGGCAGCGCAACGGCTCTCACGGCTCAGGTGGAGCCAATCGACTCGTTCACAGCAGGCCCCGAAGATCGCTCACCGGGGCCACAAGCCTCGTTCCTCTGGGGCCAGAGGACTCGTTCGGAGCCACGGTCACGATCGCAGCAGGACGCGGGTGCGGAGGAGTCTGAAGGATCCCCGTCCGTACATCTGCCGCTTGATCGTCTTTAACGGTTGACGTGCCCTTCGACGACGCCGGAGCTGTAGGCCAGGAGGTGGCTGAGCCGGCACGTCTGGGCCCAGCGACCCAAGTCCTCACCCAGGAGCAGGACTTCACCCCGCGCATCCCACACGGGGCGCCAAGGCCAGCGAGCTCGACCACCACGCCTGACACACACCACAGCGGCCCATCGCCCGAACCCGGGCGAGCCGCCATCTGCATCGCACATTCATTTCAGGTCACGGATGGTCGCCTCGAACGCCCGGTCCATGTCCCACAGGGGTTCGAAGGTGACGTGGACGACGTGGCCGTAGGTCTGGTTGTGGAACATCTGGTAGCGCCCGAAGGCCTCGGGGTCCTCCACTTCGATCAGCGCGTACCCGCCCCATCCGGTGCCGTACGTCTGGTGGTGCACGATGCCGCTGTCGACGTCGCCCCAGTTGCCCGACCGGGCGAACGCCTTGAAGGCTTCGCCCCACGCCTCATCGAGTGCAGGCTTGGTGACGCCCTCGCTGTAGGCGAAACGCTGAAGATACTTTTGCCCCATCGACCCAGGGTCTGGTGCACGATCGGGTGACATCTTGACGTGCCCCACGGTTTGGGTTCCAGCCGCAGTGGCTAACTGGCGGCGGGGATGGTGTCTTGCCCGAAGAGTAGTTCGTACTCGATCAGGGTGCGGTAGCCCAGTGCTGAGTGGCGCCGCTGTCGGTTGTGGAAGACCTCGATGTACTCGAAAATCGCGTTCGCCAACTCGACCCGGGTCTTCCACCGTTTGCGGTTCAACAGCTCGATCTGCATCGAGGATCAGAACGACTCCATCATCGCGTTGTCCAGGCCGTCCCCGACGGTGCCGAACGATGGCAGGAGCCCGGCGGAGCGGACCCTTTCCCCGAAGACCCAGGAGGTGAACTGGGCGCCGTGATCGGCGTGCACTATCCCGCCTTGGTTCGGGGCGCCGGTTGCGGAGGGCCATGTCCAACGCGTTGACCACGAGGGTGGAGCCCTGTCTGGAGTCGATCGACCAGCCCACGATCTTGCGGCTGAACGCATCCAGGACCGCCGCGCAGTACACCCACCCTTCTCTGGTGCGGTGTTGCGTGATGTCGGTGACCCACAGCTCGTTGGGACGCAGCCGATGGAACTTCCGGTTGACCAGGTCATCGGCGGTGACGACACCCCGCAGGCGCTTGATCCGCACCGGTCCGGGCAGTCCGTAGATCCCGGCCTGTGTCATCAGCACCGACACGGTCCTCGAGCACACCTGGATGCCCATGAGCTCGGCGTGGACGCGGCGGTAGCCGTAGGTGCCGCGTGAGGCGACGTGGACCTCCCGGATCAGCCCGGTCAGCCACTCCCGTCGCAGCTGCCGCGGTGTGGTCGGGGTGCCCTTGTGTTTGTAGTAGTTCTGCCGGACGACCCCGAGGATCCGGCAGCATCGGTCGACCGGTGCCCCGGCATCGACCAGACGGTCGATCACCGGGTAGAGCCTTTTGGGGCAGGCTTGTCCTCGCCGAGGAACTTGGCGGCCTTGCGGACGATCTCGAGCTCGGTCTCGAGCTCGGTCTCGAGCTCGCGGATTCGCCGCCGCGCTGCACGCAGCTCTGCGGACTCCTCCGAGACCCTGCCAGGCCGTCGGCCGTTGTCGATGTCGTCCTGGCGCAACCACTTCGACAACGTGACCGGATGGATGCCGAGATCAACGGCGGTCTGCTTCTGTTCTTTTCCTGCCCGCACCAACGCGAGGGACTGTAAGACGTTCGGTGTAACTCCCGATCATGGAAGATGCATCGATGACCAGTGAGAACGTGACAGAGCACGAGCCCGTGGAGTCGACAGC
>NZ_JBEXEX010000060.1:0-42623 GCF_040606445.1 Streptomyces sp. NPDC005408 | reverse complement strand
GTTCCATTTCCTGCACAACCAGGACAACGGCCATGCCGCACCGCTGGTCACGAACCACCGCCATATGACGAACCGTCACCCAGCTACACTCAAAACCAGCCTCTGACCAGCGGCGATAGCGAACTACCGCTGGAGTACTAGTACTCCAGTTGTGCTTCTCCATTTGTCCTGGTCAGCGTGCCTGTTTCGAGTCTAGTGGGCTGACGCTGCATCAGGGCGGTGGTGGTTCGTGACCCACCCGATCGGGGTGCGTTGAGCCTGCCATGGAGCCGGATATCGAAGCAGGGCTGTGGGCCACCGAGTTGGAGTCGTTGCTGCTGCGTGTGGGCCAGCGGTTCGGGCGCATCGAGCCACGACGTCGGATGCAGGACTACGTGCGCGGGCTGCTCGGCCCGGTCGGCCGGAAGAACAGCTGGCAGCTCGCCGAGCACGCCGGCCATGCCACCCCGTACGGCCTGCAGCGGCTGCTGTCGTGGTGCCAGTGGGATCCAGACAAGATCCGTGACGACCTGCAGGATTACGTGGCCGAGCGGCTCGGCCGACCGGACGGTGTGCTGATCGTGGACGACACCGGCTTCCTGAAGAAAGGCACCGTCTCAGCCGGGGTGCAGCGCCAATACTCGGGGACGGCCGGCCGCACCGAGAACTGCCAGATCGGCGTGTTCGCCGCCTATACCTCTGCGAAGGGCCGGGCCCTGGTGGACCGGGATCTGTATCTGCCCAAGTCCTGGACCGATGACCCGGATCGGTGCCGCACGGCGAGAATTCCTGAGGACAGGTCCTTTGCCACGAAGCCCGAACTGGCGCGTGCGATGGTGTTGAGGGCCCTCGGCTCCGCGCTGCCGATCGCCTGGGTGACCGCTGATGCGGCCTACGGCCAGGAACGGGGCTTCCGGCGGATGCTGGAGGAAGCCGGCGTGGGCTATGTCCTGGCGGTTCCCAAGTCGCAGCAGGTCAAGTCGACTGCGGGGAGTTGGCGCATCGACCATGTTCTGACCGGTGCCCCGGACGACGCCTGGGAGCGGATCTCGTGCGGGGACGGCGCGAAGGGGCCTCGGGTCTACGACTGGGCCGCAGCCAGGCTCCCTGCCGCCGCCGACGCGAACGGCGAGGCACCCACGCACGATCGCTGGGTGCTGGCCCGCCGTAGCCTGGCCCGCCCCGAGGAGATTGCCTACTACCTCGCCTTCGCTCCCACC
Organism: Streptomyces sp. NPDC005408; assembly: GCF_040606445.1. Taxonomy (NCBI): domain Bacteria; kingdom Bacillati; phylum Actinomycetota; class Actinomycetes; order Kitasatosporales; family Streptomycetaceae; genus Streptomyces; species Streptomyces sp. NPDC005408. The sequence goes on along the minus strand of NZ_JBEXEX010000060.1, from coordinate 41,424 downwards.
GAGGCGAACGTCTCCGAACTGGTCCGCGTGGCCGGCTCCAGATGGGCCATCGAGGAGTGCTTCCAGGCCGCGAAGAACGAGTGCGGCCTGGACCAGTACGAAGTCCGCCGCTACGTGGGCTGGTACCGCCACATCACGCTGGCCATGCTGGCGCACGCCTTCCTGGCCGCGATGGCCGCCCACGCCCTCGAAAAGGGGGCCGAAGAAACGGTCCGAGCAGTCTCGTTCCCCTCACCGTGGCAGAAGTGCGACGGCTCCTGGATCTTGCCCATTCCCCAGCAGCCCGGCTACCGCGGCCCGGACACCGGCTCCACTGGTCGCACTGGCGCCGACGCCATCAAGCCGTCGCCCGCCACTGCCACTACCAGTGCCGCGCACACCCCGATCGGGTGGGTCACGAACCACCACCGCCCTGATGCGGCGTCAGCCCACTAGACTCGAAACAGGCACGCTGACCAGGACAAATGGAGAAGCACAACTGGAGTACTAGGGGTGTGTTGATGGCGAGGCGGGGACGCAAGCGCAGGCTGGAGCTCGAGGCCGAGTACTCGCGCCTTCTGGCGGCCGGGGTGGGCAGTGTCGAGGCGTGCAGGCGACTCGGGATCAGACGGAAACGGGCTACCGGTGGCGGGCGGAGGACGGCGGCCTGCAACCTGACCATCTTCCAGAGACATCCCGGTCGGGCCGGTATCTGTCGCTGCTGGAGCGCCGGAGGATCGCCTCATTGCACGAACGCGGCCTGACAATCCGAGAGATAGCCAGCCTGCTCGGACGGGCACCGTCGACTGTGAGCCGGGAGTTGCGGCGCAACAGCCGCCCACATGACTACGGCAGATATGACGCCGACCTGGCTCACCACCGCTGCCGCGAACGGGCCGGAAGTCCCAGACGCGCCAAGCTGGCCACGGATCCCGAGCTGAAAGCCGAGGTTCAGTCCAAGCTCGATCTGGAGTGGAGTCCGGAGCAGATCGCCGCCCACCTGAGGGCCCGCTGGCCCGGGCACCTCGATCGGCACCTTTGTCACGAGACCATCTACCGAGCCCTTTACCAAGGCGCCAAGGGTGGCCTGAGCAGGCCCTTGACCAGGAAACTCCGCAATGGCCAGCCGCTACGAAAGAAGCGCCGCCGCCCTGACCAGCGCATGCCCAGATTTGTCGCACCCGCCGTCCTCATCGAGCGCCGACCACCGATCATCCAGCTGCGCGAGCGTCTCGGCGACTGGGAAGGCGACCTCGTCGTGGGCGCCCGCAGCCAGTCCGCCGTCGCCACCCTCGCCACCCTCGTCGACCGACGCACCCGCTATCTCCGCCTGGTCCCGCTGCCTGAGGGACACTCGGCCGGCCAGCTGCGTGATGCCCTCATCGCCAGCCTCAGCAATCTGCCGGAACAGGCCCGCCGGAGTCTCACCTGGAAACAAGGCTCAGAGATGGCCCGCCATCATGAACTCGCGCCCTACTTCACCGACGGGATCTTCTTCGCCCGCCCGGGCAGTCCCTGGGAGCGGGGGACGAACGAAAACACCAACGGCCTGATCCGGCAAGGCCTGCCCAAGCGCACGAACCTGTCCCTCCACACCGCTGACGACCTCCGCGCCATCGAGCACCGGCTGAACAACCGACCCCGCAAGACGCTGAGTTGGCAGACCCCAGCTCAAGCATTCGCCGCAGCTCTGGCACTCTGAGCCTGCAACGTTGCGACAACCATGCGAATCCGCCTTAGAACCCAAGCGCCGGAACTGGGTCACGATTCAAGCGTCGCCGACTGCGAGAGCGAGTGGAGTGGGAGGGCTGCCGGTCATGATCTTGTGTGTGACAGGTGCGCGGGTGGCACAGTCGCCCCGCGATGCTTGATGTTGACTGCCGAAGCCTTGGCCAGCGCCACGGGGTTCAAGAAACGCAGTGGACCGATCAGGCGGGATGCAAACAGATGCATGTGGCGCGCCACCGATTCATCGCGCGCTGCCGCCGAAAACATCAGCCGCTCCATGGGGTTGAACGGACGGGCCTTGGCGAAGTCGGTGGCCAGGTACTGGTGACCTCGCAGCCGGCGCCGGTGTCTGCGTGCGTACACCACGAGCGACCTGTCGAGGTCGCCCCGACCGGTTGCGGCCGAGGCGACCGCCTCTGCCAGCCATTGCGCGGACTGCAGAGCCCACCCGCATCCCACTCCCCACAGGGGATCGCCGGTCAGGGCGGCGTCGCCGATGAGCGCGATGCCCGGTGCGGTCGGCTTGCGGCTGTGAAGCGGGTAGTTGACCGTGCCGGTGATCTTCGTGAGGCGCTCGGCGGAGTCGATGGGCGGTGCCTCGGGTAGGGCGCGGACGAATTCGAAGAAGCTGGCCTCCAGGTCTTCCCGGAAGGCCGGCAGCCGTTTCTTGTCCGGGAGCACCGCGATGACCGTCACCCCGTCGTCGTTCGGAAACGCGTACGCCATGTCGGGCTCGAGGAACCACGCGTGACCGATCCCGTCGCGCAGCGGGAGGTTGCGGAAGTGCGCGAGATAGCCGAACCGCGCGTTCTCGGACTGCCGAGCAGGCGCCCCGGCGAACTTCGCCACGGCCGAGTCCTTGCCATCGGCGCCGACCACCAGGCGGGCCCGGATCTCGCGCTCGCCCTGTGGTGTCGACGCGTGCACCCCCACGGTTCGCCCGGCTTCCCGGACCAGCCCGGTCACATGGTGAGCGAGGAGCAGATCGACGCCAGGGGTTTCCGCCGCATGGGACCTGATCAACGGGTCGAGGGTGCTGCGTCGAATGTTGTACGCGTACGGTAGCTCGGGGCCCGCCGGCGCGGCCCTCGGCTCGATCCATCCCCAGCGGGTGTACCAGCGGGCCTCGTTGCGGACGGCTCCCGCCTTCTCGAGAGCGGGGATGAGGCCGAGTTCGTCCAGCACCGGGTAGGCGTTGGCCGTGAGGGAGTGGGTGCAAAGCGCCTTGTACGCTTCGGGGTCCGAGCGGCGTTCCAGCAGTGCGACGCGGACACCGCGTCGAGCGAGCAAGATCGCCGCGGCGCTGCCGGCGAGGCTGGCTCCGCTGATGACGACGTCGTAGTCGTATCCCGCGCTCTCAGGCTTGGTCATGCGCTGATCGCTCCCTTCGGGGTGTGGTGCCGTTCGTGGGAGTGGTGCAGTGCCACTGGTGTCAGGTGCATGAACAGTTGTCAAGAGTTGTGGGTCGGGTGATGTTGATCAGACTGCGGTGGTCCTCCGTGCGTTCGACCAGGGCGCGGCGCCGACAGGCCGGCCGCACCGCCGAGGAACTCCTCCAGCGCTGGCACGAAGTCCCCCGACGACAGGCCGTGCAGGTAGAGCAGCGGCAGCACCTCGGACACCTTCGGCGACTTGCGGCACCACGGGGCCAGGATCTTCGAGGAGAGCCGCTTGCGCTCGCCGGTGGCCTCGTCGACGCGGCGGTCGTTCACCCAGGGCGCGGCGACCTCGACCGGACCGGCCGCGGTGACGACCGTGCGAGGCCGGTGGCGGCCGTTGCGACCACCAGGCGATTGGAACAACGCCCCCGGGTTCTCGCAGCGATTCAGCGGCACGCTCAGCGACAAACGACAACGCGATCAACGGTGAGGCAGAGCTATCGCGCGATGACGGTGCTACCTGGCAGCACGACCTGGCGATCACCTATCACGGGATTGGCTGAGCCGCCGATGGACAGCGATGCCGACCTCAACGCAATGACTCATCGAGTGATCAACACCAACCCCTCCATGACGCTGGCCGCGCGCGATCCCCACGGTTGGCTTCGTTGATCTCTAGGAACAGCGTTTGTCGACTGGTTCCGGAGTCAGTTGGTGATCATGCGGGTCATGAATATCGAGCAGAAATGATGGCGTTGCCCTGGGGGCGGCGATAAAAGGGAAGGCGGGAGCCGCTGGGGCGCTGGCAGGATGTCCGCGCTCAGCACCCGAGGAGAAAGGCCCCACGACCGTGGCTCGTGCCATTACTTTGATCCGCTCCGCCTCCCTGTCCGACGTCGCCGAGTACGCCTACGCGGCCACGGCGCCCGCCGAGTCACGCCTGATCTTCCTCGCTGGGGCGTGTCCGCTGAACGATGACGGCTCCACGGCAGCGATCGGGGACTACGCAGGCCAGGCAACGAAAGCGATCGAGAACATGCAGGCTGCTCTTTCTGCCTCAGGTGCATCACTTCAGGACGTCATCAGCACACGGGTTCTCGTCGCGTCGGCCCGGCGGGAGGACCTGGTGGCCGCCTGGCAGGTAGTCCGCGACTCGTTCGCTGACCATGACGTCCCCAGCACCTTGATGGGCGTCACCGTGCTCGGCCATGAGGGCCAGCTCGTCGAGATCGAGGCTGTCGCCGCCATACTCGATTCTTGAGACCTCTTCAAAGGACACCGCAAACGCGGGACGGCCAGCCGTCCGTCAGGGCGGCTGGCCGTCGAGGCAGATAGCGGCAGAGGTCAGATGGCCTTGGCGGGCTCCTCGGCTCGTGCTCGGGTGCTGGCGAGGCGGTATGAGTCGGCCCCGTGCTCCTCGACCAGCCGGTGGAAGATCCGGGTGACCGTGTACCGCTGCTTGCGCGGCGCGTCCAGATCCGCCCGGAGGATCTCGTCGATCACCGCTTTGTACGGGTCCAGCGTGGTGGCTCGGGGCGGCAGCTTCTTACGAGGCTCCGGCCAGGACGAGTCCAACGCCTTCCGCACCGTCCGCCAGGTCACGCTGTGCTTGCGCTCAAGTTTCCGCATCGACATGCCGCTTCGATGGTCACGCCGGATCGCCGCGTACAGCTCGACCTTCGACATATGCGGCATGACCAGCACCTTTCACCAAGAGCACCTCGATGCTGCCCTGGCAAGAGTCGCCATGCCTCCCAAACTCATCAACATCACCCGACCGTGGTTCGGGGTGCCTCCCAAACTCATCGACGAGTGACGTCACTACTACTCGATAAAGCCACCACGGTCGGCCGCGTGGCTCTGTTCACGAGAAGGTTCTGGCACAGCTTGCTCTGCCCTACTGGTCAGGGACCGGCCTGCCGGCACCGGCGTCAGACTGGGTCAGCGCGATCGAAGCGAGGAGGTCGTCGAGCATGGCGATCTGTACGTCCTCGGGGAACCGGCCGGGGTCGAAGAGGGCTTGGACGACGAGTCCATGGGTGAACGCGACGGCGGTGGCGGCGAGTTGCTCCGGGTCGGCGGTTGCGGGGAGCTCGCCCAGGCTGCGTGCGGCTTCGAAATGCGGGCGGATCGCTGAGCGCAGCCGGATGTAGCGGTCGGACTGGTCCGTGGCCAGCCCGTCGTCGGCGAGGGCAAGGTCCCAGGAGCTGACCCAGATGCGGTTGCGGGCGGTGTCGTCCGCGGTCAGCGGCAGGATGTCCAGCAGCATGGCTCGCACGGTGGCAAGGCCCTCGGTGGGAGGTTCACGGCGGGGACGTTCCGCGGTGCGCTTCTCCAGCAGGTCCAGGGCATGTGCGATCAAGGCCCGCTTGGTCGGGAAGTAGTGCATGAGCATCCCGGTCGAGGCGCTCATCGCGGTGGCAACGGCACGCAGGGTCAGCCCGCTGAACCCTTTGTCGGCGAGCACGTGCCATACCGCCTGGGACACGTCCTCGCGGCGGGCTTCACGATCTCCAGGTGCGGGTGGCATGCTGCTACCTTACGTGCCGAACGCTCGTTACGTACCAAGGGGATTGAGGTATCCGTGATCGCACTGCCGGTCGGTGACAACGCTCAGCTCTGTCCTCTGGAGCCCTGGCACGCGCAGGAGTTCCTTGCCCATATCGACCGCGCCCGACCTTATGTGGACCCTTGGATACCCTGGGCGACGTTCAGCACCGACCTCGCCTCCGCCACTGCCGTCCTCCAGCGGTACGCGGACAGGCAGGCCAAGGACACCGCTCGGATCTATGGGATCTGGCTGGACGGCACTCTGGTCGGCGGCGTCATGTTCACGAAGTTCGACGCCACCTCCGGAGTGTGCGAAATCGGCTGCTGGCTGGAGGCGGACGGGGCAGGCCGCGGGCTGGTGACCCGGGCATGCCGGGCGTTGATCGACTGGGCTTTCGAGGAACGCGGGATGAGCCGGGTCGAATGGTGGGCCACCGCTGGCAACACTCGCAGCGTCGAAGTCGCGCGCCGACTCGGGATGACCCGCGATGGTGTGATGCGGCAGCGCTCTGCGTACCAGGGCGTGCGGCACGACAGCGAGATCTGGTCGATCCTCTCCGACGAGTGGTCACCCGTGGGAGGAGCACCCCAGTCCGACGTCAAGGCCGAGCTCGACCAGCTGATGTGCGCCTTCCTCGGGGCGTTCACCAACACTGGTGGCGGCCGGCCGAACGTCAACGTTGTCCGTGAGGTGTTCATCCCACAAGGAATGATTATCAGCAACGTCGGGGGCGAGCCCGTGATCTACGACCTCGACGCGTTCGTCGAGCCCCGGGCGAAAATCCTCACCGATGGGACGCTGACGGAGTTCTCCGAATGGGAAGTCGCCGAGCGGACCGAAATATTCGAGTCGATCGCGCACCGGTTCAGCGAGTACCGCAAGTCCGGTTTCCTAGACGGCGAGTGGTTCGAGGGCTCCGGTCGCAAGACCACCCAGTTCGTCCGGACGCCTGCCGGCTGGAGGATGAGCTCAATGGCCTGGGATGACGTGTAGGGGCTCCCCAACCCAGCTATTGAGGTTTTCTCAGTGAAGATCATTTCCAGAGGTTGTTGAGGGCGAGGGTGGCGCGGGCGATGTCGCCGATCCGGCTGGGGCTGAGGCTGACGTGCTTCAACGCGCGCCAGCGTTCCTTGAGTTCGGCAGCGGCACGCTCGCCCGGTGCCCGGACGTGCCTGATCGGGGCGTTCGTCATGCGGGTGCCGGGGTCCAGGGCCGTTTCGGACCTGCCCTTCGGGCGCCGTACGGGGACGCGGATGCCGATCCCCGCGCCGATGTAGCCCTTGTCCGCCAGGATGGGCAGGCCGTCGGCGGCTGCTTTGTACAGCGCGGGCAGCGCATGCAGGCGGGCGGCAGTGATGTCGGGGGTGGAGCCGGGCTCGACGTCGGAGACCCACAGCGGCCTGCCGTCGGGGGCGGCGAGGAACTGCACGTGGCCGCCGAAGCTCTTGTGTTTCTGGCTGAACCACAGGTCGTTGCCGTTGTCGCGGGTGTCGGCGAGCCGGTCGCATTCGATCAGGGTGCCGTCGAGGATCACGTGGCTCATGGCCTCCTGCCGGCAGCGGGCCAGCACCGTGTGCAGGTCCGGGGCCTGGGCGGCGAGCACGTCGATGCCCTCGTGCAGATAGCGGTAGCCGGTGGCCTGGGAGACGCCGGCGTCACGGGCCAGGCAGTGCACGCAGCCGCGCTCGCGGAACCAGCGCAGCACCAGCACCGCCTGGCGAAACGGGCCCAGCGCCCGCGAGCCCTTCGGGGTGCGCAGCCGCCTGCGGTTCGCATCAAGCAGACGGGCCAGGCGCTCCACCACGGGGCGCGGGACGTCGAGCATGGCAACACAGGTGACCAACGTGAAGCCCCTGGTTCTCCCGGACATGATCTTGGCAGACCTGTCATACCAGGGGCTTCACGGCTTCCCGAACTCGGGGCACCGCCCGGCCCGTTGCACCGGAACCGGAAGATCAACTCACTGAGAAGACCTCAGTGGGCAAGAGCCAGGCTGGGCTCAGCCCCAGGTCTGGCCGGCGGGTTCCTTGATGGTGCGGTTGATCCGGTTGTAGAAGTTGGTCAGCGCGATCTCCAGGTTGATCGCGCCGATCTGCTCCTCGGTGAAATGGGCGTTGACTTCTTCCCAGATCTCGTCGGTGACGCCCTCCGCGCCATCCTGCAGCCGGGTGGCGGCCTCGGCCAGCGCCAGTGCCGCGCGCTCCGCATCGGTGTAGAAAGGCGCCTCACGCCACGCCGCTACGTTGTGCAGCCGCTCGCCAGTGTCACCGGCCTTCTTCCCCCCGGCGACACTGGCGTAGACGCACGCCGAGCAGCTGTTGATCTGGCTGGCGCGCAGGTGGACCAGCGCGAGCAGCTTCGGGTCGACGCCCCCGGCGGCGATCGCCTTCTGGAGGTGCTGGACCGCGGTCCACACATCGGGGTTGTTCGTGTTCTTGTTCTTGAGCCGGTTTTCCATGTGGGAGTGCTCTCCTTCATCGTTACGTTGCGCGGCATGTGCGCGTCATCCCTATGACGGAGGAGCTTTCAGGAAGGTAACAACATGCCCGGCACCCATCCCACGGATCCGATCCTCGATGCCTTCGAGGCCCAACGTGACCGGCTCCGAGCCGTCGCCTACCGCGTGCTCGGATCACACGCCGACGCGGAAGACGTGGTCCAAGAGGCGTGGCTGCGTCTCTCCCGCCAAGACACCGACACCATCAACAACCTCGGCGGCTGGCTGACCACCGTGGTCGGCCGCATCAGCCTCGATGTCCTGCGGGCAGGTAGGACCCGCCCAGAAGTCTCCTTCGACGACCAGCTACCCGAATTCACCGTGACGCTCGACGACGCTCCTGCTCCGGAAGACCTCGTGACACTCGGGGACTCCGTCGGCCTCGCGCTCCTCACGGTCCTCGACTCGCTGCGCCCGAACGAACGACTGGCGTTCGTGCTGCACGACGTGTTCGCCGTGCCCCACGAGGAGATCGGCACCATTCTCGGCAAATCCGCCGACGCGACCAAAATGCTCGCCAGCCGCGCCCGCAGGAAAGTACAAGCCGCCCAGCAGCCGGCAAGCGCCGGACGACAACAACGCGAGGTGGTGCAAGCCTTCCTGGCCGCGGCCCGCGACGGTCAGTTCGAGCAGCTGCTGCAGGTTCTCCACCCCGAAGTGAAGTTCACCGTCCACACCCCGAACGGCCAGTTCGTCACGCTCGGAGCCACCGAAGTCGCCACCCGCGCGCGAGTGGCCGGCAGTGCAGCACGAGGACATGCGGCAACCGTCAACGGCCACCCCGGCGTCATCTCCTGGAGCGAAGACGGCACCCCGCTCTCCCTCCTCGCCTTCACCGTCGCCGACGGCCGCATCACCGAGATCACCGCCGTGATCGACCCGGCCAAACTCGCGCTCATGGACCTGCCGGACCCGGTGTGACTCCCTACCGGCGATGGCCGCTCGTCCTCGATGTGGTCCATGCCGGATCCCGCAGAGAGGGTGAATGTAGCCACTACTGAGAGGACGTTTGAAGTAGGCGGAATGCCCTCTGAGAAAACCTCATTGGCATGTGTAGCGAATGGCCGGAGTTACGCGCGGAAGCTGAGCGAACTCGCGCCGCGCGTCGGTCCGCCTCCAGGGCCATTGCATGATCGGGATCTGTCCGTGTTGATCACGTGAGGCCAGAGTTGCCAGGGCCTGTCCGGCGGATCTTGCCGGACAGGCCCTGCCCCCGGGAAGACTCAGCGCTTGAGCGTGAAGGTGAAGTCGCCGGAGAGCTTGCCGCTCAGGCGGACTGCCGATACGAGATTCCCCTCGGTGATCAGTCTCTCGACCTCGGCTCGCGAAAAGCCGAAACCTTCAGCGATCAGTCGCACCGGCCGGACAGGGATCCGCGCCGCAAAGCGGACCGAGACCTCGATCGCCTCGCCCTCCTGCTGATCCGATCCGCCGGTGTCGAGGCGCCAGGCGTTGTCCCAGTCGAGGGCGATGCGATTACGGCGCCGCACGACCTGATCCTGGAGCAACTCGGCTGCCAGGCCAAGGTCGTTGTCGTGCAGCAGGTCCAGGAGCTCAGGTCGTACAGAGCGCACGTTCATCCGTTCCAGGACAGTGAGCTTGGTGGTCTGCCCGCAAACGGTGCACAGTGCGAGGAGCCAGGCGTCGATGAGCTTGTGGTTTGCGTTGACGCGGAATTTGCCGTTTGCCCGGAAGTGCTCGGAGGCGCACCCGTGGCAACGGCGGAGAACGAGGGGCAGGCGGGTGGGTATGACCACCCAGGTTTTGGACACAGAAGTACACCGGTTCCAGTGAGAAGACCGCAGCGAAAAGGAGCGCGGCGCGCAAGCGCGACGCGCGACGAATCAGCGCTCGGGAGGTCTCACTTGGTGTACAACGGCACGTCCTCGACAAGGCGGCAGGGGGCGGGAGCACAGTAATGGCGCACGGAAGTGCGGCTCCACTGGTTTTCGGGCGGGTGGCGATGCCTCGCCACTGCTGAGGCGGTTGTTGCACCGTTCGACGGCGATGCGCTGCTTCCACGCCTCGCGGTCGAAGGCCGAGGACTAGGTCCTGTCCAGCGGAGCTTGTGACTGTCTCGGTTCCGGGTCGTTGGCATGAGTGTGGGGCGGGGAGATCTGACGAGTGACGAGTGGGCCCGGCTGAAGCCGTACTTGCCCAGGAGTGGGCAGCGGGGCGGGCGTTGGGCCAGCCACCGCAGGGTGATCAACGGGATTCTGTTTCGGGAGCGGACCGGGGTGCCGTGGCGTGATCTGCCTGCGCGTTTCGGTCCGTGGAAGTCCGCCTATGAACGTCACCGACGATGGTCGGCGGACGGCACCTGGGACCGAATCTTTGGGGCCGCCCAGGCCGATGCGGACGCGGAAGGCCGTATCGACTGGTCGATGGTGAGCGTGGACTCGACGTCTTGTCGCGCTCACCAGCACGCCGTCGGAGCACACAAGGAGCCGCCGCGAGTGCCGGGATAAGACGCGCGCCCCGGCAGCACCGCCCCGACGAGGGACTCGGACGCTCCCGGGGCGGACTGAACTGCAAAATCCACCTCGCTGGTGAAGGTGGCCGCCGTGCCCTGGCGTTCCTGATCACCCCGGCCAGTGGGGCGATGCACCGCAGCTCATCCCGGTCATGGAACAAATCCGGGTCGCGCGCCTGGACGGCGGCCGCCCCCGCACTCGGCCTGATCACCTCGGCGGCGACAAGGCGCATTCATCCCGCCGAAACCGCCGCTACCTGCGCAGACGCCAGATCAAGCACACCGCGACGCATCAGTGATCCATTCGCCGATCGCGATGAGGGAGCGGGCACCGGACAGTACGGCCGCGGCAGCCGGGCACAGCAGGGGCAACATCGGATACCTCCGTACTCGGCGGCCGCGTGGATCGGGCACCTAGATCAGGAAACAGCGCAGCTCAGCGGAATTCTGCTGGGAGCTGTGAAGGTTCGGGAGGGCCAGTTGCCCCAGGCCGGCATGGGCGATGATGTTCGGGCAGGCACGGTTCCGCTCGGTTCTCATGGGCCTTCGACAACCACATGATCACCGGCACCGTGCCTGCTCTGTTTCCGGGGAACATCGCTGCACAGGCTGGAACATGACGTCCATCACGTGCGAGGCCAACGAACCGGACCGATCTCGAACACGCAATGGCCCTGCCGCTGAGACACTGGCGCGCGGATGAGGGTGTGGCGTCGGATCTCTTGCCGGGCCTTTCTAGTAGACCTCGTACGCGGCCAGGTCCGCCGGGTCCTCCGTCGCGAGCGCTACATACCCGTCGGGCCGTACGAGAAAGAGTCCCCGGTCCCCGTACGCCTTGTGTGCGTGCCCGTCCACGTCGATGACGTCGGCCTGCTCGCCGGGCCGGCCGACCCGGACCAGCTTGTAGCGCTCGGAGGCCGGGGCGTCGGTCTCGCCGAAGGCGAGGAGCGTGGCGTGCGGGCCGCGGAAGAGGTCGAAGAGACGGATGGGCCCACAGGGGGCGTCGGGGGCGCGGTCTCCGGCGCGCAGTGCGTCGTCGGCCAGGCCCTCGCGGCACTCGCGGGTCAGGGGGCTCTCGCGGTAGCCGAGGCCCAGTTGGAAGGTCTCGCCGCCGCGCTGGGAGAAGCCGCGGTCCTTGTCCACGCGGTCCCGCTCGAAGACTTGGGTGGTGAGGGCGAGCACATGCTGTGCGACCGGCCGCCGCTCGGCCTCGTAGGTGTCGAGGAGCGCGTCGGACGCACCGCGCAGCGCTGCGCCGAGTTTCCAGCCGAGGTTGTACGCGTCCTGGATGCTGGTGTTGAGGCCCTGGCCGCCCGTAGGAGAGTGAATGTGCGCGGCATCGCCCGCGAGCAGGACGCGGCCGATGCGGAAGCGGTCGGCGGCCCCGGCCTTGATGTGCAGCACCGAGGACCACCGCACCTCATGCACCCGCACGTCCTCGTGGCCGGTGCGCTCCATGAGCAGCTGCTGGAGGGCCTCGGGCGTGGCGTCGGGCGTGAAGTCCGGGCCGCCGCCGTCGAAGTGGGCGAGCAACTGGAAGAAGTCCGCCCCTTCGAGCGGGCGGATCGCGACGCGCCCGCCCGGCGCGGTGGGCCACACGTGCCAGTGCGCGCGGTCGATTCCGTCCATGAGGACGTCCGCGATCAGCGTCGGGTCGGTGAGGAGCTCGGTGACGGGGAAGCCCACCCCGAGGGCCTTGCGGACGGTGCTGCGTCCGCCGTCGGCCGCGACCAGATAGCCGGCCCGTACGGCCGACTTGGTGCCGTCCCGCCGGCGCAGCCGCCCCGTCACCCCGTCCGCGTCCTGCTCAAAGCCGGTCAGCTCGCAGTCGAACTCGACGCTTCCGCCCAGCTCTTCGAGGCGCGCCTGGAGGATCTCGACGGTGCGCCACTGCGGGAGCATCCAGATCTCGCCGTACGGGACGTGGGGCGAGGGCTCGGAGCGCTCGAACGCGTCCCACTCGGCGATGCGTGTGGTGCCGTCCCAGCTCTGGAGTCGCTGGATGGGGCCGCCTGCCGCCCGTATCGCGTCGATGACGCCCAGGTCGTCGAAGACCTCCAGGGTGCGCGGCTGGAGGCCGGAGCCGCGTGAGCCGGGAAAGCTGCGGCTCTCCCTCTCCACGACGCGGCAGGCGATCCCGCGCCGGGCGAGGTCGCAGGCGAGCACGAGGCCGGTGGGCCCGGCTCCGGCGATCAGAACTTCGGTAGTGGCGATTGCGGGCAGGCTCATCCCATGTTCCTTAACGTCGTTAAGTCGCCCCTCGGCGTAGGAGGGGCGACCCGCCTCACGGCAGGACATGACGGTACGTCATGCACGAGGCGCACGAACCGGACCGATCCCGAACACGCAATGCCCCTGGTCGTCACCGAGTACTGCGATGACCTGATGAGAGGTGTTCGGCTCCGACCACGCGGCGAAACTCACTGCGAGAGGCTCCACTTCGCAAAGCACCGTTCCGGGTTCCTCCAGCCGTGGGTGCTCAAGGAGGAGCTGTTGCCGGTAACCGTCATAAGCCGGTCGGTCCCAGGACAGGGACCCGGGAATGTGCGGGACCAGGGTGACCATGAGCGTGGCGCGCTTCTGTCGGGAGATGGACTGGTTGCGGTACCTCTCCTCGGCGTCGTCGTCCCGGAGTTCATCGCGACGGCGTTCACGCAGAACTCGCTGGTTCTGTTCGGCCGGTGTGACGGGCGGATGCGGTCTCATCCCGCCATCCATACCAGCACCGTCCACACGGCGAACCGGCCAACGGCATTCTCTTCCGCCATCGGACCGGCATCCCGCGGCGAGGCCTGCCCACACGTTCCGGCATTTCGAAGTCGACCGTGAACCAGGCAGCCGCCGGACGGTAGTTGTCGATCATTAGGCGGCGGTTGCCAGGGCCTCGCCGACCACCGTGGAGGGTGCGTCGGCCCGGGAAACGTCGCGGACCTCCACAAGGAGGCGGGCGCCGTCGAACGGATCGCGGACCTCCTGATGGAAGTCAAAGCCCTCGTCGTGGCACCGACGCCATGAGCACTGCCGGAGCGCCCCCATGAGCGCGGCGTAGGCCGGCGCGTGAGCACAACCTGCTCCAGATGCAGGCCCATGTGCGGCGTGAAACCATGATCCCATTCCGTGAATTCCTCAGCGCATCGTCCCGTCCCGGGAGGGACCATGGCCTACATCTTTGACACCGCGGTCAATGGCCGAGCCGCCTTCGCCGGTAAGGTCTACTTCTTCAAGGACGACAAGTATGTGCGCTACGACTGGGGTCAGGACATGGCGGACTCCGGACCGAGCCCAATTGGTCTCTGGAACGTGCCGGCGCCCTTTCTGACCGGCGTGGATGCCGCCGTCAACGGGGCCATGCAGTATCAGGGCAAGGTGTACTTCTTCCGGGGCAACCAGTACGTCGGCTACGACTGGGCCACAGGGGCAGTCACCGGGCCCAGCCCGCTCACTGCTTGGAATCTTCCGCCCGCCTTCGCTTCCGGTATTGATTCCGCACTCACCGGCCAGGGGAGCTATGCCGGCAAGGCCTATTTCTTCAAGGGCAACCAGTACATCACCTACGACTGGGCCACAGGGGCGATCAGCGGGCCTGCCCCGTTGTCCCAGTGGAATCTGACAGGGGCTTTCCTCAAGGGCGTGCATTCCTCTGTGAACGGAGAGGGGCCCTACACCGGGAGCGCCTACTTCTTCAGAGGCCCTCACTACGCCCGCTATTACTGGTCCAACGGTGCGGTCGGAGGGCCGTCCCACCTTTCACTCTGGAAGCTGCGGGGAGGAGTCGGGTCGTGAGTGAACTGGCGCCCCCATGAGAAAGGTTCCGAAAATGCGCCGACGACGGACCGGAGCTAGTCTCGTGTCATGACCATCAACGGGTATCCCCTCGAGCTTGCTCGTGATGCCGAGACGGTCGTCAGATTGGACCGAACCCGGGTGCTGCTGGGCTTCCGTGAACCGCAGACCCTCGAATCACTCGCACCACGCCTGCGGCAACTGGACCTGGAGCCGGAGCCAGACGGTCCGTCGGAAACCGGGTCCCCATCGGAAGTGGTCAACCACACAACAGATAGATTCTGGGTCCGCTCCTCGCTCGGGGAGTTCACCGGCGACGTCTATGACGCCATTGAATCCGAATTCAACGAACAGTTGGCGTGGATCGGGCCGGTCTATCACGACCCGAAAGTGCCCGGGCGCGCCGGCCTGCATTGCCCACTCCCGAACGTCGTGCTGATCGAGGCGAATGTCGACCCGGCGGCCCTGTCGGACGACGTCGAACTCCGGGAGGACACGGACAAGTCCCGGTACCTGACTGGCTATCGCTACTGCACGATCGCAGAGCCCCGAAGGCACTCCGCCCATGCGGTGCGTACCCGGCTACTGGAGCGGGAATCATACGGGCACGAAAGCGTCCTGTTCGAGAGCATGGTTCTGCTCCTCCCCTACTCGTGGGAGCCGGCCGACACCTTCTTCAACGCCGATCCCTCCATCGGGTACGGAGGGCAGTGGAACCTGGTCCGCACGCGTGTCGGCGGGCCGGGTCGGACGGCCTGGGACCTGAGCATCGACGCGGGCACGATCGCCATCGTCGATTCGGGATGCGATCTGACCCATCCCGACCTGCGGTACGTGGCCGGCACGGGTGGCTCGAGCGGAAACGGCGCCGACACCAGTATTTCCTCGTTCGCGTCCGGTCACGGGACCATGGTCGCGGGTGTCGCCGCCGCCACCACCCACAACCTCAAGGGAACCGCAGGCGTGGCGGGTTACGGGGCCCGGGTCATGCCGCTCGCCTTCACGGGCGTTACCGACACGGAGGCTGCAACGCTGATCAACTTCGCCGTGGACAACGGCGCGCGCGTGATCAACATGAGCTTCAACGTTCCGGGGTGGAGCACATCGACCCTGGTCAATGCCGCGCTCACACGCGCCTACAACAACAACGTCATCGTGTGCGGCTCGAGCGGGAACGGCAGCGGAGCGGTGACCTATCCCGCGACCAACGCTCGTGTGATCGCCTGCGGCTCGACGGACCAGAACGACCTCAAGGTCCCCACATCCAACTACGGCAACTCGCTGTCGGTCGTGGCTCCCGGGGTCGGCATACCGACCACGACGGTGCAGGGGACCGGGAACCTCTCGGACCTCGACCGCCGCGACTGGACGTCCCTATTCCAGGGCACGTCCGCGGCCGTTCCCCATGTTTCGGGCCTCGCGGCGCTGCTCCTGTTCATGGATTCGACCATGACGAGCGACGAGGTGCGCAACATCATCGAGGGCACCGCCGACAGAGTGGGTCCCGCGGTGTACAACACTGCGACGGCGAACGGCCCCTGGCGTGCGGGCGTGGGGCACGGCCGCATCAATGCCCTCGACGCCCTCAGCGCAGTACTGCCGGCGCGCCTGCGCAGGTAGTTGGAATGAGAGGACGCCATGCCCATCTCCGCCCTCCATCGCGAGCGTCTCGAACGCGCACTTCAAGGCCATGAGGCCGGGCTCAACAACAGTGACAAGCCGCCGGGCCCCGAGCGGAGCAAACTGCACACGACCCTGCTGGAGCTGGGCCGCAATCCCTACGTGCTCACGCTCATCGACGACTTCCTCGACTCTCCCGAGCTAACCCGGGAACTTCGCACGGACGGCGCCTCGGTGCTGCGCGCACGAGGCATCACCCTGCCCGAGGGCGTGACGATGCGGGTCGTGGACGGCGACAGCGACGGACAGCAGCCGGTCTTGCGGTTCCAGTTCAAGGTGCGGAGCCTCACGGTCTTCGCCGACTGGGACCCGGCGACCGGAGCCTCCTCCCGGGCGTGCGCACCCCATGAGTCAGTGACCGCACAAGCCGCAGTGTGAGTGGCGGAGTTCAGCTTGCCCCCCTCGAGCCACTCCTGTCACGCCTCGTCGGCCAGACGGCGCGGACGCCCTGGTAGGCGACGGTCTTGCACTCACCAACGGCTAAGAGGGCGCCCAGAAGGCGGTGCCGTCGTGGAGCCAGGCATTGAGCCCGTTTCGTCGGCGGCCACGGTGATGCGCACTCGGGCAGGGCGACGCGCGGTGCGAACCGCAGATGCCAGTCGTCGCGCAGCGGGGCCACATCCCGCTCCCAGGGAGTTCGTTGGTGACGGGGTGATCGCCGCGGACTGGCTGAAGTCTTCGAGTTCGATACGGGTGCCGCGTGCGGGTATGAACTGGGCGAGGCCCTGGACCCAGCCGGTGGCAGAGCGACCGTCCTCGGCAACAGTGAGCGCCACGTGCCCGAGGCAGCTCCAGGGGGTGACGATCCGTCCGCCCGGGCGGGTTTGGGCCACCCAAAGCCACGGACCCGGTCGACGGCTACGTCGAGATGACCCTGCCGTAGGGCGCACCAGGCGGCCACCCCTGCGCGCCGTCGCCGACTTCCACCGCTACCCGGGCTCCCGCCGACTCCAGCTGCTTGTGGGCAGCGGCGGCGAGTTCGGGAGGCGAGGTCAGGCAGGAGTCTCCTCGCCCGCGGGACAGGGCCTGGCCCGGGCGATGAGCAGGGCTACATCGTCGTGATCTCCCGGGCGGCGCAGGGAGCGCAGAAGCAGGTCGCAGGTGTCGTCCAGCGAGCGATTGGGCTCGTCGAGGAATTCGAGCAGGGTGACCAGGCGTGCGTCGATGGGCTGGTCGCGGGTCTCGACCAGCCCATCGGTGTAGAGGACGAGTTGGTCGCCCGACACGAAGTTGAGGCAGGTCGTTTGGAAGGCCACGCCACAGCCGCCAAGCGGTGCGCCGGTGGGCAGGTCCAGAAGCTCGCGCTTGCCATCCGGATGGAGCAGGACGGGCGGCAAGTGACCAGCGAGCGAGACGTGGCACTGCGCACTGTGCGGGTCGTAGACGGCGTAGACGCAGGTGGCGATTGTGTCCTGCTCCAGGTCCTCGGTGATGTGGTCGAGGTGCTCGAGGACTTGGGCGGGGTCGAGGTCGAGGCCGGCCAGGGTGCGGGTGGCGGTGCGGAGCTGGCCCATGCTGGCGGCGGCGCTGACGCCGCTGCCCATGACGTCGCCGACGACGAGGGCGGTCTTGTCGCCGCCGAGCGCAATGACGTCGAACCAGTCGCCGCCGATCTCGCTGGCTGCTTGGGCGGGCTGGTACCGGGAGGCGACAGCCAGCCCAGGCCGTTGCGGTGGCGGGTGGGGTAGGAGGCTGCGCTGGAGGGTGAGAACGGTGCGGCGTTGTTCCTGGACGGCACGGTGCCGCTCGGTGACGTCCACGCTGGAGGTCACCACCCCCAGCACCTTCCCGTTGGGCGCTTCGAGCCGGTGGAAGGAGATCGACCAGGCATGCTCGTTGTCCGGGTCGGCCGGGGTGCGGCCGACGGTGTACTGGTCCGAGACCGGGGTGCCAGTAGCCAAAACCTCGCGCATCGTCGCTTCGAAGGACTCGTCCAAGAAGGGCAGCACCTCATGGACGTGCCGACCCACGTGCTCGGCGGCAGGCACGCCGTTCATCCGCTCCTCTGCTGGGTTGACCGAGACGTACCGAAGGTCGGTGTCCAGTACACCCAGTCCGATCGGCGACTGGGACACCAGCCGGGCGGACAGTGCCAGGTCCCGTTCGACCTGCCGTAGCGTTGCCTGGTCCGTGGCCAGGCCGAGGGCGTAGTAGTCCCCCTGGCCGTCCTGGAGCCGCATGTTGCGGAACTCCACCAGCCGCGTGCTGCCGTCCTTGTGTCGGACGGGGAAGACGCCGGCCCAGCTGTCGCCCTCTTCCATGACCTGGGCGAACACGTCCAGTACGACCTCCAGCTGCTCCTCACGGATCAGCAAGCCGCCCGCATACTGGCCGACGGCCTCCTCGGCGCTGTAGCCGAACAGGTCCTCGGCCTGCGGGCTCCAGAGATCGATCCTGCCCTCGGCATCGAGTAGGACGGCGGCGACGCCCAGCACGTCCAGCAGACCACCTGACGCAGCGGGGGCAGTCCCAGTCCGTCCCCGGTCGTTCCCGAAGGATCCGGTTGGACTCATCCCAGGCACTCCTTCCGCTCGCCGCCGCAACTTGCTTCCTGCCACGGCTCGGGCCCGCGCCTTTTCGCCCATCGCTCCGGACTACTCCATCGTCTCCCCGCTCCCGCCGATCACGCACCCCCCAGCCTCCGCTGCCCGCGCTACCCAATGGGCGAGCAGATGTGTGGGTCCCGAGCCGACGGAGGCGCGGCAGGATACGCTGCCATCTGCGGCTGACCTGGGAAGATGCCCCGCTGCTCCACCCTCTGGCGAAGAGGGCGGGGGCCGTTTTCATCGGTCGGGAGATCCGCTGCACGCAGGATCGAGCCTTCGTACGGCTCGCACACTCACCGGCAAGCTCCTCGCGACCGCGTCGGCTGTGGGCCTACCTCGCCCGGTGCTGCGTCTCGCCACACACCGACAAGGCGGTCCCGCTCCTCACCCTCCTGGCCTGGGACACCGTGACCGTCCGCGTCTCGCTCCGGCAGTCGCTGACTACCAACGCCGGCTACCGAGTGCATCCAGTGCGGCGATGCGGTCGGGTGTGAAGCGGTCTCGGCGGCGGAGGGCGTTGTTCATCCACTGGCCCGGGCGTACCTGGTCGCCGTTCAGGTCCTCGATGTGCCGCTGGGGGACGTTGAGGTGGTTTCTCGGTCATGGAAGGCGCGGGCGGCGGCAAGCGGGCGCTGAAAGGCGCGTGCCCGTGCTGGCGGTGCCGCATCGTTGCGGACTGTCGGTGTGTGCAGGCGCATGTAGGTGCCCGGGCCTACCATCCCGAGGCGTTCAAGTGGTGGCGGCTCGAGGAAAAGACTCAGCGGCCCAAGCCCTGAGCAATCGCTTCCGTGACGGTGCCGACATAGCGGGCGATCTGGTGGCCCGAGGGGTCATGAGTCGGGTTGAGCTCCGTGAGCGTCAGTGCGCTGACGCCGCGGGCGGCAAGCAGGTTCTCCAGTACCCGGGCGGCGGTGCTGAGGGTCACGCCGGTGCCGTAGTGCGGAAAGTTCCCCAGCGGAAGGTCGCGGGAGTCGACCGCGTCGACATCGAAGTGGACGGCAAGGGTGATCGCGTCGCCCGTGAGTGCGGCAACGGCGCGCCGCGCCACTCCGACCGGATCGGCCCTCAGGGCCGCACCGTCGAAGTGCTTCAGCAAGGGCCGTGCGGCAAGTGCGCCGGCATCGAAACTGTCGGGGTCGCCCGGGTCGTAGCCGAGCAGGACCAGCTGATGATCGGCGAGCAGGGGCACTGTCTGCCCGATACGGGCCAGCGGTGTGTCGGCGATTCCCAGCATGTGCGCGACACCGGTTGCGTCGAGGATCCCGCTGCGTGTCCTCTGGGGAGAGTTCAGGTCGGCATCCCCGTCGAAGTACGCGAGCCGAACGTCGTCGCGAACGCGTTGCAGCCCCGCCACCACCCCGAGGGTGATGGTGCAGTCGCCACCCAGCACGATGGGCAGACGCCCGGCCCGGGTCTCCCGCTCGACGGCGTCCGCGACGCCGAGCGCCACACGGACGACCGCGTCGACGTTGCGGGCGGTGGCGCCGAATGCGTCGACTGCGAACGGTTCGCCGGCGACGTCACCGACATCGGCCACCGAGAACCCGGCAGCCCGCAGCTTGTCGACGAAACCGTGCTCGCGCAGCGACGCGGGTGCCAGATCCTGTCCGGCGTGATGAGCGCCCGCGCTGCTGGGGACGCCAAGGACAGCCAGCTCACTGGGCATGAATCCATACTCGCACAGGCGTGCGACGCGCGCCGTCGCACGGCGCCGGGCACCACGCGATAGCCCCTTTCTCTCTCCGCACCGGGCGATGCAGCCTGTACGTACAGGTCTCCGTCGCTCCGTGCGCACTGGAATCACTCGAAGGACGCGTCGAATTCGAAGTACGGGCTGATCAACTGTCCGCTCGCTGACGGTCAACGATCACCGGCCCCGCCGACCTGACGGTCGGCGGGGCCAACACGTGCTCTTCGCTCCCCACGTTCCCCGCACGGTTCAGAGCGCAACTACGTGAGGCGAAGAGCGTCACTGGTCGTTCTCAAGGCTCTGACCGGAGTTCCGTAAGGCTCAGGGTTGGGTGCGGCGCTCTGTGACTGCGGGTCAGCCACACGCAGTTCGCCACTGCCGTTGTCTTCATCATCTGGTTCCACCGGGTGCGGGCCAACGCCGAGGAGTTCGCGCCGGATCTCCAGCGGCGCCGGCCGGGCTGGGCAATCGGTGGCTGGTTCGTCCCGATCGGGAATTTCTACATCCCGCGCGCGATCGCAACCGACATCTGGGCCGCCAGCCGCCAAGACCCGTACGGCACGGGGAAGCAGGAGCCACACACCATCATCAACGTCTGGTGGATCGCATGGATCGGGTCGAATCTGGTCAATGGCATTGCGGGCGCTCAGTACGACATGGCCCAGACGGCCGACGAGTTCCTGGCGGGCGCTGACGCCTTCATCGTCGGCTGCCTTGCCGACATCGGCGCCGCGCTGCTGGCCGTCGTCGTCGTGCAAAGGCTCACGCGTATGCAGCACACCAAGGCGCGGCGAGCGGAAAGCGCCGCAGTGTGAGCCCGCCCGGCGGGCGCGCAGGCGCACACCGCGTGATTCGGCGCGCGCTCCCAACAGCCGGGTTCGGGCCCCGACCGTGACCTGAGCGAGGTGCGGCAGGCCGTGTGCGGGAAGATCGGGGCGCATGTACTGCCACGGCCCCTCCCCCAACAAACCTGCCTGCTCCAACGCGCTTGCGATTGTGAGTCGGTGACGGACCGGCAGGGCCTCCAGGCCGAACGAGAGGGCCGAGGCGACATGGAATGCGTGGACGGGCCGGGGCGCGAGCGCGAGCGCGGCGAGCGTGTGGCTGATGAGCGTGTCGGCTGTCCGGGCGTCTTCCCGGCAGTGCAGCCCAAGGAGCAGTCGTGTGTAGTCCTTGGGGCGGAGTGCGCAGGAGACGACTCCGGCGACGGCTCCCGTCGCATCTACGGCCACCTCGGTCGTCGGCGCTTCCTAGCAGGTGACGACACCCTGACCGTCGAGGCTCGAGTCGCCATGGATCTCAGCTCGTCCAATGCGGTTATGCGTAGCGGTCCCGCGGACGTGGTGCGGCACACCCTCGTGAACGTGGTCGTCCAGATCCCGCCGGTGATGCCGATGGCCATCTGCCGATCGTCGCGATGACGGCGGTGATGATGGCCGCCGCAGCGATGGTGAGCACGACGCTCCTCACGGTGGTCCTCTCTGCCCGCCGTTAGGTTGGCGGCATGCCTGACGGAATTCGATGGATCGGTGAGCACGCCTACCAGGATGCGAAGGGCGGCGTGCCCGGGATGCGTGGCAGCATTTCGCTGACAGCAGCCCGCGGCGTGGAGACGGAAGACTTCCTGGTACGCCTCGGAGCCGACCCCGAACAGCTTGACTGCCAGGACCTGTACAAAGACCGCAACGACCTGGCTTTACCGTCCGGCGGGTACAAGACGCATATCAACTGGGCCATGTACGGCACCTGCGGTGACTGGCTGTATGTGCTGGAAGACTGGGGCATGGCGACCTTCTACGCGGGTTACCGGAGTGTGGCGGCGATGGAGCCGCGCACTGGTGAGGAGATCGTCTGCCTGACGATGAACAGCTGGGACCCCCCGCAGCTGATCCTCCACGCGCCGGGCGACCACAACCGGACCTGGCAGGCGGAGTTCGGCGAGCCCGCCGAGTGGTCACCGACACTGGACGCCGCACTACGGGCGGCAGGCGCGGTGTTTCCTTCCGCGTACTACGACTCCGACACGACTGAGGAAGAGGAGCGACAGTACTTTGAGGAGCATCACAAACAGCTCCCCCTGGCCGTGTTCACCGGTGTCGGCCGCTACTGCGGTCTGACGATCGACCGCGCCACAGTCGAAGCCGGCCTCCTCCCGCTGGCCATCCTCCCGATGCCGGAGAGCTGACCCCACCGGCCGGTGGCGACACCCCGCCTGGGGTGCCCCCACCGGCCTTTCAGGTGTTTGCCGCTACTTTGCGGTAATCGTGCAGATCACGGGCTTCACCGGCTTGCCGAACGCTACGGTGGCCGCGCAGTTCCCAGTCATGCGGATCAACGAGGAGCGGTGGCACCGGGCCGAGCGTGACCTGGCCGTCCTCGATGAACGAAACTGACCCGATGGAGCTCATCTTCGCCGGCACGGTGATCGAATGGCGCGGGCCCACGCCGTACTACTTCGTCCGGGTGCCGGACGCGGAGTCCGCCGACATCCGCGAGGTGGCCGCGCTGGCCACGTACGGCTGGGGCGTGATCCCGGTCGAGGCCCAGATCGGCGAGGTCGCCTTCGAAACGTCACTCTTCCCCAAGGACGGCGGCTATCTGCTGCCGCTCAAGAACGCTGTGCGCAAGCCGCAGGGCATCTCGGCAGGTGACGACGTGACGGTGGAGTTGACCGTCCGCCTCTAGGACCTGTCCTGGCGATCTTGGGCTCGCACACTCGTGCCACACTCTGCGGCATGGTGAATGATCACACGAGTGCGACGTTGAGCGTCGGCCACCGTGACTCGGTACTCAACGAGCGGTTGTCCAAAGGGCTGGACGAGGTCAACTTCCCCGCCACAGGTACCACTGCTGCCGATCAGGGTGGGCTGTCAGTGAAGGTCGTCGACGACGCAGATGAGCTCATCGGGGGTCTGTCCGCATGGACGTGGGGAGGGCTGCTCGGCATCGAGATGCTCTGGGTCCGTGAGGAAAGCCGCGGGGATGGATGGGGCAGCGAGCTCCTTCTGGCCGCGGAGAAAGAGGCACGCCGCCGTGGCTGCGACCGCGCGTGCGTCTCGTCGTTCACGTTCCAGGCCCCTGCGTTCTATCGGCGCCACGGTTACGTCGAGACGGGCAGAACTCTGGGGATCCCCGGCGGAGCCGAGGATGTCCACATGTACAAAAAACTGGCCTGACGTTGATCCGGCCCGATCACGAGCGGAGCCAGATGACGACCGCTGCGGCGGTGACAGTGCCGAGGAAGACATAGCCGCGCTTGTCGTAGCGCGTGGCCACGGCCCGGGACTGCTCGAGCTTATTGATCGCCCGCTCGACGACGTTGCCCTTCTTGTACAACTCTTCGTCGAAGCCGCGAGGCCCCCCACCTGCCGAACCTCGCTTCAGGCGGGCGGCCTTGGAGTCGCTCTTCTCCGGGATCGTGTGGCGGATCCCCGGCGTCGCAGATAGCGGCGGATCGGCCGTTGCTGTACGCCTGTCCGCGCTGACACTGTCCGACCACTTGCGCGGCCTGCCCAGCCCGATCCTGGGCACGCGGATCTTCTCCAGCACTGGGACGAACTGGGTGCAATCAGCCCGCTGACCCGGCGTAATGACCGCGACAACGGACGATACCGACCATCCGCGCTCAGGCGGACCTTGGTGGTGAACCCGCCGCGGAAGCGGCCAAGTCCTTCATGTGCCGAACCATCTCCGCCAGGCGGGCGAGCAGGGTCGACCAACCCGGTTCGCTCTGTTGTCCCGCCAGCGGGGCCCCCTTTGACGCGGTGCCCGGCGGCGCAGGCGCCGCTACGCGGGCGCCGGCCGCGTGCCGATGGGCACGCATGGCACTGGAGCCCACCACGACGTCCCAATCGCTATCGCCCGCCCCGTCCGCCGCGGCCTGGACCTGGTGCAGCAGCCGCGTCCACGTCCCGTCGGCCGATCGCAGCCGGTGCCGCTCCTAGAGCGGGTGGTGGCCGTGCTTGAGGACTCGCCGGTCACCTCAGAGGCGGTCATCACGGATGTGCGTCATCTACTCTCGCACGGCGAGGAGGCGTTGGCATTCGACACCATGCCTCGTGGATCTACGAGGATGCTCTGCCTATCACCCGGCAGTACCACGCGAGCCTTTGTGTCTGTTTCATGCTGACGCTTGACAGGAAGCTCACCGCGAAGGCGTCGGAGGGCGCTACGAGGAGGAGAGAGCAATGACCAAACGAATGGGCAGGGTGATCTGCGACATCACGATCTCGGCTGACGGGTACTCGGCCGGGCTCAACCAGACCGAGGAACGCCCGTTCGGCGACGACGGCGGCGACGGCTCCGGCGACAAGCTGCACGCCTGGATGTTCGACACTCCCGACGAGAACCGGGCCGAGGTCGACCAGATGGCCGCCGCCAAAGCATTCATCATGGGGCGCAACATGTTCGGCCCAGTGCGTGGCGAGTGGGATCGGCAGTGGAACGGCTGGTGGGGCGACGATCCGCCGTTCCACGCACCGGTGTTCGTGCTCACCCACCACGCGCGCGAGCCACAGCCGATGGACGGCGGCACCACGTACTACTTCGTTACCGACGGAATCGCGTCGGCACTGGCACAGGCACGCGCAGCGGCCGGCGACGGCGATGTCTTGATCCATGGCGGCGCGACCACCATCAACCAGTACCTCGCCGCCGGCCTGATCGACGAGCTGCGGCTGCACATTGTGCCGCTCACACTCGGCGCCGGCACGCGGCTGTTCGAGGGCGTCCCGCCGCTGAAACTAGAGCAGGTGAAGTCGCGGTCAGCGAGACTGGTCACGCACGTGACCTACCTCGTGCTGTTTTGAGCTGGAGGGCGTTGTTTCACGACTACCGCGGGTTGCAACACCGCGGTAGTCGTCCCTATTGCCGCATTACCAAGCAGACCGGCCGTCGGGGTTACAGGACGTCGCATCGCGGTCGACGCCACCTGGTCCCGGCCCGGAGGGCAACCGAGCCGACTGCAAGGCATGGGTGGAGTCTGGCGCCGAGGCCGCCGTCGGCGGCACCATGACGATCGCCGACGGCAACTATCCGGGCACCGGCCTCGTATTGCCCCACCGGCGCCGCAAAGACGAGGAACTCCCCGACTGGAAGCAGGCGCACAACAAGTCCCACACACAGGTCCGCACCCGCGTCGAGCACGCCTTTGCCCGCATGAAGACCTGGAAGATCCTGCGCGATTGCCGACTCAAGGGCGAGGCGGGAGGTGGCGGCGGCAACGGAGCGATACGCGTCCCGAGGTCATCGGGCACGAGAACGCCGTTCACGCTCGGAAGCGTGGCGGAAGATCTCAGCTGAGGTGTGCCGATCGGCCCGGCACACTCGGCCGCTGAGTCACAGCACACAGCCGGGAATCTGGGACGGCCCCTGGTACCGCGTCCACACGGAGCATTTCGAGGCCGCCTTCCTACCGAGTGAAGGTGAGGACCTGGAGTCCGTGTACGACGTCGATGTCTACGTGAACCTCCCGGACGGCTCCCGGTGGAGCGCAACCTTCGTCACCCTCGCCCAGGTCGAGCGCCTGATGAAGAGGCTTCACCACGCCCGGCGACCGGGGTACATCCCAACTCGCCCTCCCTGACCCCAGGCTGGAAAGGGCTCACGGTGATCCCCTCAGGTTAGGAAGGCACCCGAAGCTCCTGGCCCCGACGAGTTGATCTAGTCAGTCGCCCGTCTACCAGGAACTTGACTCATCCCGGTGGTGCCACGCCGAGCCAACCCTGCACAGCCTTGCCTTTTACTAAGCAGCCCCGGCGAAGTCGGTGCTGCTCCGCACGCTCAGGATGTCCGGACCGTCCCGGCCCCGGAGGTTCGGGGGCGGAGGACCCAGAATCCTTGACGTGCAGAACCTAGGCGGAGCCGCTTAGTGGGGTCCATCCAGCGGGGTGAGCAGGACGATCGGGATCTCGCGGTCGGTCTTCTGCGCGTAGTCGTCGTAGAGCGGGAAGATGTTCACCATCTGGGCCCAGAGAGGTGCGCACTCGGCCGAGGACGCGACGCGGGCGCGTGCGGTGAACCGGCGAGTGCCGACCTGCACCCCGACGCTGGGGTCCGCCTCGAGGTTCATGAACCATGCCGGGTCCTCCTCGGCACCGCCCTTGGAGGCGACAACGACGTACTCGCCGCCCGAGGTGCCGTAGATCAGGCAGGTGCGGCGAGGCGTACCGGTCCGGCGTCCGGTCGTGGCGAGCACGAGGGTGCGCACGCCGTTGCTCTCATGACCTTCGGTGCCGCCCGAGGCCAGGTATGTGCGGGTGTGCTCGGCGACCCAGTCCCACTGCGAGTCAGTGGCGCGGTCGAGGTCCTCGGCGATGGCCATGGCGGCTGTCCTTCCGGTACGTGGGATGGTGCGGCCTTGCCGGCCGCATCTGCCCCTGAGACGGAGCCGCCACGCCGGTCTCGACATCCCGGCCACATCTTTCGTTGAGAGCCTCCAGCCTCAGCCCGGAGGGCACCCGGGTCAAGGCCATTCAAACGCTGACCCTCGCCGGCCGACATGAGGTTGGAAAAGCCTCAATGACAGTCTCGTCGCCGGTGCGTAAAGGGTGCAGGTCGCGTCGGACACGGACCTGGTCGGCAATCACGGCGGCATCCTTTGCATCGGTCTTGCCCTCGCCGGTAGCCCTCGGAGGCACGGTGGATGACCCGGCCGGAGAGGTGAAGCACCGGCTGGTCGTGGTTGACGAGGATGGCGATGACCAGGGCGGCAACGCCGTCAGCCAAGTCAATGCCCCAGGTCACCTCCTCACCCAAGTCCAATACAGCGGCGAGAGGTTGGAGTATCTCAGGCTCGTCGTTGGCGACTCGTCGGGACAGCCGCCGATGGCCGTTCTCGTCGATCGCGACGCAGTGGTGGTGGGTCTTCCCTGCGTCGATGCCGGCCCAGATCTCGGCCATGTGGTGCCTCCGCGCGGTGTGCTGCTGGCGCCTCCCGACGGACGACCTCGCTGTCGATTCCCCACTCAGCGATCATTCGCAATTCCGAATTGGCAGCCGAGGCGTCGTGGGGCGCCGGGCGGCCAATCGATAGAAGCCTCAAACGGCAGAAGATTGAAGCCGCACCCGACGCCCCTGGGCGGATGAACCATACGAAGGGCTCACCACATCCCGCAGAGCAACGTAGGGAAGTTTGAGTGACACAGCCGATGGCCACGGTGGCCGCATCCGCCCGTCGAGAAGCAGGATCGTAGGCCAGCGTGGGGTGCCCCCAGATCATCCGGAGCGAGCGGTATCCCTGTCCTGCCTGCCGCGCAGGTAAATGCATTGGTCCCGCTCGGCGGTTGAAGGGCATTCGCAGCAGCGGAGGGAGCAGCAAAGCCCGCTTGTCGCTTTGCTCAGGACTTCTGGGGAAGGAGCTCGTTTTGCGGGACGGTTTTCTTCCTCTCTTGCATATGAGCGAAACCCATGAGGCCGATGAGGATCGCAAGGAGCACGGCCGACGAGCCCGCCGTGCCAAGGTCGAGGCCGCCCTTGGCGAGGGGCTTGGTCAGGAAGTCACCGGCGGTGGCCCCGAGGGGGCGGGTGAGCACGAAGGCGATCCAGAACAGCAGGACGTTCGGCACGACAGGTACGCGCATGAGGGCGAGGAGCACGGAAAGCAGCCCGGCGACGAGAAGTGCGCCACCCGCGTAGCCGAGTCCGGAGCTGTCGGACAGGAAATCACCCATGGAAGTCCCGAGCGTGTTCGACACGAGAATCGCCGACCAGAAGAGGGCCTCTCCGCGGAAGGTGGTGATGTCGCGGATGGAGAACGTCAGCCCGGTGAACTTCCAGACGATGAAGATGGCGATCAGGATCGAGGTCAGGATCGTGGCACCAGCGGGGTATCCCCATCCCAGGCCCTGCGGCCCCCAGCCCAGCGATGTGGCCCCGTTGGAGAGGTAATCGGCGCTGGCGTCGCGGTTCATAAAGTCGGACATCGTGGTGCCGGCCGTGCTGGTGGACAGGATGACAGTCCAGTAGAAGAAGGGGTTGTAGCGCTTGGACCTGAGCTGAATGACCAGCGTGACGACGAAGATCAGGAAGAGTGCGATTGTGGTGAGAAAGTAGCCGACTTTGAGGGTCTGGGCGAAGAGGTCGCCAGCCGTCTCACCGAGGGTCGTCGCGGCGATCTTCATGATCCAGAAGGCCAGGGTGACCTCCGGTAATTTCTTCATCACATACTTGTCAGTGCTGGCGACGTTCAATTCGGTAAGGGGCTCCGGCTTTTCCAACTTCAATCTCCCCTGGTGGTCAAAAATCGGCGCCTCACGGTCCTGGAGTGAGGCAGCAGCCTTTGCGAGTTGCAGATGGGCGGACCTCAACGTGCTGTGGCGCGCGAGACCCCCGTAAGCGGTGATGATGCGTGTCCGCTTGCGTTCTTGCTTCCCGTAATACGGATGCCGAGCGCGCGGCGTTCAGTGCCCTCAAGGCGCGGTTGCGGTGTGCGCGTTCAGCGTCGCGGATGCCTGGTCACGGATTACATCAGAAGGAGCCCTGAGGTGCCTGCAACCCTGAACCATCGGAGTTGCGCGCTCTTTCGGCTACGCCCATGGGCATCGCCTTCAACGGAACAGCCTGTTCTGAACGCACATTCGGAGGAGCGGGCAGCAGGCGCGGCCGAACATCTGCCCAATTGAGCATCTTGATCCGGTTGACTGCGGGAAGTCGGCCGGCAGGGCCCGCCAGGCGATCCCGCCGCGGACCAGGTAGAAGATCGCGTCCAGGACCAGGCGCCGGTCCCACTTCTCGGGCCTGCCCCCTCGCACGCCAGTGCTCCCCGCCGCCGGGAGCAGCGGCGCCAGCAGCGCCCACTGCCCGTCGGTCATCGTCGAACCGGGGTAGAAGTGCCGCCGCGAGGGACGATCACCACCCCGGCCATGAACAGGGCATGACCACTACTGACACTCGGACGATACGTGCACCCGGACTCCTGGCAGGACTGGCAAGCCTAGACAGCCCGCCTGGCACCTAACACCTTTTGCCAACGCCGTCGACGAAGGCGCGTCAGTGGTGGTGGCCGTGCCGGCCGAGGGTCTCCACGGGGGTCGCGCCGGGGCGGGTCCACTGCGGCACGGGCCGGCTGGTCGGGCCCCAGGTGGCGACGCCGTCGGCGTCCGAGCGCCAGTACCAGCAGGCCTGGCGGCCCTCGGACGGGTGCCCCTCGCGGACATCGCCGACCACGGGCCAGCCCTCGGGATTGTCCTCCCACGCCTCGCCGCGGCCGTAGGGCGTCATGTCGAGCAGGCCGAGGGACCCGTTGACCGGCTCGTTGCCACGGCCCGTCGTGGAGTAGGTGAGGAACACACGGTCGCCGTCGCGCAGGAAACAGACGATATGCCCCATTCCTCCGCCAACCGGCGCCTCCACGCCCCGTACCGAGTACCAGGGCTGGGTGTAACCCATGAACTCGACGTATGGAGCCACCTCGTCCCACGGGCCCGAGGTCAGGACGGCGAACGAGACGCCCCGGGCGTTGAGGTAGACGACGTCTTTCACGTGCCAGGCCGTGGTGGTGCAGCCCTCGCACTGCCCCTGGTGCGGCGCGCCGTCGTACCACATGTGCTGGTAGACCACGAGCTCGTCGCGACCCTGGAACAGGTCGAGGAACGGGACCGGCCCGTCAACGCCGGTGACCTCGACCGCGCCGTCGAGCTCGACCATCGGCAGCCGCCGCCGGGCCGCGGCGATCGCGTCGCCCTGACGGGTGTACGCCTTCTCGCGGACCAGCAGCTCCTCGCGCGCCGCCTGCCAGGTGGCCAGGTCGACGACTGGCGGCTTGCCGGGGGGGTTGCTGCTCGCGTTACCGGGCGTGGTCATCATGGTGTCCTCCGTGGTGTCTCGTGCCGGGCAGCGTCGTACGACGCCCTACGACGCTCACCAGAACAGACTCGCGACCCGGCCGGAACTCATCGCGGCAGGGGGCGCCCTCGGCCGAGCCTGCACGGACCACTTGGGCTGACAAGTTCACCGACGCGCTCCAAGACTCCAGGAGCCGAGGCCGCCCGTGATCGCGCGGCTAGGAGCCCCCTGCGAGCAGGCAGAAGGAGGCACTGCCGGCTCGATTGCAGAGGAGACGCGTTCTGCGGTGAGGGTTCACTCGTTTGACCGCCCACCAGGGGCGTGGCGTGGCGGGGCGTGTGAGTTTGGGCGGGTCTCGTGCGCGGGCCGCTCGGCCCGATCCCACCCCTAAGGCCAGAGAATGTGCTCTCCATGGCTGACAAGATCTTTAAGCACAAGAATGCATCGGGCAAGGTCACCATCGCCGTGTTCCGTGAGCAGGCGCCGACACCGTCGGCAGCACTGAGAACGTGGCGCTTTGCCGGCTCCGCCAGTTGGGCCGACTGACGGCGACACTCGCATGACTGCCGAAAATCGCTGAGCGCTTTGGTTGGCGAGGCCCGCGAACTAAGACCGTGTCCTATGTGGTGATGACTCTTTGGTTCGTTCATGGGGCGCGGTACGTGGAGTTGGATTGTTCCGGACGGCTTGCGGGAGCTCGCCAGGGCGTTCATTTCCGGAGGACCGGGTGCGGCCGCAGGGTGGCGGAACACTCAACATGCCTGGTGAGACGCTGTTCGCAGCGATCATCTACGTGCGGGTGAGCGGGTGTGCCTGGCGGGCTCTGCTGCCATGCTTCGGGGTCTCGAAGTCCACGGCCACCGTCGGTTCATGATCTGGTCGCGGGGCGGGGTGTGGGGCCCTCCCCTGACCTGCGACCCCACCGGCATCCGCTACAACCGGCAATCGCACGTGCGAACGAGTGATTCCGTGACCGCTTGCCCTCGTGTGACTCGCAGCGATAGATGGCCATGCGCAGCGGTACTTGGCCACTGTCTCGTGCCATCGATCATTGATCATGTGCCATTCGAGTGGTCAGGGCCACTTGTGGTTGGCGTAGCGATGAGTTTCGGAAGCGTGCTGGGTCTATGGGTGCGACGGTGCCGAAGCCCACCCAGAGAAGATCGCCAGTCTGCACCCACACCGATCAATCGCACTCGAGGAGAACGACATGACCGCTACCTACACCTTCGACGTCTTTTCCAGCCTCGACGGCTATGGCGCCGCCAGCGCCAACTGGACCGGCTACTGGGGTAAGCAAGGCCCCGAGTTGCTCGACCACCGCCTTGCCTTGTACGGCGCGGAGCAGCGGATGGTCTTCGGGGCCAATACGTATCGGGCATTCGCGCGGATGCTGGCCTCGAGCACCGAGGAGTCCGACGTGCGTGACCCATGGGTCACTCGGATGAGGAGCCTGCCGGCAACGGTGGTGTCGACGACGCTGGAAGGCCCCCTCAACTGGCCGAACGCGACCGTCGTGAGCGGTGACGCTGTCGACGTCGTCGCTCGGCTCAAGGAGGAGTCCGAGGTGCCCTTGCGCTCGCACGGCAGCCTGTCGTTGAACCGGGCGTTGATGGCCGCAGGCCTGGTCGACCGCTTGCAGGTGACGCTCTTCCCTGTCATCACCGGTCAGACCGGGCTGGACCCGATCTTCCAGGGTGCGGCCGACTTCGACCTGGAGCTGGTCGAGAACCGGACGCTCGACGGCCACATCCAAGAGCTCATCTACCGACCCACCCTCCATTGACCTGTACGGATTCGACGAGGATCTTCGGCAACCCAAACCAGCCAGCGAACACCGACAAATCGCGCGCAGTAGCCCGTCCCCTCATCGAGTGAGGCTGAAGAAGACAACGCCCGCGGGCTACCAGGACCCAGCGGTAAACCTGCTGTCTGCACCCACCCATGACCGGCTCTCACACGAGACGGATCGGTTCACGGGGTCCGATCAGTGCGGTACCGCCCGGTCGCGGCTAAGGCCATGCCCTACGTGGTGAGACGGATGAGGCGCTTGATCTACGGGAGGAACGCTCACCGCCACGACGGCCAAGAGAACTGTCAGCCCTGGCCACACCAAATGCTCTGCTCTCGCTCGCTCTTTACGCGCCAGTTCCGCCCCTGCCTCCGACCGCAACTGATGCTCGCTCCCAAAGGACATGCTGAACCGAACCCCCGTCACCTGCTGGCATGACCATGGCCTGTTCATGGAGCGCACCGGCCGCGTCCGTGACCATCGAAGTCAGGCGAAGACACGCAACATAACGGGGAACTCAAGTGTCTTTGCCACGCTGGATGTCTACCATCACGACCGGACAACCGCCGTCGATTTTCACAGCCAGCACAGCTGGCACGGCGGGCGCTCGACACGGGCCGCGTGCCCTGGGATGACGCGGTGCCCTCGTTCTGAAACGATCAGTTAGTCTTGGCCGCCCGCTTCGCCGAGATCGCCGAGCCGCCGTCGGACAAGTTACTGTCGCCGTGGCGCGACTCCTCGGATCGCGACGCCTTCGCCCCACTGCTGCTGGCTCCCGCCTTCGCCCGCGAGAATCGCACCGAACCGGACCTCGGCCGAAAGCTCCCCCTGACGGCATACGGCACCTGAGGACGCTGCGCACCTTCCGCGCGTACCGCCGCAAGGACATCACCGACCTCGGCGAACTCTCGGCGCGCTCATCCGCCTGACAGACCTCAACCTCGACGGCTGCCGCAATGTCTGCGACCTCACCCACCTCGCGAGCCTCACGGCCCTCACCGAACTGAACATCTCGGGCTGTTCCCGGCTGGAGACCCTCGACGGCCGGCAGCGTGCGACACAACACGACCGTGTACTCAGAAGCAATTTGAGTACCCGCACGGATGGGGACCGACCTGACCTGACGAAAGGGTGAAGATCACGGATAGGGCACTGCCCACCGTAGGGACCTGTACTCAACCCTTTCTCCGAGGTAATCATGCGAAAATTAGGAACAGCCGCCGCAGCACTGCTGATAGCGGCTGCCGGCCTGGTCGGCACGGCCGGCGCAGCCGGCGCCGCAATCGGCCCCGTGGAAAACGCCGCCTCCGCAGGAACGTGTTCGACCCCCTGGGGCAGCGGCACCAAGTCGAAGGCGGACACGGACGCCAAGCCGCTGAGGAACATCACGACCAGCCAGAGCACCTGCTACGACCGCATGATCTTCGACGTCAAGGGAGTGAGCGGCAAGATCGGCTACCACGTCGGTTACGTGGCCACGTTCCACCAGGACGGTTCCGGCGAGCAGATCCCGGTCAACGGCGGCGCCATCCTGCAGATCCTCGTGTCAGCGCCGAGCTACGACCCGGCGACGAACAAGCCGACGTATCCCGCACAGGCCGCCAAGCCGCTGCCGGGCGTGAAGATCACCGGATACAAGACGTTCAAGGACACCAAGTTCGGAGCAAGCTCCGAAGGCCAGACCCAAATCGGCCTGGGCGTACGGGCCAAGCTCCCCTTCCGAGTACAGCAGTCGGGCGACAAGCTCATCGTGGACGTCGCGCACACCTGGTAACACGGCAAGACTCAGCGCCGCCCGGCCACAACTCCGGCCGGGCGGCCCCATCCCCACGGAGCCGACGACGCCGTCAGCCTCCCAGTTTCGTGGCCATGGCATGCCGGTCGTCGTCGCCGGACGCAACGACTGGGAAACCCTGACCCCGCGCCCACGCGGGCACCGTGGCGGGCCGTCAGGGAAGACCATGAAGTACCGCGCCTTCGTGGCACAGGCCCCAGCCCTCACCGCACCTTGCTGCGTTGTCGGAGCGTCCGACGACGTCGAGTGATCGGGCGCCCCTCCGCCTTGCGATGCGCGGCACCAGATGCCGCGGCTTCACCGGCCTGATCCGAAAGAAACGGCCTAGGGTCGGCCAAGATCGACTTTCGCAACAGGCCCTAGGCGCCCAGGTCACCGTCACCAACCCCAAGGCCCTCGACAACGATCCTGCTGGCCAATTCCGTTGCGGGTCACTTGTGATGCTCGTTGGTCGTGTAGCGGTCGTGCTCTTCCGTCTGCGGCCGCGTGGTGGGGTGTGGGGTGTCAATGCGGGCGCGGCTGTGGCCGCAGGTGCCGGAAACGACCGGGCGGGCAGCGCGGGCCGCGGCGGCGAAGGGACCTTATCCGCTGGCGATGCGGGTCCGCGACGAGCTCGGCGAGCTGTTCGCGGATCTCGTAGGTGTTTCATACCGTATCCTCCTGGTTCCAGATCGCATCGACGAGGTACCCACGACGCCGCCACGGCTCAACCATCGAACCCGGGGCGATCATCGGCAACGGCCCTTTCCGCACGGCGCGTTAACCCGGCGGTTAACGAGACCGGGGAGCAATGAACGAGACCGGGGGCAAAGTGGAGATCAGGGATATCGAGATCTTTCTGACGCTCGCTCAGGAGCTGCACTTCGGCCGGACCGCCGAGTGGCTGCACGTGTCTCCGGCCCGAGTCAGCCAGGCGATCAAGAAGCAGGAGCGCCTCATAGGCGGCGCGCTCTTCGACCGCACCAGCCGCCACGTCCATCTCACTCCGCTCGGCCAGCAACTCTACGACGACCTGCTCCCGATCCACCGCGGCCTGGAGCAAAGCCTGGAGCGGGCTGCGCTGACCGCGAAGGGGAAGACCGAGGTGCTGCGCCTGGGCATGATGTCCAGCAACAGCGAGGATCTGCGGCCCGTCCTCGCCGCGTTCACCTCCCGCCGTCCCGGCTGCACCGTGCAGATCCGTGCCGTGGGCTACAACGACCCCTTCTCCGCTCTGCGCCGCGGCACGATCGACGTCCTGCTCGCATGGCTGCCCATCCGGGAACCGGGCCTCACCGTGGGCCCGGTCGTCTATACCGAGCCCGTCGTGTTGTGCGTGCCCTCCACCCACCGATTGGCCACACGTGACTCCGTCTGCTACGAAGACCTCGCCGACGAGGCCGTCCTGACCGGTGCCGCACCCGACTACTGGCGCGAGGCGCTGATCCCCACCCATACCCCCGGCGGACGGCTGATCCCCAGGGGGCCGGCCGCGATCGACGGCATGCAGCTGCTCGCCGTCGTCGCCAGCGGGGAAGCGGTCTGCCCCGCGCACGCGCAGCGCTACTACGCCCGGCCCGACATTGCCTACATCCCCATCCGTGACGCCCCACTCGGCCGCTGGGCATTGTGGTGGCGCACCAGCAGCGAGACCGACCCGATCCGTTACCTCGCCAAGGTTGCCGACGGCCTCGGTCCGTTGCCTCTATGAGGGGTGTCGGCAAGAACAAACGGCTATGTGCGCACGGCGCCTTCCCCTCAGAACGGCTCGTGAACGGGGCCGAGTTCGAAGTGCTCTATGGCGGACGGGCGACCCCGACCCGGAGGCAGCAGCAGCCGAACAAGCCGCCACCGACGTGGCGTTGACCAGTGGCACCACAGCCGTCGTCGTCACACTCCCCGCCCTCGAGGTCGCGGAACTGCGAGCGGCCGTCGCAGCGGCAGCCGCCGATCCACGCCAGGCGCCGTGGCCCGCCAGCCAGGTCAGGTGGCTGGCCCAGCGCCTCGACGCCGCCACCGTAGATGTACTTCTCCCCTCCGTGATGTACACAGTGTCGCTGCACCGTCTCCGCGAGATCGCCGACCGACGGGCGGATGCCGACGAGCCCCTCGGGCGACTTGTCCAGTACGCCGAGCAGGGCAGGCTCACCACCGGTCCCTGGCCCACCGTGCGCGACGCCCTCCAGGACGCCATGAGCCGGCCCTAACCCTGCCCGGCGCCGAAGGGCTGGCCGCACGCGACGAACTCCTCGGCCTCGTCGACCGGTTCACCGCGGCCCATCGGACCGCGACCCGCGCCGACGACGCCGAACAGCGCTGCCTGCAGGCCGAGGTCCCGCACTCGGACAGCCCGTGAGGCGACCGGCGCTGAGCCGTACTCACGAATCTCCATGGATCAACCTACGGCGTCGGGCAGCGGCGCCCCAGGCCGTCGACGGCGCCTGGCAGTTGCAGGACCACGCGACTGTGGACGCCCGTGACCGGCACCGTCATCACGACAGCGATCGCGATCTACCGAGCCTGGCACGGCCATCCACCCGGCTAACCGCCCACAGATCGCTCGTCGTTCAGCCGGGTGTACGCCGGAGCCGCAACCCTGGTGACGGATGCGGCGGCTGGAGACGCACCCGCGGCGAAGCCGGGGCGGTGGCCCACGCCGTGGTGAGCAGCGCAGGCCACCGCGGCGCGGCGCCTCTACCGGCTTTCGATTCCGGTATCAGGCAGGCAGCCTCCAGACCTGGTTGGCGTTGCCGCTGCACGTCCAGATCTGCAGCCTCGTGCCGTCCGCGGAGTTCTGTCCGGTCACATCGAGGCAACGGCCGGAGCTGGGGTTGCGCAGGGTGCCGTCGGAGTACGTGACCCAGTTCTGTGCCGGGGTCCCATTGCAGTCCCAGAGCTGGATCTTGGTGCCGTCGGCTGTACCGCTTGACGTGACGTCCATGCACTTGCCCAGGGCGCGCAGAGTCTGGCCGGAGACGGTCCAGTCCTGCGCGGAGGTGCCGTTACAGGTCCACAGCTGGATGGCGGTGCCGTTCGCCGTTCCCGCCGCGTTGACGTCGACGCACTTGGAAGCGTAGCCGGTGATCGATCCGGTGCCACCGGAACTGCCGCTGGAGATCAGGTACTGGCTGTTGGCCGCGTTCCAGTGGGTGGCGAGATAGCTGCCGACCGGCGGGCTGGTGTGGAAGTAGTCGTCGTTGTTGCAGTCGACGATGTTCTCGGCGGCGTTCGGGCAACGCAGTTGGAGGCTGCCGGGCGGGTTGGGGATGCCGCCGTCGTCGTAGCACATGATGTCCTGGTCGTCCCAGCAGTGGCCGTAGGCGGTCGCGTGCGGCGCGCTGCTCTGGACGGCGCCGAGCGTGTGCAGCAGTTCATGGCCGCTCGCCTGCCAGGTCCAGCAGCCTGTGCCCAGCGCGGCATAGTGCGGACCGGAGTTGAACGGGTTGTCGGCGCCGGGCCGGTCGTCTCCGCCGCTTCCGTAGGCGACCCCGCAGCCGCTGCTGTCGTAGTAGAAGAGGTACTTGCGGTCGGTCCGGTTGTAGCCGCGGGACTTGAGCGCGGTGGTGATGGTGTCGACGGTGCTCATCGACGACTGCGGTATGACAACGTTGTCCACGACCGCTCGACAGCTTCCGTCGTGCACGAACCGCACATGCCGTGTCCCACCGGTCCGTTGAGCGCCTTCGACTACGGCAGCGTCGATCTGGTCGGCGTACGACTGGAATGTGGCCTTGTACTGGCTGTAGCGGTCGGCCTGACCGTCACCGCGTACGTACAGCACATGAACGCGTTTTCCGCTGACCCCGTCGCCGTCGCAGACGGTCGCCGCTGCCGCCAGCACGGAGGCGGCATTGGGTGCGCCCGGCTGCAGTGAGCGATTGCCGGCCACTGGTCCCGAGTGGTGGTCCCTGTGCAGCTGAGTGGCGGCGGGAGCCACTGAACTCGCCACGCTGCCCCCGTCGTCGGGTGGAGGCGTGGCGGCTCCGGCCGCCGACTGGAAGAGCGCCAGCGCGGCTACGGCCGCGATCATCACTGCTAACCGGGGTAGCCGTCTGGATTCGGGATTGGTCACAGGTGCCGCCTTCCGTGGGCAGCGCCCAACGACCCTGCGCGCAAGCCCAGGGCGGGCGCCGGTCGGGGATGCAGGTGTGCGGTCTAGACCAGGAATGGAGCGTAGAGGTTCGGCATGTCCCTGTCACGACCTCGACACGAACTGTCGAAATCCGAAGCGGGCGTGACGGCGACTCAACTCCCCACCGCGCCACCCCATCGCGAGGCGAGTACGGGATCGACGTCGGCAGCCGCGGCCCCCCGTGGCCGCCGGTCGCTCCTCAAGTGTTCACGGAATTGGTCTGTACATGTCGGAGCGATCTGAGCAGACTGTGCGCCGACCCCTACCGTTCGACGGAGCCAAGGAGTCCCCCACATGAGATGGCAACGTTGTCAATCCGCCCGTACCGCCAGCCCCGTTGGCGCAGTCCGCACCACTCTCACCGCTCTGCTCGCGGCGGTCGCCGCCGCGGCTCTGAGCACGGCGCCCGCATGGGCGGCCGACACCTGG
This sequence comes from Streptomyces sp. NPDC005408, assembly GCF_040606445.1. NCBI lineage: Bacteria > Bacillati > Actinomycetota > Actinomycetes > Kitasatosporales > Streptomycetaceae > Streptomyces > Streptomyces sp. NPDC005408. The sequence goes on along the minus strand of NZ_JBEXEX010000060.1, from coordinate 3,208 downwards.
ACGGAGGTCGGCTCGGACCGCGCGAATCCGCTGACCGAAAGCCAGGGCCTGACCTCGGTCGAGGTTCCCGCCGGAAGTCCCAACCGCTACACGGGAGTCGGCACGATCCCCTCGAGCGTCAGCAACCGCGGCTGGAACCATGTCGGCGACCCCGACGCCTCCTACAACGGCTACTACATAGAGCCCTACCAGCGGGACTCCGGCAGCTCCAAAATGTTCCGCGTCCAGGCACCCGGCGGTGCCTGGTCGGAGTACGTCCACCAGCTCAGCGCGGGCGAGGCTCTGAACAACTCGTGGGTCGCCATCAATCCGAACGGGCAGTTCATGGTGGGCGGCGAATGGGGCACGATGAGCCGTTTCATCGTGTACCCTACGCCCGGAGTCAACGCCGGCACCTCGCCGTCGGCGAACCTCCCGCAGGCCTCGACAGTCGTGCTCGACCGTCCCGTACGCGACATCCAGGGCTGCGACTTCTCCACCCCGACGACTCTGCTGTGCTCGTCGGACGACCCCGCCGGCACTCTCTTCGGCATGACCAAGCCGCTGCTCCAGGTGGACCTGTCCGGTGAACCGAACGGCTCGGCGGACGTCCGCGGCCACGTGACCGCCCTGCGCCAGCTCCCGCTGCGCAGCTCGTGCTCGGGCAGCTTCGAGGCGGAGGGCATCGACTACGACCGGCGGACGGGCACGCTGCGGGTGATCGTGATCTCGCCGGGCTTCTGCGTAGCGACGGACAGCAAGACGTACCGCTTCACAAGGAGTTGAGCCACAACCTCACGGGGCAGGTGAGTTGCCGCACCCGTGAGGAACCGCCAGCCCGCCCGCCTGTCACCCGCCCTGGCCCGTCACCGACCCGTCCTGTGGCGGAACGATCACGTGGCTGATCCGGTCTGCTGCCGCAGCAGCCGGTCACAGACCCCGGCGGTCACCGACCCACAGACTCACCGGCGAGGCCACCCCACACTGGCGAGACCCCTAGGGGGTGGAGCACTGCCCGACGGGCTGGAGCCGGGTGTGCAGGAGGCAGAATTCGTTGCCTTCTGGGTCGGCCAGGCAGTGCCAGCTCTCGGTGCCGGTCTGGCCGACGTCGGCGGGCCTGGCGCCGAGGGCGAGCAGCCGTTCCAGCTCGGCGTCCTGGTCGCGGTCGGTGGCGTTGACGTCGATGTGCAGTGGGAGCTTCCCGGTCCGCGGGTCGCTGCTGGGGCTGAGGACGAGGGTGGGCTGCGGGCCGCCGAAGCCGGCGTCGGGCGGCCCGATCTGGATGCTTCCGTCGTCCTCCCGGCCGAGTTCGACGTAGCCGAGGACCTTGCTCCAGAATGCGGCGAGCCGGTCGGGGTCGGCGCAGTCGATGACCAGTTCACTGATGCGGCATGCCATGCCCGTGAGTGTACGTAGGCAACCCGAGAGTCGATCGTCGGGCCCGCTCGACTGCATTGCGCTTCTTGTACCGCTCCTTGTCGAAGTTCGGCGGTCGCCCGCCTGCGGATCCTCGCTTCACGCGGGCGGCTCTGGAATTGGACTTCTCCGGGATCGAGTGCCGGATACCCAGTCCGCGTGGGTCGTTGCGGCACGGCCCGTTGCTGTAAGCCTTGTCAGCCGCGACGCTGTCCGGTCGCTTGCGCGGCCTGCCTGGCTTGGTACTGAACCCACCGCACGAACGGCCCAGTCCCTCACCGTCCGGACCACCTCCACCAGGCGGCAGCCAAGCCCCACCAGGCCGAACTCGCCATCGCCTGCCAGGCCGCACTTCACCGCGCCGTCATCCTCATCTGGACCCGACGCTGACCAAAGAGGCAAAGCCTAGGGCGAGTTGGGCGTCACGCAGCGTGTGTCGCGGCGACGGTCGCGCGCTTCCCGCCCGCGGCCGGCGTGTCGATGAGCCGGGAGACCGTCAGTTCGGAGGCCACCGGCCCGAACACGGCCGGCTCGGCCCGCAACAGGCCGACCTCCGCCGGGCAGGCTCCGCCGAGTGCGACGGCCAGCGTCACACCCTGCCCGGTGAAAGCCCGAGGTTGGGCAACCTTGTGACCGTGCGTAAATGCCGCCCTTGTCACAGCGAGGGGAATGATTCACAAGGGGAATGTGCAGCGTGGGTCACCCGGACCTCGCAGCATGGGGCAGCCCTCTCCGGCCAAGCGCGACGTGGCCCCTGCCCCGCCCTGAGACAGGGCAGGGGCCGTACGTCAGCGCTCCTGCACGAACGCCCTGCCCTCATGGGCGTCGGCGGAGCAGGAGTTCTTCTCCGCATCGCTCATCTTGCGGCTCTTGACGACCACGGCGTTGCTCTTGCCGTCCGTGCCGTTCGCGGCCGGTCCGGTGATGGTGTCCTGCCAGAACCAGTAGTAGTGGCCCCACTTGGGGCTGTCGTAGTGGGTCTGCCAGGTGCCGGAGACGTTCTGCATTACCTGGGCGCGGGAGATCCAGCCCACTTCACCGGGCTTGACCGTCATGCCCAGGGAGCTGCTCTCCGAGTGCGTGCTCGACCAGCTGTGGTTGTAGCTTGCCGTCACGCTCAGGTCCACGATGCCCGCGATCTTGCCGCCCGCGGTGACCGAGACGCCGACCGAGTCGGTCGAGCCCACGGTGTCGCTCCAGGTCATGGACTGAGTGGCGTCCGACGTACTGCAGTTGTAGAGCGAGTCGGAGACCTGGCGGAACTGCCCCAGGTACGCCTCGCCCAGCTGGGGGGAGTTGAAGGTGCACTTGCCCTCGCCGGAGGCGCAGTCCGCCGTCAGCTGCTGCCGTGTCGGCTGCTCGTCGGCGGATGCGGGCAGGGCGGTCGCCGCCGCGATTCCGCAGGCCGCCACCGTCAGGGCCAGTAACCGGCCGCCGTGCCGTATGGCGCGGTTCATCGTCATCTTGGTGCCTTTCGGTCGTGCATGGGGGGCCGGTGAACCGGTCGGCCCCGCACGGGAGTTGAGGGCACCCGCACGCGTCCGAGCTCACCGCCTGTGCATGCGAGGCTGTCCCAACAGCCTCCGCAGCCACACCAAGAGAAGGCAAAGTTGTAGTTGACGGTGAAACCGCCGCCGGGCGGCGCCGGTGCCGGACGAGCAACCTCCCCGCCGGCCTCCCCCATCACGGTCTGGACGACTTCAGCGGTGGGGAGGGATCTAGTGTCCTGAGTCGGGAATTCGGTTCAGATATCCGGCGAGGCGTTCAAGGATCTCGTCTGCGGTTTTCGTCCAGACGAAGGGTTTCGGGTCCT
>NZ_JBEXEX010000059.1:0-42744 GCF_040606445.1 Streptomyces sp. NPDC005408 | reverse complement strand
CTCGATGCGCTGGGTGACGAGGACGTACTGGTCCCGTATCCGCAGGTCGGACGTGTGGTGGGCGGAGTTCGTCCGCCGCGTGCACGGGATCGACGCCCTCAGTTCGGGAAGGGGCGGGGTAGGGAGAGCCCCCGCGCAGCGGCACCCGCACCCGCACCGAACCCCACAACAAGGAGCCCCCATGTCAGTCACCCACTCCCCAGACGTGCTGCGCGCACCGCTCGTCGTCGAGTTCCCCTTCACCCGTTCCCTCGGGCCCGTCCAGTCCGCCTTTCTCACCGGGCTGCGCGAGCGCACCGTCCTCGGGGTGAAGACCAGCGACGGCACCGTGCTCGTGCCGCCCGTCGAGTACGACCCCGTCACCGCAGATGAGATACGCGACCTGGTCGAGGTCGCCGACACAGGGACCGTCACCACCTGGGCCTGGAACCCCGCCCCGCGCCGCGATCAGCCGCTGGACGCGCCCTTCGCCTGGGTGCTCGTCAGGCTCGACGGGGCCGACACCTCGCTGCTCCATGTCCTGGACGCACCCGGCCCCGACGCCGTACGCAGCGGCATGCGCGTCCGCATCCGCTGGGCCGAGGAGCGCACCGGAGCGATCACCGACATCGCGTGCTTCGAGCCGTACGAGAGCGAGCGAGCCGCTCAAGCTGCCCCGCACAGCGGCGAGTTCGCTGACGCGGTGACCGGCATCGTCGCCCCCGCCCGGCTCGACTACACCTACTCGCCCGGCCGCGCCCAGACCGCGTACATCAACGCCCTCGCCGGGCGCAAGACCGTCGGCGAGCGCTGCCCGCGCTGCCGCAAGGTGTATGTCCCGCCCCGCGGCGCCTGCCCCACCTGCGGAGTCGCCACCGTCGAACAGGTCGAGGTCGGACCGCGCGGCACCGTCACCACGTACTGCATCGTCAACATCAAAGCGAAGAACCTCGACATCGAAGTGCCGTACGTCTACGCGCACATCGCCCTCGACGGCGCCGACCTCGCCCTGCACGGCCGCATCGGCGGTATCCCGTACGACCAGGTGCGCATGGGTCTGCGCGTCGAACCCGTGTGGACCGACGGCAGCCGCCATCCCGATCACTACCGGCCCACCGGCGAGCCGGACGCCGACTACGACGCCTACAAGGAGCTGCTCTGATGCGGTACGCCAGGGATGTGGCCATCGTCGCCTTCGCGCAGAGCGACCATCTGCGCCGCAGCGACGAGCTTTCCGAGGTCGAGATGGTGATGCCGGTCCTGCACGAGGTGCTGCGCCAAACCGGTCTGCAGACGAGCGACATCGGCTTCACCTGCTCGGGCTCCAGCGACTATCTGGCCGGGCGCGCCTTCTCCTTCACCATGACCCTCGACGGTGTCGGTGCGTGGCCGCCGATCTCGGAGTCCCATGTGGAGATGGACGGCGCCTGGGCGCTCTACGAGGCCTGGGTGAAGCTGCTCACCGGCGAGGCCGACACGGCGCTCGTCTACTCGTACGGCAAGTCGTCGCCCGGCGAGCTGCGCGATGTGCTCACCCGCCAGCTCGACCCGTACTACCTGGCCCCGCTGTGGCCCGACTCGGTGGCACTCGCTGCTCTCCAGGCGCAGGCGCTGATCGATGCCGGAGAGACGGACGAGCCTGCCCTGGCGGGGATCGCCGCCCGCAGCCGAACCTCCGCGTCGGACAACCCGCACGCTCAACTGAAGGGAGAGGTTCCGCCCGGAGAGTACGTCGTCCAGCCGCTGCGCACCGGGGACTGCCCGCCGGTCGGCGACGGCGCGGCCGCCGTGATCCTCGCCGCCGGTGACCGGGCCCGCGAGCTGTGCGAGCGCCCCGCCTGGATCCGCGGCATCGACCACCGCATCGAGGCGCACAGCGTGGGAGTCCGCGACCTCACCGACTCGCCCTCCACCCGGCTCGCCGCCGAACGCGCCGGAGCCTTCGAGCGGCCCGTCGACACCGCCGAACTCCATGCCCCCTTCAGCTCGCAGGAAGTCGTCCTGCGCCGAGCCCTCAACCTCGACGACAGGGTGAGAGTCAACCCGTCCGGCGGAGCGCTCGCCGCCAACCCGGTCATGGCCGCGGGCCTCATCAGGCTCGGCGAGGCCGCCGCCCGTATCCACCGCGGCGAGTCCGACCGGGCCCTCGCCCACGCCACCTCCGGCCCGTGCCTCCAGCAGAACCTCGTCGCCGTACTCGAAGGAGAGGCCCCCGATGCCTAAGGAGCCCGTGGCCGTCGTCGGCATCGGTCAGACCAAGCATGTCGCCGCCCGCCGCGACGTCTCCATAGCCGGTCTCGTCCGCGAAGCGGCCGGGCGGGCTCTGGAGGACGCCGAGCTGACCTGGGCGGACATCGACGCCGTCGTCATCGGCAAGGCCCCCGACTTCTTCGAGGGCCTGATGATGCCGGAGCTCTATCTCGCGGACGCACTCGGCGCGGTCGGCAAGCCGATGCTGCGCGTCCACACTGCGGGCTCGGTCGGCGGCTCCACCGCCCTGGTGGCATCGAAGCTGGTGGCATCGCGCGTGCACGGCACCGTCCTGACGCTCGCATTCGAGAAACAGTCCGAGTCCAACGCCATGTGGGGACTCTCCCTGCCGATCCCGTTCCAGCAGCCCCTGCTGGCGGGGGCGGGCGGTTTCTTCGCCCCGCACGTGCGGGCGTACATGCGCCGCACCGGCGCCCCTGACACGGTCGGCTCCCTCGTCGCCTACAAGGACCGCCGCAACGCGCTGAAGAACCCGTACGCCCATCTCCATGAGCACGGGATCACCCTGGAGAAGGTCCAGGCGTCCCCGATGCTGTGGGACCCGATCCGCTACTCCGAGACCTGCCCGTCCTCCGACGGCGCGTGCGCGATGATCCTCACCGATCGTGCGGGCGCGGCCCGTTCGCCGCGGCCTCCGGCGTGGATGCACGGCGGTGCGATGCGCAGTGAGCCCACCATGTTCGCGGGCAAGGACTTCGTGTCCCCGCAGGCGGGCAAGGACTGCGCCGCCGATGTCTACCGGCAGGCGGGCATCGCCGATCCGCGCCGCGAGATCGACGCGGTGGAGATGTACGTACCCTTCTCCTGGTACGAGCCGATGTGGCTCGAGAACCTGGGCTTCGCGGCCGAGGGCGAGGGCTGGAAGCTCACCGAGTCCGGGGTCACCGAACTCGACGGCGATCTGCCGGTGAACCCGTCGGGCGGGGTGCTGTCCACCAACCCCATCGGGGCCTCCGGCATGATCCGCTTCGCCGAGGCGGCCCTCCAGGTGCGGGGCCAGGCGGGCGAGCACCAGGTCGAGGGGGCCCGCAGGGCACTGGGCCATGCCTATGGCGGCGGGGCGCAGTTCTTCTCGATGTGGCTGGTCGGCGCCGAACCGCCCACCGCCTGACCGCCGTGAGCAGGGCGTGTCACCGAGGACAGGCCGCGGTCCTGCTTCCGTGGCCTGTCCCGGGCGGGAGACGATCGCTAGTCTGAGGCGCGGAGACGACGCGGGAGGAGCACGGACGTGGCCGAGAGCACGACTACCACGCAGAGGTTTTCGGGCTGGGACAAGCCGGAACTCGATCTCAGCAACGCCGACTGGCAGTCCGGCAGTCAGGGAACGGGAGACGTCCAGATCGCTTTCGTCGAGGGCTTCATCGCGATGCGCAACGGCGGCCGGCCGGAGAGCCCGTCGCTCATTTTCACTCCGGCCGAGTGGCGCGCCTTCGTCCTGAACGCCCGCGGGGGGGAGTTCGACCTCACGTAAGAGCGTGAGCGCGTGAGCCGCCGCGGTCGGTAATGCCTGGACGGCCCGTTACCGTTATGGGCATGGCCGCGCCCGCTCATACGCTCGTACTGGATCTCGCCCTCACCATCCGCCACGACGGACACGGGGGCGTCGCCGACGATCTTCAGGACACCGAGGGGCTGACCGGCTGGGTCCGGGAGCGGGCCGACGAGCTGGACGCGGCGCCGGGTGTCCGCACATTCAGCGCGGACCCGGACACCCTCGCAGCCGTACGGGAGCTGCGCGCGGCCGTCCGCTCGCTGTTCGCACGGGCCGTACAACCCGGACTGCCGAGCCCCGCCGACGCTCAGCGGCTGTTGCCCGCGGACCTGGCGCTGGACCGGCTCAACACCGCAGCGGCCGCCGTGCCCGTCGTGCCGCGCCTCGAATGGCCGCCGGACGGGGAGCCCGCAGCCTTGTCCCGGCCTTCCGGCGCGGCGGGGGAGCGCGCCGTGCTGGTCGCGGCGCTCGCCCGCGCGGCCGTCGCGTTTCTGGCGGGCCCCGACCGGGCGAGGCTGCGGGCCTGCCATGCCCCGCGCTGTGTGCGGTACTTCCTCAAGGACCATCCGCGCCAGGAGTGGTGCAAGCCGTCCTGCGGCAACCGGGCCAGGGTCGCCCGCCACCACGAGCGGCACCGGGCCGCCTGAGGCTGAGTGCCGCTGCGGGGCGGCGAGCGGACGACTGAACAGGCCGGGCGACTGAACACGCCGGGCGAGTTTCCCGTATCACTCTGCGCACCCCGCACCACAGGGTGCGCAGCGTTCCCGCGAGGATTCCGTTCCGAGACCGTGAGGACAGCCCATGAACGACTCCGTCAATCCTCCTCTCCAAGCCCTCCCCGACGGGGAGGCCGAACTCCGCCTGGTGGTCCGTCTGCAGTGGGAAGACCTCGCGGCGCTCGGACAGGAGGCGAGCCGGCTGGCCGCCCAGATGCAACGCCCTGTCAGCCTCGACGAGGCCGCAAGTCATCGGCTGCGTACCCGGTCGGCGGGCCATGCCAGGCCCGCGGACCGGAGCCAGGTCGGTGTGCAGTCCTCCGTGCCGTCCTCCGTGTCCTCGCTGACCGGCCGCACACCCGGCGAGCACGCCCGCCAGGCGATCGAGAAGATCAACGGCACGGCCGCGCCCGGGATCGGCCACACTCAGACATCGGCCTGACGCGCCTGCGGAGCATTCCGTACAAACCGCGTCCCGCAAGTCCGGTACCCGAACGGCCTCTCGGGCGTACCCTGAGGTGCCTCGAGGACGTCCGTCCGGCAGCCCCTTCACCGCGCCGGGCGTACGCCCCGGCCGTGGGGGGTGCACCATGACGCGACGTGCCGGCAGAACCAGGCGCCTTCTCTTCGAGCGCGAAGCCGAACTGGCTGCCGTGGACGAGGCGTTGAGCGAGCTGGCGGGCCTCGGCGTGGACAATGCGGAACCTCCCGAGCGCCCGCGCGGCGCCCTCCTCGCCTTCGCGGGCCACGCCGGCCTCGGCAAGACGACCCTGCTCGCCGAAGTGCGCCGCCGTGCCGCGGCGAAGGGCTGCACCGTCCTCTCCGCGCGCGGCGGCGACCAGGAGCAGCAGGTCGCCTTCCATGTCGCACGCCAGCTGATCCAGCCCCAGCTCGCCGGTTCGTCCGACGCCGCCCTGCGGCTGCAGCTGGGGAGTTGGTACGCGATCGTGGGCCCCGCGCTCGGCCTGTGCACCGCCGAGGCGGGCGCCCCGCCCGACCCGCAGGGCCTGCGTGACGGCCTCGACTGGGTCCTCACCCATCTCGCCGTCCAGCGTGCCCCGCTCGTGCTCGTACTCGACGACGCCCACTGGGCGGACCCGGAGTCGCTGAGCTGGCTCGCCGCCTTCGCTCCGCGGGCCGAAGAGCTCCCGATGCTGCTCGTCGTCGCCTACCGTCCGGAGGAACTCCCCGACCACGCACGGCAGTTCCGCGGACTGTCCGGCCGGGCGGGACAGCGCCCGATCGACCTCGAACCGCTCACCGCCCCCGCCGTAGGGCGACTTGTACGCGAACGGCTCGGCGCCCACGCCGACGACGCGTTCTGCCGCGAATGCTGGGCCGTCACCGCGGGCAACCCGTTCGAGGCCGTCGAACTCACCGCCAAGGTCAGCGACCGCGGACTCGAACCCAACGAGTCCGGCGCCCACCTCCTGCGCGACCTCGCCGCCGCCGTCAGGGGCAGCGGACTCATCGCCCGCCTCGAACGCCTCGGCGCCTCCACCGTCCGCCTCGCCTGGGCCGGCGCCGTCCTCGGCACCGAGATCCAGCCCGCGCTCGCCGCGAGCGTCGCGGGCCTCGGCAGCGAAGAGGCCGCCGACGCCGCCGACCGGCTGCGTGACGCCCGTATCCTCACCGGCCCCGCGACGGACGAGGGCACGCTCGAATTCGTCCACCCGCTGATCGCCACCGCCGTCTACCGGGCCATCCCCGACGCCGTACGCGTCGCCCTGCACGGCCAGGCCGCCTGGTCCGTCGTCGACGCCGGGCTCGGCTCCACGGCCGCCGCCCGCCACCTCATGGAGACCCACCCCGAGGGCGACCCGTGGGTCGTCCACCATCTGCGCCAGGCCGCACGCGAGACCCAGCGTGCCGGGGCTCCCGACGCCGCCCGCCGTCAGCTCGCCCGCGCCCTGCGCGAACCCCCGGCGTACGAGGACCGGGCCGCCGTCCTGTACGAACTGGGCTGCGCGTCCCTGCTCACCGAGCCCGCCACCACCGTCAACCATCTGCGCGCCGCCCTCGAAGAACCCGTCGCCGACCCGGCCCTGCGCCAGGCCATCGTCTACCGGCTCTCCCAGGTACTGGCCCACTCCGACCGCCTCGGCGAAGCCTCCGACACACTCGCCCGCGAGGCCCGCTTCACCAGCGATCCGCGGACCCGGCTGCGCATGCAGTCCGAGAAGTTCATGTGGGACGCGTTCCGCGCCGACGAGCCCGACTCGCCCGCACGGTCCCGCCGCCTGGCCCGGCTCGCCGACCATCTCACCGGGTGCGACCTCACCGAGCGGTACATCATCGGGCTGCGCGCCTGGGACGCCATGCTGCGCGCCGAACCCGCGGCCGTCGCCCTGGGCCACGCCGAACGGGCCCTGCAGGGTGGACTGAGCTGGGCCGTCGAGGACCGCGGCTTCGAGGTCCCCGTGCTGGTCGCGCTCACCTTCCTGTACGGCGACCGGCCGGGCCGGGCCGAGGAGCTCTTCGCCACCGGCACCGCCGAGTTCGAGCGCCGGGGATGGCGCGGCGCCCATCTCTCCTTCGCGTACACCCTTCTCGCGTACATACGCTTCCGGCGCGGGCGTCTGGCCGAGGCGGAGGACTTCGTACGCGCAGGGCTGCGGCTCGCCGAACGCGTCGGGCCGCGCACCCCCGTCGAGTGGTACGCGCTGGGCACGCTCGTCGAGGTCCTGCTGGCCAGGGGGCGTACGGACGAAGCGGTGCAGGTCGCCGAGGACCACGACTTCGGCGAACCTTTCCCGGCGGCCGTGACCTTCCCCGACTCCCAGACCGTGTACGGCGAGCTGCTGCTCGCCCGTGGCCGCCCCAAGGAGGCGGCAGTCGAACTCGCCGCCGCGGGCAGGCGGCTCGACCCGCGCGGAATGCGCAACCCGGCCTGGTGCCCCTGGCAGCTCCATCTCGCCCTCGCCGAGGCGCACGACGCGCCGGAGCGGGCCCGCGCGATCGCGCTGGACGCCGTGCAGCGCGCCCGCCGCTTCGCGACCGCGTCCGCCATCGGCCAGGCCCTGCGCGTGGCTGCCGAAGTCTCCGGCGGCACCGAAAGGACCGCTTTCCTCGAAGAGGCCGTCGCCCATCTGGAGCGCTCGCCCGCCGCGTACGAACTCGCCCGCGCCCTCGTCGACCTCGGCATCCAGCTGCGTCGCACCGGCCGCTCGAAGGAGGCCGCCGAGTGCCTCTACCGCGGCCTGGAGGCGGCCGGACAGTGCGGCGCCGACGGGCTCGCCGACGCCGCCCGCGACGAGCTCGCGGCGGCCGGGCTGCGCCCGCGCAGCCTGCGTGCCATCGAGACCGACGCGCTGACCACCCGCGAGCGGACCGCCGCCGTCCTCACCGTCCAGGGCCGCGGCAGGGCCTCCGTCGCGGCCGTCCTCCATGTCGACGAGCACGCCGTGACCAGGCTGCTCTCGGCCGTCTACCGCAAGGCGGGCACCGACGAGGCGGGCCTGGCGGACGCCATCGGCGACGGCCGTTCCGAGGGGCTGGACGGCGGCCGTGGACGGTGACCGGCGGCGTCCAAGAGGCCTCGGGCCCCGGCTCGGCCGGGCCCGCCCGGACACGTACCATGGCGGTATGTCCTTCCTCCGCCGCCGCAGCGCCGCCACACCCGCGGGCCCGGACTTCGATGTCCTGGCCATGGATCCGGGCGACTGGCCCGGCAATCTCGGCGCCGGTCTGCTGCCCGCCCCCGACGGCACCTGCCAGGGCGTCTTCCTGCGGTACGACCTGTTCGGCGGCCGCGGCCCCGCGATGATCATCGGCAATCTGCCGGAGGGCTCGCCCGCCCGCGAGGTCGACGAGGGACAGATCCCCTTCGAGGTGGCCCAGCTGCTGCTGGCGCTGGAGAACGACGAGCCCGTCGATGTCGTGGACGTCGAGGACATGCCGGTGATGCAGGGCGACAACCTGCTGATCGTGCGCCGTCTCAAGCTCTCCGAAAGCCGTATCTCCTGCGTGCAGTTCGACCGCAGCGACAATGTCCTCGTCACGATCGCCAGCTGGGACCGGCCGATCACCGACGATCTGTACGCACTGCTCAAGCCGCTGCCCGCGGAACTCTTCCAGCAGGGCTGACCCTTCGCGCGTCCGCGCGCCCGGCCCGCCGCATCGTGCTCACGGCGGGCCGAAGGTCTCACTTGGCGCTATGCCCCGACCGGATCCGCCGTGGGCCGGACGAACAGCGTGAGCACATCCGAGGCCGAAGTACCCAGCCCTGTGGGCCCGCTGAGATGCCAGGGGGCGCCGCCGGTGCCCGCCCGTAGGTCCTCGTCGTGGTAGCGCACGCAGTCCCGGTGCCAGTTGAGGATCCCGGCCATCCAGTCCTGGAGCTCGTGCACATAGCCGTCGAGGATCTGACGGGCCTCCACGTCCAGCTCGAAGTCGTCGTAGAGAACCGGCAGTTCGACCTTGATGACATGCTGGAACTGCTGCATCCGCCCCTTCATCAGCTCGTGCACCATGTCCACGGCCGTCGGATAGTCGACCCCGAAGAAGTTCTGCACGACCAGGACGGCGTTGTGCACCTCGCCCTCGTACTCGATCTCCTTCTGGTACGAGAAGAGGTCATTGATCAGCATCGCGTAGTCGACCGCGGCGTTCTCCAGCGAGCGGACGGGGCCGCTGCGGTAGATCTCGGCAGGCACCCGGTCCCCGTGCGAGAGCCGGCACAGCCGCATGGTCATGTCCGCGCCGAAGGTGAAGCGCCGCATCTCGATGTAGTCCACCGGATCCGGAATACGGTGCTGCGCCTGATTGGCCAGCTCCCACAGCCAGCTCGCGAGCATGTCCTCGACCGTCCTGCGGAACGTGCGCCGGGAGGCCTCGTCCATCGGACCCGCCGTGCGCTGCCACAGATCGGCGAGTCCCCGCTCCATCGCGTCGGCCGGCTCGGGCGCCGGCTCACCGTCCAGCGGCATGAAGAGCAGCAGTCGCTCATTGGCGGCCCAGGCCCCGGCCAGATCGCGGGTCCGGCCGTAGATCACCGGGTACAGGTCGTCGCCGTAGGTGCCCCAGGTCAGCCAGTTCGACGAGAGATCCAGCTCCTCCGGGGTCGCGTCCGGATGGAGGCCCGCCGAGCAGAGCGGCAGATCGATATTGCGTGCCCGGCGCTCGTCCCACACGTGCGATCCGGGCCGCCCCGGCTGCGGCTCAAGGATCCCCATGCGCCGCGCCCACTCGATGTTGCGCTCCCGCGCCCCCGCCAGATGCGGGCTGAGGGTGACGTCGTAGGGCAGCTCGAACTTCGGGAGCAGCGACGGGCCCACGTGCTGGTACGGCTGGTGGGCGTGCCTTCGCCAGCGGGCCGCCTCGGCGCGCGGGGTGAAGCGGATCGACGAGGCGGCCATGCTCCAGGCAATCTGCGCGGGCTCTGCCGCTTTCCCGCCCCCGTTCATATAGCGGCTGGAGCGCATGTGCCACTCGTGCCCGCCCGACTGCCAGTCCTGCAGGCCCTTGGCGTACGCAAGGACGGAAGCGGTCTCGGCAGGGGTGAGTCCCTTCTCCGCGCACAGGGGTCCGACCTCGGTGAGCGCGGTGTTCTCGAACTGCTGCAACCGAGAAGTCAGCAGATCATTGACGGCCTCGGCCGCCTCCTGCGTACTACAGCCCAAAAAGGTCTCCAGAACGAGGACGCCGTTGCTGTTCTCGCGCTCGTCCTCGACCTCGCGCTGGTACGAGAACAGGTCGTTGCGCAAATGCACCGCGTCCGAGAACGTGTCGCGCAGCACGCACAGCGGCCGTGAGCCGGCCACCGACGCCGGGACCTCGGCGTTCGCGGCGAACTCCACAAGACCCGCCGACCAGGGCGCCCCGCCGACCTTCCTGCGCATCTCGATGTACTCGACGGGGTTGGCGATCCGCCCCTCGTCCATGTTGGACAGCTCCCACAGGGACTCGTTCAGCAGATGCTCGGTCGCCTCGGCGAACCGCACCCGCCAGGCGTCCGACATGCTCGGCACGGTCCGGGCCCACAGATCGGCCAGACCTGCCTCGACCGGATTCTCCGGTTCGGGCGTACCGTCCGCGAGGTTCATCGGCATGAAGGCAGGCAGGCGGTCCAGATACCGCTTCCCGCCCTCGCGGTCCAGCGTCCGCTTGTAGGTCTCCAGGAAGTGGTCGTCGAAGAAGAAGACCCACACATACCAGTCGGTGACGAGGGAGAGGGCCTTGGCGTCGCAGTCGGGGTGGGTGTACGCGCACAGCAGGGCGTAGTCGTGCGCGTCGAGATCGCTCTCCTCCCAGATGCCGGACCCCTCCAGCATCCCCATCCCGCGCGCCCATTCCTTGGTGTGCCGCCGAGCTTCCTCGACATGCGTATTGAGCCGCGCGGGATACGGGACGTAGAAGTCCGGCAGTACGAAGGGCTGAGCCATGTGCGCCAGGGCCTTTCGGTGAGCATCCGCGCACGGGGGCGCGGACCGGTGATGGGCGGGCCAGCCCTACCCGTCCCCCGTACGGCCCACGCATCACGGCAATTAGTCACACAAGCCCATAAAGAGGTGGGCGGTGCGCCACCAGACCCCACGTACGGTGGCGCACCGCGGCTCTTGGCTACCGCACCAGGGTCACGTCGGCTGCCTTCACAAAGGCGACCCGGTGCCCGAACTGGATCTCGTAGTACGGCTCTTGGCCCCGCACGACCGTGTGTCCCGCGGTGTCGAACGTCGTCGCGTACAGATACTCGCCCGGCACACGGTCGCCCACCACATACCGCTGACCGGCGAGGAGTTTGTACGGCAGCGGCGCAATCGCCTGGACCGGGACACCGGCCGGGTACGCAGCCGCCTCCGGGTAGGCGCGTCCATAGACCGGGATCTCCGCAGCGCCTTCCTTGGGAGTGAGCGTCCAGCCCCGGGCCCCCACCGCCGTCGGCTGGGTGCGCGGGTTGTGGAACCACGCCTTCTGCCCCAGGTACCAGATCGCCGTCCAGTCGCCCTCACGGCCGGCGACCGCATACTGCTGGCCGGTCGAGGCCCGCGCGCCCGTGTCATTGACGCCGGTGGTGGAGTCCTCGCCGCCGGGGCGCAGACCGATGTCCTTGACCAGCGGGGCGTCCTCGGCGGGCGCGGTGTGCAGCCGTACCGCCCCGGAGCCGTGCGGCACGCAGGCGTCGGCGGGCTTCACGCAGCCCGTGTACACCGGCTGGTTCTCCGCGTAGTCCGGGCGGATCGTCACCACATCGCTGCGGGGTCCCGCGGTCGGCGTGAACGGGCGGCCCAGCAGCCGGAAGTAGTGAGCCCAGTCCCAGTACGGGCCCGGGTCGGTGTGCATTCCGCGGATCGTCGCGGGGGTCGTGCCCGGCACATTGTCGTGCCCGAGGATGTGCTGGCGGTCCAGCGGGATGCCGTACCGCTTGGCCAGATACCTCACCAGCCGGGCGGAGGTGCGGTACATCGCCTCTGTGTACCAGGCGTCCGGCGAGACCAGGAAGCCCTCGTGCTCCAGGCCCACCGACTTGGCGTTCACGTACCAGTTGCCGGCGTGCCAGGCCACGTCCTTGAGGGGCACGTGCTGGGCGATGTGCCCGTCCGAGGAGCGCAGGGTGTACTGCCAGGAGACATACGTCGGGTCCTGGACCAGCTTGAGTGTGGTGTCCCAGGAGCCTTCGGTGTCATGGATGACGATGTACTTCACCGACTGCGACGCGGGCCGGTCGGCCAGGTCGTGGTTGCCGTAGTCGTTGTCGCCGAACTCCTCGTACGGCGCCGGGATCCACTCGCAGGCCACCGTCCGCGGGCACTCCGTCTTCCTCGCGTCGGCCGTCCGCAGCCCGAGGCCTGCCGCCTGTGCGGGATCGGTCGCCGCGGCCGGGTCGGCCGCGAGCGCGACCCGCTGACCGCTGTCCGTGATCCGCGACTCGCCGGTGCGGATCACGTCGAAGACATCATTGGCGTACGTCGTCGCGGTCGCGATGTCGTCCGCGCCGGAGAAGCGTGCCACCGCGCCGTACCAGTCCGCCGGGTCCTCGCTCAGCGGGCGGCCCAGCTTCTTCTGCGCGTCGGCGAGAAGGGCTGCGCCGCCGCCCACATTGGCGGCCGGATTGTCACGCAGCTGCTCGGCCGAGTACCCCGAGAGTTCGGCCGCACGGTCCAGGGTCCGCAGCCGGGCCGGGAGTTCGGACGCCTCGGGCAGCTCGGCCTCGTCCGTCTTCACGGCCGGTCGGGCGTCGTCGCCGCGCGCGTCCTCGCTGCCGTGCGAATGGTGCGGTGCCTCGGCCAGCGCGGTCCTGGCATCGGTCAGATGCATCGGCCCGTAGCCGCCCGTGACGCTCGCCGCGCCGCCGTGCGTGTCCCAGCGGGACTGGAGATACGAGACGCCGAGCAGCACGCTCTGCGGCACCCGGTACCGGGCCGCGGCCGCGGCGAAGTCGCTCTGCAGTGCGCCGGTGGTGCCGTGCTGGTCGGCGGTGGCCGACGGACCGGCAGAGACCAGTGGCAGGAGCAGGGCGGCGGACGCCACCGCACCCCCTGCCCTCAGCAGGCGCCGACGGGCGCTTCTCTCTCGTACGGGGGCGGATCCTTGCAAGGCGGCCTCCAGGGACGGGTGGTGCGCGACGGGCCTGCGGGGTCGGGCTCGACTACAGGGGTATCGGCTTCCGGACGATCCGTCAATCTTGTCCCGCTGTAAGGATTTCGCACGTCAACACGCGTGTCGTGGAGTTTCGGCATGAGGGGGCGCGGGCCTGCGGCGCGTCAGTGGAGTGGACCAATGTCCGTATACGGACGGCGAGTCACGGTGTCCCGCACTGCGGTCAGGAGGCGGCGGCACGCGCCAGCTGCCGGTCCACCTGGGCGGGTGACAGAGCGTGCTCGATCGCCAGGATCCCGGCGCCGAGAGCCGCCGCGTCCTCACCGGTGCGGCTCGGCTCGATCCGCAGCACATGGGTGGCCAGCGGATGCGAGCGCCGGTAGACCGCTTCCCGTACGCCCGCGAGCAGTTGGTCGTGCACAGCAGCCAGCGCGCCGCCGAGCACCACCGTGTCCGGGTTGAAGAAGTTCACCAGACTTGCCAGCACCTCGCCGACCGCGCGCCCCGCCTCGCGCACCATGCGCACCGCGTCCCGATTGCCCGACTTCACCAGGCGTACGACATCGCTGCCCGATGCCGCTTCCAGACCGAGCGCCGCCAGGCGCGCCGCGAGCGCCGCGCCGCCCGCGACCGCCTCCAGACAGCCGGAGTTGCCGCAGCGGCACGGCTCTTCCTGGTCCCCGACCCGGATATGGCCGATGTCGCCCGCGCAGCCCTGGGCGCCGCGGTGCAGCCGGCCGTCGGCGACGATGCCGCAGCCGATGCCGGTGCCGACCTTGATGTAGAGCAGATAGCGGGTGTCGGGAAAGGCGCGGCGCTGCTCGGCCAGGGCCATCACATTCACGTCGTTGTCGACGAGCGCGCGCACGCCGAAGCGCGAGGCGAAGAACTCGGGGATCGGGTACTGGTGCCAGCCCGGCATGATCGGCGGATCGACCGGGCGTCCGGTGGAGAACTCCACCGGACCCGGCACGCCAACGCCGATCGAGCGCAGCGTCCCCGGATCCCGGCCTGTCTCCTTGAGCAGTGCGTGCAGGGTGCGCTCCACGTGGCGCAGTACGGAGTCGGGACCGTCCGCGATCGACAGCGGGTCCTCCTTCGTCGCCAGCGTGGCGGCGCCGATGTCCATGAGGGCCACGCGGCAGTGCGAGGCGCCCAGGTCCACACCGGCCACGGCATGCTCGCGGGTGCGCAGTTGGAGTCGGCGCGGCGGACGGCCGCCGGTCGAGGCTCCCGCGTCGGCCGCCGTCTCGTCGACGAAGCCGTGCGTGATGAGGGCGTCCACCCGCTGGGACGCGGTGGAGCGGGCGAGCCCGGTGATCCGCGCGACGTCCGCGCGGGTCGCCGCGGCCCCCGAACTGATCAGCGCGAGCACATCGCCGGGGGAGTGGGTGGCGGCGAAGGCGCTGGGAGCCGACGGCGAAGACATGACAGCAACCATAGGGACGACTTCCGCTGCTAACAAGGCGGATGCTGTTCGTTCATCGGCATAAGTCTCCGTCAATTCGGTTGTGATGAACGCTGCTTAGACTCTTGACAGGCGAAAGCTGTGTCAGGACATTGCTCTGCAGAACGCTGCCCTGCCCAAGGAGCCAGGCGATGCTGACGATGCACGGCGTGTCCAAGAGCTTTCTCGGGGTGCGCGTGCTCCACGATGTGGGGCTCGACCTCGAAGCCGGTGAAGTGCACGCCCTCGTGGGCGAGAACGGAGCCGGGAAATCCACCCTGATGAAGATCCTCGCGGGCGAGCACTTACCCGACTCGGGGACCATCGCCATCGACGGCGCCGAGCACGCCTTCACCCACCCCTCGCAGGCGCAGGCCGCCGGAATCGGCATCATCCACCAGGAGTTCGCGCTCCTCGCGCACCGCACGGTCGCCGAGAACGTCTTTCTCGGCCGCGAGCCCACCCGGCGCGGGCTCGTCGACCGCAAGGCCATGGAGCGACGCACCGCCGAACTCCTCGCCGAGCTCGACGAGACCGGCATCACCCCGCGCACCCTGGTCCGCGACCTTTCCGTCGCGCGCCGGCAGACCGTCGAGATCGTCAAGGCCCTGGCGTCCGACGTACGTGTGCTTGTCATGGACGAGCCAACAGCGCCGCTCGCCGACCACGAGGTCGACCTGCTCTCCGCCCTCGTCCGCAGACTCACCCGCCGGGGCCTCGGCATCCTCTACATCTCGCACCGCCTGCGCGAAGTCTTCGACCTCTCGCAGCGCATCACCGTCCTCAAGGACGGCCGCCGGGTCACCACACTCCCTACGAAGGACACCGACACCGACCAGGTCGTACGCGCCATGGTCGGCCGGGAGTTGACCGCGTACTACCCGCCCCGCGCCCGCCCCGGGGAGATCGGCCCCGAACGGCTCACCGTCACCGGCGGCTCCAACGACCGCGTCAAGGGCATTGATCTGACCCTGCGGGCGGGCGAGGTCGTCGGCGTCGCAGGCCTCCAGGGCTCGGGGCGCACATCCCTGGCCCGCGCGCTGTTCGGGGCGGCGCCCTTCACGGCGGGCGCGATGACCGTCGGCGGCAGACGGCTGCGACCGGCCCGCCCGCGGGACGCGATCCGCGCGGGCATCGCCCTGGTCACCGAGGACCGCAAGACCGAAGGGCTCGCACTGCGCCAGTCCGTACGCGACAACGCACTGCTCGTCACCCGTGCGGTCCCCGCCCGCGGCAGGCCCCCGGCCGGACGCGAGGTCACCGAACTCCTTCAACGCGTACGCCTGCAGGCCCGCGGCGAGGACCAGCAGGCGCTGTACCTCTCCGGCGGCAACCAGCAGAAGGTCGTCATCGCCAAATGGCTGGCGGTCCGCCCCAAGGTGCTGCTCTTCGACGAGCCGACGCGGGGCGTCGACGTCGGAGCGAAGGCCGCCATCCACACGCTCGTACGCGAACTGGCCCGCGAAGGCCTCGCCGTACTGATCATCTCCTCCGAACTGCCGGAGCTGATCGGCATGAGCGACCGGGTGCTCGTCATGGCCGAGGGGAGCCTCGCGGGTGAACTCCCGGCAGGCGCGGGTGAGGAGGAGATCATGCGCCTCGCGACAGGCGGGCCGCCGTCCGGTGCAGGAGGTCCGGCGGGCCCGTCGGGTGACGCGATCGGCGACTCGTCACCAGGCCGACCCCATACCGCCGGGGAGACCCCGTGAACGCCCTCGGCACGGCTGTCCGCCCCCGGCCGAAGCAGGCATCCGGCGCACCCGCCCGGTTGCGGCTCTCCGACCCGGTCGTCGGAGTCTGGCTCGCCGCGCTCGGCGTTACTCTCCTCGGCTGGATCGTCGTCGCCGCCCGCGGCGGGGACTTCCTCACCCTCACCAACATCGTCGCGATCCTGCAGAACTGCGTCGCCCTCG
This sequence comes from Streptomyces sp. NPDC005408, assembly GCF_040606445.1. Taxonomy (NCBI): domain Bacteria; kingdom Bacillati; phylum Actinomycetota; class Actinomycetes; order Kitasatosporales; family Streptomycetaceae; genus Streptomyces; species Streptomyces sp. NPDC005408. Next base: position 26,388 of record NZ_JBEXEX010000059.1, on the reverse strand, counting down.
GCCTCGTCGCCGTCGGCCAGTCCGCGGTCATCCTCACCGGTTCCCTGGACCTGTCCGTCGCCTATCTCATCAGCCTCGGCACCCTCGTCGCCGCCGAGACGATGCAGAGTGGCGGCGTCGTCACCGCCGTCCTCGCCGTCCTCGCGCTCAGCGCCGGCGTCGGACTCGCCAACGGCCTCATCGTCACCGGCCTGAAGGTCAACGCCTTCATCGCCACCCTCGGCACCGCCTTCATCCTGCGCGGCTGGATCGAGGACAACTACACCGGACCCGCCGGCAAGGTCCCCGCCTCCTTCCAGCACCTCGGCTACGACCGCATCGGTCCCGTCCCGGTGTCCGTGTTCCTGCTCGCCGCCGTGGCCGTCGCCATGTGGCTGATCACCCGCCGTACGCGTCTGGGGCATCACATGTACGCCAGCGGGGGCGACGAACACGCCGCCCGCCTCTCCGGCGTACGCACCCGCCGCACCGTCGTCGTCGCGCACATCCTCTGCTCGCTGTGCGTCGGCGCTGCCGCCCTCTTCCTCGCCGCCCGGCTCGGCGCCGGAGCGCCCTGGGCGGGCACCGAGGCGCGCTACGACCTCGAGTCGATCGCCGCCGTCGTCCTCGGCGGCACCGCGCTGGCGGGCGGCCGCGGTGGAGTGGCCGGCACCCTCGGCGGCGTCCTCGTACTCGCCGTACTCGACAGCGTCTTCAACCAGCTCTCGGTCGACCCCTTCTTCAAGAACGTCGTACGCGGCGTTGTGATCATCGCCGCCGTGGCGCTGTACGCGCGGCGGTCCACAAGGAGGACCGCATGACGACGGCGACAGCCCCCCGGAGCAGGCGAGTCGCACGCGCGCTGGGCACCGGCGCGCCCGTGTACGTCCTGCTCGCCGTGCTTCTCGCGGCGCTCGCCCTCACCGACCCCGGCTTCTACGAACCCGACCGCTTCCTCGCCTTCGTCAAACGCGCCGCGCCGCTGGTGATCCTCGCCGCGGGCCAGTATCTCGTCATCGTCTGCGGGGAGTTCGACCTCTCCGTGGGCTCGATCGTCACCGCGGGCGTCGTGGTGGCCGCCGAGCTCTACGGGTCCTTCCCCTCCGCGCCCTGGCTGCTGGTCACCGCGGTGCTGCTGATCGCGGGAGCGTTCACCGGCCTTCTCAACGGGCTGATCACCACCGTCCTCAAAGTCCCCTCCTTCATCACCACGCTCGGGATGATGCTCATCCTCGAAGGGGCCGTCTTCTTCTGGACCGGCGGTTCCCCGCACGGCGCGCTGCCCACCGCCTTCCGGCAGCTCGGCCGCGGTACCGCGTTCGGCTGGCTGCCCTGGGCCGTGCTCGCCTGCCTCGCCGCCGGAGCCGCCGCCGTGTTCCTGATGCGCTCCGACTTCGGCCGCACCCTCGTCGCCACCGGCGACAGCGAACGCGCGGCCGCCCTCGCCGGAGTACGAGTGGCGCGCGCCCGCACCATCGCGTTCATCCTGTCCGGCACCGCGGCAGCACTCGCCGCCGTCCTCGTCGGAGGCTTCTCCGGCGTCTCCGCACAGGCCGGACGCGGCTACGAATTCGAGGCCATCACCGCCGTCGTGCTCGGCGGGGTGGTACTGGGCGGCGGCCGCGGCTCCGTCGTCGCCGCCATGGCCGGGGCCTTCTCTCTCCAGGCCCTGTTCACCCTGCTCAACCTCCAGGGCGTGTCCGGCGCCCTCGAATCCACCGTCCAAGGGCTCATCGTCATCGCCGCCGTGGGCCTCGGGGCCGCCGACTGGTCCCGGCTGCGCCGCCGCCGTACGCACCCCTCAGGAGGGGAACCCTCATGACCGCCATCCACGCGATCCGCCGGCGCGCCCTCGCATCGGCCGCCGCCCTGCTCGGTACCGCGCTGATCGCCTCCTGCACCAGCGACGCACCACCGGCCAAACCGGCGGGAGCGGCCGGGGCCGGTGCGAGCGACTCCGCAGGCACCGGCGCGCAGTCGAAGTTCTTCCAGCAGGCCGAGTACGAACGCCAGTTGGCGCTCGCCAAGCAGACCCCCCAGGGTCCGGCGGACAAGCCGTGGGAGCAGATGCTCAGCCCCCGGCTGACCGGCACGACGCAGTACAAGAAGCAGGGACAGGGCATTCATCTCTGCTTCTCCAACGCCGGTGTCTTCAACCCCTGGCGTCAGGTCGGGCTGAAGAACATGAGGGCCGAAGTCGGCCTGCACAAGGAGATCACCAAGTTCACCGTGCTCGACGCGCAGGGCAAGGACGACAAGCAGATCTCCGACATCCAGGAGCTCGCCGGACGGGACTGCGACGCCCTGATCGTCTCCCCGAACACCACCGCCACCCTCACCCCCGCCGTCAAACAGGCCTGCGCCAAGCTGCCCGTGATCGTCTTCGACCGGGGCGTGGAGACCGACTGCGCGGTCACCTTCATCAACCCCATCGGCGGCTACGGATACGGAGCGGTCGCCGCCGGCTTCCTGGTCGAGAAGGTCAAGCCCAAGGGCAAGATCCTCGCCCTGCGCATCTCGCCCGGTGTCGACGTCCTGGAGACGCGCTGGTCCGCCGCGAAGGTCGCCTTCGACAAGAGTGAACTGGACGTCGTGGACGTGAAGTTCACCGACGGCGACCCCGCCAAGACCAAGTCGATCGTCACCGACGCACTCACCCGCCACGGCGACATCGACGGCGTATGGATGGACTCCGGCGCGACCGCCGTGGCCGCCGTCGAGGCCTTCGAGGACGCGGGCAAGGACGTCCCGCCCATCACCGGCGAGGACCAGCAGGACTTCCTCCAGGCATGGAAGGAGAAGAAGCTCACCGCGATCGCCCCCACCTATCCGACCTTCCAGTGGCGCACGCCCGTGATCGCGGCGCTGAGGATCCTGGCCGGGCAGCAGGTCCCCAAGGAGTGGAAGCTCCCGCAGCCCACCGTCACCCAGGACACCCTGGAGCAGTACCTCAAGCCGGGCATGCCGCCGCTGCACTACGCGATGTGCGGCTGCGAGAAGCTGCCCGGATTCCCCGAGGCCTGGGGCGGCAAGAAGTGATGCCCCGCGCGATCGGCGCGAACCCCTGGATCTGGCACTCACCCGTCTCCTACGAGGCCCTTGCCGACGCCCTGCCCAGGCTGGCCTCCTGGGGCTTCGACTGCGTCGAACTCCCCCTGGAACAGACCCGGGACTGGGATCCGGCAGCGGTACGAAAGCTCCTTGACGCGACCGGCCTGGCACCGGCCGCCGTGATCGCCGTCATGCCACCGGACCGCGATCTCGTACGCACCGACCCGGCAACCGTCCGAGCCACCCAGGACTATCTGCTGCACTGCCTCGACACGGCGAGCACACTCTCCGCGCCCGTGGTCGCCGGTCCTGTCTACACCGCGGTCGGCCGCACCTGGCGGATGGACGCGTGCGAACGGGCCGCGGCCTACGAGGAGTTGAGAGAGAACCTCGCCCCCGTCGTCGACCACGCGCGAGCCGCCGGCGTACGCATCGGGGTCGAGCCCCTGAACCGCTACGAGACCAGTCTGCTCAACACCGTCACCCAGTGCCTCGAAGCCCTCGACGGCCTGGACGCGGGGACCATCGGCCTCGCCCTCGACACGTACCACCAGAACATCGAGGAACGCACCCTGCCCGGCGCCGTACAGCAGGCCGCGGGCCGCATCGTCCATGTCCAGGTGTGCGCGAACGACCGCGGCACCCCCGGCGCCGACCATCTCGACTGGCCCGGCTTCCTCGCAGCTCTCACCGAGCACGGCTACCAAGGCCCGCTCTGCATCGAGTCGTTCACCGCCCACAACGATGCAATCGCTGTCGCTGCCTCCGTCTGGCGACCTCTCGCGGCGACCCAGGACGCCATCGCGACGGACGGCCTCGCCTTCCTGCGTTCCCTGCTCACTCCCTCACCAGAGAGGACCGACTCATGAGCTGTCATGCTCGTGACATCCCCAGAGCGGTCGTCGCCGTGCTGGCGGCACTGCTGCTCGCGATGACCGCCCTGCCCGCCACCGCCGTCGAGAAGGCCCCCGCCTTCCGCGCCCTGCTCTTCACCCGCGCCGTCGGGTATGTCCACGCCTCCATCCCGGCCGGAATCCAGATGTTCACGGAGGAGGCCGCCGAGAACAACTTCGAGGTCGTCCAGAGCGCCGACCCCACCGTCTTCGACGACGCGAAGCTCAAGGACTTCGACGTCATCGTCATGCTGCAGAACTCCGGCATGGTCTGGGACACCGACGCCCAGCGCGAGGCGATGCAGAAGTACGTACGCGGCGGAGGAGGCGTCGTCGCCATCCACAACACCCTCGACATGGGCGTCGAGGAGCAGTTCCCCTGGTGGGACGACGCGATCAACGGCGGCGCCCATATGCCCGCGCACTCACCCGGAGTCCTCCAGGGCACCGCCAAGGTCGCCGACCGCGTCCACCCCTCCACCAGGACACTTCCCGAACGCTGGGAGCGCCCCGAGGAGTGGTACAACTTCGACAAGAACCCCCGCGGCGACGTCCATGTCCTGGTCACCGCCGACGAGACGACATACAACCCCGGCGGCTCCGCCATGGGCGCCGACCACCCCATCTCCTGGTGCCGCACCACCGAGGGCGGCCGCGTCTGGGCCACCGCCATGGGCCACGACATCCCCTCGTACAGCGAAGCCGCCTTCCGCGACCATGTCATCGGCGGCGTGAAGTGGGCGGCGGGCAAGGAGCCGGGCGACTGCGGAGGCACCGTCTGGAGCGGCTACGAGAAGGTCACCCTCGACGACAACACCGCCGACCCGATGGAGCTCGACGTCGCCGCCGACGGCCGCGTCTTCTACGCCCAGCGCAACGGCGAAGTGAAGATCTACGACCCCGCGTCGCACTCCACCGTCAGCGCCGGAAAGCTCGACGTCTACACCGGCGGCGAGGACGGCCTGGTCGGCATGGAACTCGACCCGGCCTTCAAGACCAACCACTGGATCTATCTGTACTACGCGCCCGCCGCGGCCAAGGACGACATCAACCGGCTCTCCCGCTTCACCGTCACTGGCAACACCCTCGACATGGCGAGCGAGAAGAAGCTCATCGACGTACCCGCCTACCGCGACCGCACCTTCCCCGAGCCCGGACACACCGGCGGCGCCGTCGAGTTCGGCCCCGGCCGCACCCTCTACCTCGGCGTCGGCGACGACACCCCGCCCAATCTCGACCCCAACTGGCAGGGCTACGCGCCGCTGGACTGGCGGCCCGGCAAGCAGATGCTGGACGCAGCGCGCACCGCGGGCAACACCAACGACCTGCGCGGCAAGATCCTGCGCATCAAGCCGTCCGACCGCGGCGGCTACACGATCCCGCAGGGCAATCTCTTCCGCCCCGGCACCATGAAGACCCGGCCCGAGATCTACGCGATGGGCTTCCGCAACCCGTTCCGCTTCACCGTCGACCAGAAGACCGGCTACGTCCATGTCGCCGACTACGGACCGGACCGGGGACTGCCGACCACCGACCGCGGGCCCGAGGGCCTGGTGGAGTACAACGTCATCAAGAAGCCCGGCAACTTCGGCTGGCCGTTCTGCCACGGCAACAACCAGGCCTACGCGCCCTACGACCCCGACACCAAGGTCGTCGGCCCCAAGTTCGACTGCGCCAAGCCCGTCAACCCCTCACCCAACAACACAGGACTGAAGGACCTCCCGCCGCTCCAGCAGCCCGACGTCTGGTACGGCTACGGCGCGTCCAAGGAATTCCCGGAGATGCGCACGGGCGGCGCCGCCCCGATGAGCGGCCCGGTCTACCACTTCGACGCCAAAAACCCCTCCGCGACCAAGTTCCCCGCCTACTTCGAGGGCGCGAGCTTCTTCTACGAGTGGTCACGCAACTACGTCAAGGAAATGCGCTTCGACAAGGACAAGAAGCTGCTGAAGATCAATGACTTCCTGTCGACGCAGAAATTCAACAAGCCGATGGACATGACCTTCGGGCCCGACGGATCGCTGTACGTCCTCGAATGGGGCAGTTCCTTCGGCGGCGGCAACAACGACTCCGGCCTCTACCGGATCGACTACGCACAGGGGAAGCGCATCCCCGTCGCCAAGGCCGCCGCTTCCGCCACCAACGGGCCAACGCCGCTCAAGGTCGACTTCTCCAGCGCCGGCAGCAGTGACCCGGACGGCGATCTGCTCAGCTACGCCTGGGACTTCGACGGCGACGGCACCTACGACTCCACCGAGGCCAACCCGACGCATACGTACACCGCCAAGGGTGACTTCACCGCCCAGCTGAAGGTCACCGACACCACCGGGAAGTCCGGCTACGCCAACATCCCCATCACGGCCGGAAACACCGCACCCAAGGTGACCATCGAATTCCCCGTCAACGGCAAGCTCATCACCTTCGGCGACAAGATCCCCTACAAGATCTCGGTCACCGACCCGGAGGACGGCCCCGTCGACTGCACCAAGGTCACGCTCAACCCGGCCCTCGGCCACGACGACCACGAGCACCCGACGACCGACATCCCCGGCTGCGAAGGCACCGTCGACACCGGCGACTTGGGCGGCCATCCGGAGGGCGCCGACCTCACCTACGTACTCAACGCCAAGTACACCGACAAGGGCGCCGAAGGCACCTCGGCCCTCACCGGCTACGGGCGCTCCGTGCTGCAGCCCGCGCACAAGCAGGCCGAGTACTACGACGCCCAGTCCGGCACCCGCGTCGTCGCCCAGGAAGGCGCCGAGAACGGCAAGCGCATCGGCGACGTCAGCAACGGCGACTGGGTGGCCTTCGACCCGATGAGCGTCGAAGGCGTGGGCACGGTCAGCTACAAGCTGTCGTCCCCGTACGGAGTCGGCGCGATCGAACTGCGTGCCGACGCACCCGACGGCAAGCTGCTGGGCACCACACCCGTCCCCAACACCGGCGGCTGGGACACCTACCAGTCCACCCCGACCGTCCCGGTCGAGGCGCTCGCCGGAACCCACAGGCTCTATCTCGTCTTCACGTCACCTCAGAACAATTCCTTCGACGTGGACGCGGTGGAGTTCCACACGCCGTAACCGACCGGAGCACCACAGTGCGCTGCGCGCCCAGTGTGTCGGCACTGGGCGCGCAGCGCGCTTCCCCCTCAGTGGCGGCCGGTCAGCGAGTGCCGACCGCCGCACGCACGGCCCGCCGGGCCAGTGCGCAGTCGTCGTGCAGCCGCCGCAGCAGCAGCCGCTGCTCCTCACCGGCCGACAGTCCGCCGGACGGAGCCTGACCGCCGCCCGCGGGCGGCGCCTCCCGCATCGTCCGCTGCACGGCCGTCTCGTAGGTACGGATCTCCCGGGTCAGCACCAGCATCAGATTGACCAGGAACGCGTCCCGCGCGGCCGGTCCCGCCTGCTGCGCCAGCTGACTGATGTGACGGCGTGCCGCCGGTGCGTCTCCCAGCACCGACCACAGCGTCGCCAGGTCGTAGCCGGGGAGATACCAGCCGGTGTGCTCCCAGTCGACCAGCACCGGGCCCGTGGGCGACAGCAGGATGTTGGAGAGCAGAGCGTCGCCGTGACAGAACTGGCCCATGCCCTGCCGCCCGCCCGCATGCGCCAGACCGTGCAGGAGCTTCTGCAGGTCCCCGAGGTCGCGGTCGGTGAACAGTCCCAGCTCGTGGTAGCGCGAGATGCGCGACGCGTAGTCGAGCGGGGCGTCGAACATCCCGGCCGGCGGGCGCCAGGAGTTGAGTCGCGCGATCGCGCCGAGGGCGGCCCGGACATCGGCACGGGGCGGAGCCTCGGCCGGGTGCCGTGCAAGGGCCGCCGCCCGGCCCGGCATCCGCTCGATCACCAGTGTGCAGTTGTCGGGGTCCGCGGCGATGAGCCGCGGAACCCGCACTGGTGGGCGGTGCCGGACGAAGGCGCGATATGCAGCTATTTCGTGGCGGAGATGCTCGGCCCAGACGGGCGAGTGATCCAGTAAGCACTTGGCGACCGCCGTCGTGCGTCCTGTGGTGCCGACGATCAGTACGGAACGTCCGCTGCGGCGCAGCACCTGCACCGGATTGAACTCCGGGCAGATCCGGTGCACCGACGCGACAGCCATGCGCAGCTGCGCGCCCTGAGGGCCGGACAAGTCGATTCTCCCGCTGAGGGGTTGGCCGACCGTCCCCGCCGGCCGACGAACACGACCGGCGTGAGTGGGGTCGAGATACGGCCCGGTGCCGGCCGGGACAGCGGTCCGCTGCGGCCGGTGCGGGGCGGACACGGAGGACGATGCTGTGTACATGGGGTGACAGATCCCTTCGTGTGCCGACAAGTTGCGTACGCGGCCCCGCCCCGGCAGCCGGGCAGCACCCTGGGGAATGCCTCCGGCTGCCGGGCCGAGGTGGCGCGTTCCTACGTCACACCCCGTCACGGGTGGCACACCATCTGGCGCACCCTGGCGAACCCTGGCGAATAGTCGCCAGCCCTATGACAGGGGGTTACTGTCAACTCAGCCGAGAACCTGGGGGCTTGACGTGACCGGAGAACCCAACACCCGCCTCTGCGACCTGTTCGGCCTGGCCGGCTGGTCCAAGGGGGAACTCGCGAGACTCGTGAACCGGCAGGCGGCGGCCATGGGCCACCCCCAGCTGGCGACCGACACCTCGCGGGTGCGGCGTTGGATCGACATGGGGGAGACCCCGCGCGATCCCGTACCACGAGTGCTGGCAGCTCTGTTCACCGAGCGACTCGGTCGTGTCGTGACCATCGAGGACCTCGGGTTCGTACGAATCGGGCGCGCGGGTAGACGGCGGGACGTCCAGGGAACGGACAAAAACCCTGACGGCCTTCCGTGGGCGCCTGAACGCACGGCAGCGGTCCTCACCGAATTCACGGGAATGGACCTCATGCTCAACCGACGCGGCTTGGTGGGTGCGGGCGCCGCGCTCGCCGCAGGCTCAGCACTCAGCAGCGCCATGCACGACTGGCTGCACACCGACCCCGCACTCGTCAAGGACGCCCCCCGTATCGACCATCCCCTGCACGCCGACCCCGCTGGGTTCGACCGCTATGAGGCCGCCCCCATCGGGTCGCAGGAGATCGAGGCACTGGAGCGTTCCGTCGAAGTGTTCCGCGCCTGGGACGCCGCCCGCGGCGGCGGGCTCCAGCGCAAGGCCGTTGTGGGGCAGCTCAACGAAGTGGGCGGCATGCTCGCCTACCGCCACCCCGACCATCTCCAGCGGCGCCTTTGGGGCGTCGCCGCCAACCTCGCCGTACTCGCGGGCTGGATGTCCCACGACGTCGGCCTCGAACCCACCGCCCAGAAGTACTTCGTCATCGCCGCCCACGCGGCACGCGAGGGCGGCGACCGCCCGCGCGCCGGCGAAGCGCTCTCCAGGGCTGCCCGGCAGATGGTCCATCTGGGCCGTCCCGACGATGCCCTGGACCTGATGAAGCTCGCCAAGGCCGGCTCGGGTGAACAGACCCTGCCGCGCACCCAGGCGATGCTGCACACCATCGAGGCCTGGGCACAGGCGTCCATGGGCCGCGGTCAGGCCATGCGGCGCACCCTCGGCGAGGCCGAGGACCTGTTCGTCTCCGACAAGGGTGATGTGCCACCGCCGAGCTGGATGCAGATGTTCGACGAGGCGGATCTGCACGGCATGCAGGCACTGGCGTACCGCACCCTCGCCGAACACGACCCGGCCGCGGCAGCCACCGCGCAGAACCACGCCAAACAGGCGCTGGAGCTGCGCGAAGGCGGCCGTCAGCGCTCGAAGATCTTCGACTACATCTCACTGGCCTCGGCGTGCTTCATCGCCGACGACCCCGAACAGGCCGACCGCTACGCCAGGCTGGCACTCGTCTCGATGGGGGAGACCTCCTCGCACCGGACGTGGGACAGGCTGCGGGAGATGTACCGGCTCACAGGACACTACTCGGGCTATCCGAAGATCCAGGATCTGCGCGAGGAGATCCAGCTGGCCCTGCCCAACAGCCCCTCGAAGAGGTCGAGGAGCGCGGAAATCTAACCAGTAGCAGGTGGCAGGCGCCACTGCGGGTTCTGCGAGGCGGGCTTCTCGGCGGGCTTCTACGAGCCGATCCTCGCGACCATCACGCAGGCGTCGTCCTCGCGGCCGACCTCGCCGAACTCCTCGACGACCGTCCGTACGCACTCCTGTGCATCGCGGGCGCCGGCGAAGCGCGGAGCCAGCGCGAGCAGCCGGCCGGTGTCGCCCTCCTCGGCGGCGTTCCTGCGCGTCAGGCCGTCGGTGTGCAGGACGAGCAGGTCGTCGGGGAGCAGCTGCACCTCGGCCTGCTCGTAATCGGCTCCGGACGTCGCACCGAGCAGCACCCCGTCGGGCGGCGTCAGGGCGCGCCCCGTCCCGTTGCGGAACAGCAGCGGGGCGGGGTGCCCCGCCTGCGCCCAGGACAGGGTCCGGCTCGCCGGGTCGTAGCGGCAGCACACCGCACTGCCCAGGGCGGGCTGTACCGAGGAATCCAGCAACTGATTGAGATGTGCCATCAGCGGCCCCGGCCTGATCCCCGCCACGGCCATTCCGCGCAGGGCGCCGAGCAGCATCGCCATCGCCGAAGTCGCGGTCACCCCATGGCCGGTGAGGTCACCGACGCTCAACAGCGATTCACCGCTGGGCAGTTGGAGCGCGTCGTACCAGTCGCCGCCGATCAGCGCGCTGTTGGCGGACGGCAGATAGTGAGCCGAGACATCCAGTGCCGTGGGCCCGTCGCCGTCCAGCGGGAACTGCAGCGAGCCCCGCCAGGGCGGCAGTACCGCCTCCTGGAGCTCGACCGCGAGCCGGTGCTCCGTCTGTGCGAAGTGCTGCCGACGCTGGAGCGAATCACGGGTCTCACGTACCGTGCGCTGGCTGCGGCGCAGCTCGCTGACGTCCCGCACCACCGCCCACATCGAGGCGGTGGACCCGCCGGAGTCGAGTACGGGCTCGCCCATCATGTGGACGGTGCGGACCCGGCCGTCGGCGCGGACCATGCGGAACTCGCCGTCGATGGGGCGGCCGTCCACCAGACAGTCCGTCACCAGTGCGGTGAGCAGCGCCTGGTCCTCCGCGAACACAATGGAGGGCAGTTCGTCCAGGGACATGGGGCCGCTCTGCGGGGAGCGTCCGAGGATCTGGAAGAGCTCCTCGGACCAGCTCACCTCGTCGGTGAGGAGATTCCACTCGGCGCTGCCGACCCGGCTCAGGAGCGATCCGGTCTGCTGCGCGTGGTCCGCCTCGTGCTCGGCGAGCTCGTCGTCGAAGGCGTCGAGCGGCTCCTGCGGCAGGCCTTCCTTGAGCTGTCCCAGGTGGGCGCCGAGATCGTCGAGATGGTGAACGGCCAGGTCACACAGTGCGCGCTGCCAACGACCCTGCGGGTCGTCCTCGTCGGTCACGGCGTCCCGGCGGACGGCGTCCACGTCGCCACGCAGCCGGCGCGTCCGAGTGATCAGCGCGTCGACGGTGCCGCGCTCGGGCGGCTGCGGGGCGGGACGGTCCGCGAACACATGGGACGGCATGTCGTACTCCGATACAGGCGCGGCCACGGCCAAGTCTTAACAAGGGACCGGTTACGACTGTTGCACAGGGAGCGATGGCCCGTAAGGGATTTGGCAACACTCGATCCGGTGGTGCCCTTGTCATATGTCAATGGCCGCCCGGGGTCGGGTCGACGGCGGCGCTGACGGCGATGAGTTCCGGGCACGCCACCGGTCATAACAGGCGGCGAGAGCTTACGGCAAATCCGCCGCAGGCCCCAGGAGTTGGAGGTCCGCCATGTGTTCGCATCTGCCCCCTTGCCCGTCCGCCGAGAGCGTCGACCATGGCGCCGCTCGCATCGTCGTTTCGCACCCCGAGCAGGGCTGGAGCCGGCTGTGCAACGGTGCGATCCGCTTCGAGGACCTGGGTGAGCTGCTGCCCGACGGACGAGTGCTGTCCCCCCGGCTTCCGTACTGACAGAGCCGATTCGTGTACGCCTTCGAGGCGACACCGCCCGCCCGCCCCCCGTTTCTGCTTGACGGACACCGGTGGGCCGGACAAGGTTCGCGCCATGTATGACGAGGCGGAGCAGTCGGTGGATGCCGCAGTCGAGGGGGAATTGCACCTGCTCGATCCGGTGGTGCGTGCCTCGCCGGACGAGGTGCTCGAGCTGCTGGATCCGGAGTTCTTCGAATTCGGGTCGTCGGGCAGGCGCTGGGACCGTACGACGATTCTGAGTACGACCACACCTGTCCCCGGCGAGCCGGTGAACGCCGTCGCCGTCAGCGACCTGCACGGGAAGCTGCTGGCTCCCGGGCTCGTTCAGGTGACGTACGTGTCCGACGAGAGCGGCCGGCGGGCACGCCGCAGCTCGCTGTGGCGCAGGACGCCCGAAGGCTGGCGGCTCTACTTCCACCAGGGGACGCCGATCCCCTCGGAGTAGGCCCTGTGCGGCCGATCCTGCTGGGTGCTGGGTGCTGGGTGCTGGGTGCTGGGTGCCGGGTGCCGGAGCGCGGGCCGGGGCCATTGTCAGTGGTGGGCGGCAGTATGAGAGCCATGACGACTTCAACTGCCGCTCATGCCGCTGCCGCGTCTCTCGCCGACTCCGCTGCCTACGCCGAGGCGGTCGAGACCGCGACGAAGGCCGCCGCCGCGTATTACGCGACGGGCGAGAGCACCCTCGACGACGATGCGTACGACCGCCTGGTGCGCGGCATCGCCGCGTATGAGCAGGAGCATCCCGACGAGACGGTGGCCGAGTCGCCGACCGGGAAGGTCGCCGGAGGAGCAGTTGTCGGAGATGTGCCGCACACGGTGCCGATGCTGTCTCTGGACAATGTCTTCTCCGCCGAGCAGCTGCAGTCGTGGGCCGCCTCGCTGGAGCGCCGGATCGGCCGGCCGGTCGGGCAGTGGAGCGTCGAGCCGAAGCTGGACGGCCTGGCGATAGCCGCTCGCTACGAGCAGGGGCGGCTGGCCCGGCTCATCACCCGGGGTGACGGCAGCGCGGGCGAGGACGTCTCCCATGCGATCGGCACCGTCATCGGCCTGCCGGACCGGCTGGCCGAGCCGGTCACGCTGGAGGTGCGCGGCGAAGTGCTCATGACCAACGAGCAGTTCGAGCAGGCGAACACGGTGCGCACCGAGCACGGCGGTGCCCCCTTCGCCAATCCGCGCAACGGCGCTGCGGGCACGCTCCGCGCCAAGGACCGTGAGTACCGCGTGGAGATGACGTTCTTCGGCTACGGCGCGCTGGCGCTGCCCGACTCCGACCCGGCTCTGGCAGAGCAGCTGGGGGACTGGCCGCACAGCAGGCTCATGACGTACGTCGCGGGACTCGGCGTGCACACCGCCGGGACCACCGCCGTCGCGCCTCGCATCCTGACCACCGTCGAGGAGATCCAGGCACGCATCGGTGAGATAGGGGCGCTGCGCGCGGAGTTGCCGTTCGGTATCGACGGCATTGTCATCAAGGCGGACCTCGCCGCCGACCAATCGGCGGCCGGATCCGGCTCGCGGGCTCCGCGCTGGGCGATCGCGTACAAGCTGCCCGCAGTGGAGAAGGTCACCACCCTGCTCGGTGTGGAGTGGAATGTCGGCCGCACCGGCATCATCGCGCCGCGTGCCGTCCTGGAGCCGGTGGAGATCGACGGATCGACCGTCACCTATGCCACGCTCCACAACCCTGCCGACATCACACGCCGCGACCTGCGCATCGGCGACCGTGTGATGGTCTACAAGGCGGGCGACATCATCCCCCGTATCGAGGCGCCGGTCGCCCATCTGCGTACGGGGGAGGAGCAGCCGATCGGATTCCCCGAGGCGTGCCCGCAGTGCGGCTCCGAGATTGACACCTCCGAGCAGCGCTGGCGGTGTGTGCGAGGACGCGACTGCCGTCTCGTCGCCTCCGTGTCGTACGCCGCCGGGCGCGACCAGCTCGACATCGAGGGCCTGGGCAGCATGCGGGTCGTTCAGCTCGTCGAGGCGGGCCTGGTCAGCGACTTCGCCGATCTCTTCACGCTCACCAGGGACCAGCTGCTCGCCCTGGAGAGGATGGGCGAGACCAGCACCGACAACCTGCTGGCGGCCATCGAGGCGGCGAAGGCGAAGCCGCTGTCCCGGGTCTTCTGCGCCCTCGGTGTACGCGGCACCGGCCGCTCGATGTCACGTCGCATCGCACGCCACTTCGCGACGATGGAGCACATACGCGCAGCCGATGCCGAGGCCCTGCAGCGGGTCGACGGCATCGGCGTGGAGAAGGCCACCACGGTCGTGGCCGAACTCGCCGAACTGGGACCGCTCATCGACCGCCTCACCGCGGCGGGCGTCACGATGACCGAGCCCGGCGCGACCCCGCCGGTCGAGACGGAGGAGGACGGGGACGAGGCGGCCGCCGGGGACGCGGGCCCGCTGGACGGGATGACCGTGGTGGTCACGGGCGCGATGACGGGAGCACTGGAGAAGCTCTCCCGGAACCAGATGAACGAACTCGTCGAGCGGGCCGGCGGCAAGTCCTCCTCCAGCGTCTCCAAGCGCACGTCGCTGCTCGTCGCCGGGGAGAACGCGGGATCCAAGCGGGAGAAGGCCGAGCAGCTGGGCACCCGGATCGTGGGCCCGGACGAGTTCGCCGAGCTGGTCGCCGACTTCCTCGACGAGATCGGCTGACCGCTGCTCGTACGGTTCACTCACTCGTACGGTTCACTCAGCCTCGGCGCGCCATCGCGTCGCGGCTGAGAAAGGCCAGCCGGGCGCGCTTCTCGGGCTTGTCGATCTCGGGGCCGAGCACGAAACCGGCGCGGACCATGCGCTCGATGGCCTTCGTGTTGCGGGCGTCCGGTTCGACGATGATCCGGAGGTGCGCCGGGTCTGCCAGCACATAGGTGATGAACACACCGAGCAGCTTGCCGGTGAAGCCACGCTCCGCGCCGCCCTTCGCGGGGCCGATCAGGAGATGGACGCCGAAGTCGCCGGGCTGAACGTCGTAGCACTCGCCGACCGGGTCGGCCTCCGGTTCGTACGCCTGGAAGAGCGCGACCGGCGCGCCGTCCCGCTCGGCGAGAAAGGCATGGTGGGTGGTGAGCGAGTCCAGATACTCGTATATCTCCAGGACCTGTTCGCGGCTGTGGCCGGTCATCCCCCAGAAGCGGGCGCGTTCCTCGGTGACCCAGCCGTGGATCAGATCGGCATCGGCGGCGGGATCCACCGGGACGATGCGTACGGTCCCGAAGCCGTCGACCACCTGCTCGAACACCGCCTCGCGCGTGCGGGCCGGAGACTGCGCGGTGGATTCAGGCGTCATGGCTCTCCTCGGTGAGTCGGTTCCAGTCGGTGACGACGGGGGCGAGTTCGCCACGCAGCCACAGCGGCAGTTGGTCGCGGTGATGGGCGTCGCCAGGCACCCCGGATGCGCCGAAGGGGACCACCCAGAGGCTGTCGTCGCGCCGTGCCAGGTCCCACACATAGCGCGCCGCAGGTCCCCGCATGCTGTGGTCGGTGAGGCCCGGCACGCTGGACGTGGACAGCACGCAGTCGTGGTCGCCGGACAGGCCGGGCCACTCCTCGGGCTCTGCGCCGGGCTCCGAGCCTGGCAGCGCCTGCCATGGTGCGAGCCGGTGGCGTTCACCCCAGGGCGTGGGGGTACGGACCGTCGCGGCCACCTCCTCCAGTGCCGCCCGTACAACCTCCGCGCGGTCCAGGGCGGGCAGGGCCGCGGTCGTCAGCAGCCCCTCCAGCGCGAAGGCGACCCGGGGCACGAGCGCCAGCCACGGCCGGAACAGCTGCGGATACGGCGCGGCTTCGACCCGCGCGGCCAGTTCTTCCAGCGCCGGATGCTCCGCGATCCGCCGCACCACCGCGGACCGCACGTCGGCGTACGCCGACGCGTCCGTGCTGTCCGCGTCCATCCTGCGGTCCCAGCCCAGCAGTTGGTCCCGTAGCACCGAGGCATCCGCGCTCAGTCCGTCGAAGGTGGCGATCAGCTCCAACAGGCGTTTGGCGGAGGCGAGGTGAGTGTCCATATGGACCGTGGCGATGCTCTTGGCGGACCAGCTCTCCGACTCGTCGAGCAGGGTTCGTATGCGCTCGGCCCGGTGCGGGGGCGCGAACTCGACTCCGAGCGGGGCGGCCAGACCTCGCTGGTTCGCCATCACCGCGATGCCGTCCACCGCCTCGCGGGGCAGCGGTTCGTGCCGGCCGCGCCATGCGTACGCCGCCTCCCAGGCGGGCACGACACGCAGCCGGTTGTCCCGGTGCCGCAGGGGCACCTCGCCCGCGACACGGTGCAGCAGTCCACCCTCGGTGTCCGCCGCCTGTACGACATTGACGGGCTCCGACCACCGGTCGAAGGCCCGGTCCACATCGGCGACCGTGCGCGCCCGCAGCAGTGCGGGCAGCGCGCCGAAGCCCAGGTCCCCGCCCACCCGGGAGGGAAGGCGCAGGGTGATCGCCAGTTCCTCGTCGGGGCCGCCGATGACGACGGGCCCGCGCTCGGTCTCGATCACCTCGATCCCGACCGGGTCACTGCCCGCGACGTCGATGGTCTCCCGGTGCACGGAGGCAGGACGCCAGCCGTCCGGGCCGAGCGCCTCCACATCCGCGCCGCGTCTTCGGAGCTGCTCCCGGTAGAGGTCCTGGTAGTCGGCCATGGCATTGGTGATTGCCCAGGCCACGCTCCCGGTGTGCCCGAAATGCGCGATTCCGGGGATGCCGGGCACAGCGAGACCCACCACATCGAACTCCGGGCAGGCCAGATGGATCTGCTGATAGATCCCCGGGTCTTCGATGAACCGGTGCGGGTCGCCCGCGATGAGCGGCGCCCCAGTTACCGTGCGCTCGCCGGTGACGAGCCAGCCGTTGCTGCCCGACGTGCCGTTCCCGTCAGTGGCGAACAGGTCAATCGCCTCGTCGCCCAGCGTGCGGGCGACCTCCTCGCGCCACAGCTTCGTGGGGAAGCCCGCGAAGAGAATGTGTGCGGCGAGCCAGATCCCCAGCGGCGTCCATGGCTGCCAGCGACCGGAGGTCAGTCCTGTGGCCGCGAACTGCGGAGCCCGGCGGGCCCCCTCGTCGAGACCGGCGTTGACCCCGTCGACGTACCGCGTGATCCACGAGGCGGTGTCGCCGTCGAGGCTGCCGAAGCAGCGCCGGGCGGTGTCGTCCAGCCGGGACCGGCGGGCGAAGCGGTCCCAGCCGACGGCCTCGTGGCCCAGGAAGGCGGCCGTGGATCCCTGTGACCTGTGCCGCTCGACCTCGATCTGCCAGGCCCGGTCCAGCGCGGCGTTGCGCCCCTGGGCGAAGGCGAGTTCGTTCGCGCTGTCCGCCCGCAGATGCGGGATTCCCCAGGCGTCCCGGTAGATCGTTGTGCTCACTCTGTTCCCCGACTTTTTAGGTTAGGCTGTCCTAACTTAGATGACGGTTGTCCGGGAAACAATCCCGGGCCCAGGGGAGGAGACCGCGGTGGGGCATGGCTGGGAGGGCGTCGTCCTCAAAATGATGCGCGGCAAGGACTTCGAGTTCACCGTGACCGGAGCCGAGGATGTCACCGACCACTTCCGGCGCGTGCACTTCACCGACGGCGGCATGCTCGCGCTGACGGGCGTACACCCCACCATGTGGGTCCGTATCTGGTTCGACAACGGCGGCAAGCCGCATCAGCGTGCCTACACCCTGGCGGACGCGAACCCCGCCGTCGGGACGTTCAGCCTGGAGTTCGCGCTCCACGAAGGCTGCGCCAGCGACTGGGCGCGCACGGCTCGGCCCGGCGACACGATCGAGGCCACCCTCCAGGGCACCGGCTTCACTGCCCCCGACCCGCTGCCGCCCCGGCTCTTCGCCATCTGCGACCCGGCCTCGCTCCCGGCGATCAACTCCCTGCTCGATGCGCTGCCGCAGGTTCCGGCGACGATCTGGTTCGAGACGACGCACGACTCGGACAAGGACCTGCCGTTGCGCCTCGACCCCGCTCACCACGACATACGCCTGATCCCGCGGCGCGACGCGGGCGCCCACCTCGTCGACGAGGTGAAGGCCGCGCTGCCCGGTCTGCTCGACGACGCGGCCGGCGCCTACGTCTGGATCGCCTGCGACACCACGACGACCCGGGCGCTGACCACCTACCTGCGCAAGGAACTGGGCCTGGCCAAGGACCGCGTCAACGCCCTGGGTTACTGGCGCGCGACCTGAGCCCGCATTGCCCGGCTGAGTACTGTACGCGGACGAACTCACCGGCCCCGGCTCGCAACCTCACCTTCCAGGCGCTGTACCCGATCCACCCCTGACGCCCCGTCGTCCCGCCCTCCCCCTAGCGCCCGACCGGCAGAGTGACGCTGCTGACCCCGGCCCGCACCGTCATACGCGTCCCCGCCGGATAGCGCAGCGTGTAGTCGTAGTCCGTCGAGATCAGCACAACTCCCAGCCGGTGCCCCTTCCTGAAGACATAGTCCTGAGGCTGCATGCCCCAAGCGAGCCGGTACTCCCTGCCCTCCACGACCTTGTCCTGACGCGCGATCGGATGGCGGTTGCGGGCGTCGAGCCAGCCCCGCGACACAATCTTGAAGTCCGCCGTCTCGGTGCGGTGCACCGTGCGGTACGTACAGCCGGTGTCCTCGGGGATGCCCTCCCCGTAGCAGATCAGTTTCGAGGTGTCCGCCACCGTGCCCGCCGTCGCGCGCGTGTCCGTCCCGTAGTCGACCAGCAGAGCCGTCACATACGGCGACGTCCCGTCCAGGGAGGCCAGCACCGACACCTCGGGTACACCGTTGACCCGTACATCCCTGGCCAGCGGACCGGTCGTGTACGCAAGGCGGTTCGGGTTCGGCGTCCCGGGGTCGGTCACCAGCTGTTCGGCCCCGAGTGTGCGTCCGGCGTCCGACAGGGACTGCTTCACCGGCAGACCGGGCACCGGCGAAAGGCCGCCCGCGTTCAGCCGCAGCGTGACATCACGCGTGCCGCGCGCAGGCCAGTCCGACTGCTGACGCCAGCTGAAGTCGGACTGCTCGACATCGACGCGTGGTGCGTCCAGGGCGCCGTTGTCCAGGTCGTACAGCCAGTAGTCGAACCACTGATGAAGTTGGCTCAGCCACTCCTCCATGCGCAGCGGCATGGGATTGGTGTGGCCCGCCTGGTGCAGCCACATCTTGCGCGGCACGTCGTACTTCTTCAGTGCTTCCCACAACTGACCGGCGTGCTTGGTCTTCACGTTCCAGTCGTTGAGGCCGTGCACGACGAAGACCCCGGCCTTGATCTTCCCCACGTCCTGGAGATAGTCCCGCTCACGCCAGAACCGGCTCCAGTCACCGGTCACCCGGTCCTGTTCCGCCGTCAGCCGGTCCAGCACCGGCTTGCAGATCTCCCGGTCGGCGCGGCTGTACACGAACTTGGCGAGCACGTCGGTGTCCTCGCCCTGAAACGTGCCGGGTGCCACGACCCCGCCGTTCGCCCGGTAGTAGTCGTACCAGGAGGAGATCCCGGAGATGGGCACGATCGCCTTGAGGCCCTCAACTCCCGTCGTGGCCACGGCAGTCGGCAGCGTTCCGTTGTACGAGATCCCGATCATCGCCGCGTTGCCCGTCGACCAGGCCGCACCCACCGGCTTCCCCGTCGGGTCCCAGCCCTTCGCGCGGCCGTTCAGCCAGTCGACGGCCGCTTTGGCACCCAGCGTCTCATTGCGCCCGCCGGAGGTCGGACAGCCCGTCGAGCCGCCCGTACCGAGGCTGTCGACCTGCGCGACCGCATAGCCGCGCGGCAGGAAGTAGTTGTCGTAGTACCCGCCCCAGGGGACCGAGGGCCCGGTCAGCCCCGGCCGGTCCTTGTGCAACAGCCGTGCCCCGGCGGCGGGCAGCCCGTCCTCGTCGAGATCGACGCCGTGGTTGGGTACGTCATTGCCACCCGCCCAGTACGGACTCGCCTCGATGATCGTGGCGACCTTCAGCCCGGAGTCGGTCTCCTTCGGCCGCAGGATCCGCATCCGTACGGTGTCGCGCCGCCCGTCGCCGTCGCTGTCCGTCTCCGTCTCGATGTCCACCTGCTCGGACACGGCATCCGCGCGGGAGAAGACGGGCTGGGTCTCATTGCCGGAGATCTTCAGCGCCGGGTCGCCCGCCGCCTGCGCTGCCGGGGCGGGCAGCGCCGCCATCAGCGAGGCGGCGAGGGCGGCGAGGGCGGCGACGCCCAGCCTCCGTGCCGTACGTAATGCAGCGAGTCTCGCCATCGTGCCTCCAGAGCCCGGGAAGTGACGGTCACGCGGGAGCGCGCGCACATTGCATCGCGTACGCGCCGCCCCGCGCCAGAGCGCAACTCCCGCCACGTACGCCACACGTGGAGCCGGGCTGCAACGGTGCCGCCAGGGCCGCCGGAGCTAGGAGGGGTTGTGCAGCCTCACTTCCGGGTTCTGCGGCGAAGGACCGTCGAGCAGCGGTTGTGCGATGCCCCGCAGATGCAGGTCGTAGAAGGCCCCCACATAGCCGAGGGTGATCTCGCCCGCGCGCCGTCCGGGCAGCGGCTCCTCCGGATCGCTCAGCCCCAACTGCGCTCCGAGCACCGGCAGATCGGTGAACGAGAAATGACCGGAACCGGAGACGGTCACCCAGCGCTTCCAGCCGTCGAGATTGCGCCAGGCGCGGTCCCAGGTGGGGTCGCTGCTTCCGCCGGGGCTGTGACCCGCCTCCGTGCCGAGCAGCATGAAGGGCCGTCCACCCATGCCCGCCGCGGTGGGCGCAGTGGCGAAGCCGCCGTCCATGTTCACCCCGGCGCGAATCCGCGGATCGAGGGCCATGGTCGAGGCGGTGCTCGCGCCCCCGATGGAGTGACCGCCCATCCCGATCCGCTTCGGGTCGATCATGCGCGCGTACCGCCAGGCCGGATGGCGCTCCGTCAGCTTGTCCAGTACGAAGGAGAGATCCTTCGCCCGTCCGTCGGCGATCTTCTCGTGCCCGCCGTCGCCCTGGGCGAGATCACAGGCCGTGCAGGGCAGGGTCCGGCCTCCGGGGAACGCCACCCCCACCGCTTCGTAGGCGTGGTCGACCGTCGCCACGACATAGCCGCGGCTGGTCAGTTCCTCGGCGAGCGCGCTGATCGTCGAACGCGGCGCGGTGAAGCCGGGGGAGAGGACCACCAGCGGGAAGCGGCCGTGCGCGGGCCGCGCGCCGGTGGCCGAGTGGGTGCGGGTGCCGCTGAGGACCTCGGCGGGGACCAGCTTGTCCAGGTCCTGGTACTCCAGCAGCAGCCGGGCCGACTTGGTGCTCATGTACGGGGCGGGCGTGCCGGTCCGGGGCCGCGCCGGGTAGTACATCGACACCATCAGCTCACGGGCGCCCGCCTCGGGTACCCAGTGGTCACGACGGTAGGTGTCGAGGAGGTGCAGGGTTTCGCGTCCGACCGCGTACGGCCCGGACGGACGCGGCAGCGTGAGCTGTATCCCCTTGGCGTCGGTAGACGCGGGTGCGGGTGCGGCGGCTCCCTGCTGCGGAGCGGCTAACGCCGTACCGGCGCCGGCGAGCGAGAGCACAAGCGCGGCGGCGATGGCGGCGTGACGGACTCGGGTCATCCCGGGGATCCCCTTCTCCTGTTGGCCGCGCGTCGGGCGACGGCCTCATGAAGGGAGCCTAGGAATCGCTCGAGGGCACGGCGTCACTCCACAGGGCCAACTCCCGCTACCGCTCACGGAGGACAAGCACCCAGACTTGCCCCCCTCCAGAGGGGGTCACCTGCGGGCGGCGGGGACCAGTCCGGGGGCGACCTTGAAGGAGATCCCCTCCATCAGCGGCCTGCTCTTGGTGTTGTGGAAGGCGGCGATGCGCCACTGCCCGTCCGCCTCGCGGACCAGCGTGTACGTCTGTGCCTTGGCGAGCTTCCTCGGCCGCTTGCCCTTGTACGTGTCACCGCGGCCGGTGACGACGGCGGTGCCGGGCCCGTAGAAGCGGATGCCGACGATCTCGTCGGCGAGCTGAGTGCCCTTGAGGAAGGTGGAGAAGAGGATGCGATGGCTTTCGACGATGTCGGCGCGGCCCTGGTAGTGGGTGCCGAGGAACGTGGTGTAGGTCGCGTCGGCGGTGAACAGCTCGCCGTACGCGTCGGCGTCGTGCTGACGCCAGGCCTCGACGAGCGCGGAGATGACGGCGGTGATCGCGTGCTCGTCGGCGGTGGTGTCCATCGGATCCTCCAGGTGTTCGCGTTGGCGTGATGCTTGCATGCCTGCAATATATGCATGCATGCACTCATTGGGCAAGGGGAAGCCCGGCCGGGTTGCCGCGGGGGTAATACTCTCTCCATGACTTCGCGCATAACAGGGACGGGCGGCGGGGCCCGGGGACAGGCCCTGCGGATCAGACGAGCCACCGCCCGCGACGCGAAGCGGCTGACCAGGCTCGTACGCAACTCCCGCGCCTACGAGGGCCCGTACGCCCCGCTGATCGCCGGATACCGGGTGGGGCCCGACTACATCGAGACCCACGAGGTCTTCGTGGCCCTCGGCGAGGACGACAGGCTGCTCGGCTTCTATGCCCTGATCCTCGCTCCGGCGGAGCTGGACCTGATGTTCGTCGCCGACGCCGCCCAGGGGCTCGGCATCGGCCGCCTGCTCATCGCGCACATGATCGGCGAGGCGCGCGAGGCAGGGATCACCGCCGTACGCATCGTCTCGCACCCGCCCGCCGAGGGCTTCTACCTCAGCGTGGGCGCGCAGCGCATCGGCACCGTGCCCGCGAATCCCCCCGCCGTGATGTGGGACCGCCCTGAACTGATCATTCCGGTCGCCTAGCGCGAGCGTCCCACCAGCTGGGACGCATCGTGGACAGCTCCCTCACCCCACGCCCTCGGTGCCTTACGATCTCCGACGGGCAGTCGCGTCATGGCGGCCACCCACCACGCACACCCATGGAGGTCAACCGTGTTCTGGACGGCCAGCGGACCCCGTAGTCACCGCACCAGCATCCGTGCCCGCGCCACCGTCGGAGCCGTGGCGGCGGGAATGTTCCTCGCCGTGGGCTGTTCGTCCGGTGGCGACGGAGCCGGCACGGCGGCGGGCGGTGTCCCCGTGGTGGCCAAGGGCAAGCTGACGACCTGCACCCACCTGCCGTACCCGCCGTTCCAGTTCGAACAGAACGGCAAGGTCGTCGGCTTCGACGTCGCCCTGATCGATCTTGTGGCCAAGAACCTCAAGGTCGAGCAGAAGATCCTGGACACACCGTTCGAGAACTTCAAGACCGGAGCCTTCCTCAACTCCGGCGAGTGCGACCTGGCCGCCGCGGGCATGACCATCACCGCCGAGCGCAAGAAGAACGTGGACTTCTCCGTCCCGTACTTCGACGCCACCCAGGCGCTGCTCGCGACCAAGAAGAGCGGCGTGAAGTCGCTCGCGGACATCAAGGCCAAGAACAAGAAGCTCGGTGCCCAGGCGGAGACCACCGGCGAGAGCTACGCCACGGGCCAGGGCTTCAACCCGGTCGCGTTCGAAAGCTCGGACGCGGTGCTCAACGGGCTGCGCACCGGCCAGGTCGACGCCGTCGTCATCGACTACCCGGTCGTCCAGGGCTGGCTCAAGGACAAGACGAACGCCGCCGAATTCGTCCTCGGCGACAACATCAACACCGGCGAGCAGTACGGCATCTCGGTGAAGAAGGGCAACAAGAAGCTCCTCGACGCCATCAACAAGGCGATCACGGACGCCCGCGCCGACGGCACGTACAAGAAGCTGTACGAGCAGTGGATCGGCCCGCTGCCGCAGGGCACGTCGTGACCTCTCGGCTGACCAGGCGCCAGCGGCGCCGTGTATCGCAGGGCATTCAGTACGCCGTGTTCGTCGCGGCGATAGTCGCGATCGGCTTCCTGGCCGACTGGGACCGGCTGCAGAACCAGTTCGCGCAGAAGGATCTGGCCAGCGAGCTCTTCCCGGACATCATCACCACCGCGTTGAAGAACACGGTGATCTATACGCTCTCCGGGTTCGGTCTCGGCCTGGTGCTCGGTCTGATCATCGCCCTGATGCGGCTGTCGTCCGTGGCCCCCTACCGGTGGGTCGCCACCGTCTACATCGAGCTCTTCCGCGGTCTGCCCGCGCTGCTGATCTTCATCTTCGTGGGCGTGGCGGTGCCGCTGGCGTTCCCCGGGACGCAGATTCCCGGCGGTACCTACGGCAAGGTCGCGCTCGGTCTCGGACTGGTCGCCGCCGCCTATATGGCAGAAACGATCCGGGCTGGCATCCAGGCGGTACCCAAGGGGCAGATGGAAGCGGCACGCTCGCTCGGGTTCTCGCACGCCCGGGCCATGGTGTCGGTGATCATTCCGCAGGCGTTCCGCATCGTCATCCCGCCGCTGACCAACGAGCTGGTCCTGCTGTTCAAGGACTCCTCGCTGGTGCTGTTCCTCGGCGTCACACTGGAGGAGCGGGAGCTGACCAAGTTCGGCAGGGACCTGGCCAGCCAGACCGCCAACTCCACCCCGATCCTGGTCGCCGGGCTCTGCTACCTCCTCGTGACCGTGCCGCTGAGCTTCGTGGTGCGCCGCCTGGAGACCCGCGCCGAGAAGGCCAGGTGAGGACGAGATGTCACAGAAGACGGAGACGGTGGACAGCATGGGCGAAGGCCGCGCGGAGATCGAGATCCGGGGCCTGCACAAGTCGTTCGGGGACAACGAGGTCCTTCGCGGCATCGATCTGGAGATCGCCCGGGGCGAGGTGGTGTGTGTCATCGGCCCATCGGGCTCGGGCAAGTCGACACTGCTGCGCTGTGTGAACCTGCTGGAGGAGCCCTCATCGGGCCAGGTCTTCGTCGGCGGCACGGAAGTCACCGACCTCGACGTGGACATCGATGCGGTACGCCGCCGTATCGGCATGGTCTTCCAGCAGTTCAACCTGTTCCCGCACGTGAACGTGACCGAGAACCTCACGCTGCCGCAGCGGCGCGTGCTGGGCCGGGACAAGGCGCAGGCCGCGGCCGTGGCCAGGGAGAACCTGGAGCGGGTGGGGCTCTCCGAGAAGGCCGATGCCTTTCCGGCGCAGCTGTCCGGCGGACAGCAGCAGCGCGTGGCGATCGCGCGGGCCCTGTCGATGGGGCCCGAGGTGATGCTCTTCGACGAGCCGACCTCCGCGCTCGACCCCGAACTGGTCGGCGATGTGCTCTCGGTGATGCGGCTCCTGGCCGCGGAGGGCATGACGATGATGGTCGTCACGCACGAGATGAGCTTCGCCCGGGAGGTCGCCGACCGGGTGGTGTTCATGGACGGCGGCGTGATCGTCGAACAGGGGCCCGCCGAGCAGGTCGTGGGCGATCCGCAGCACGAGCGGACCAGGAACTTCCTGATGCGCATCCTGGACCCGGCCGCCGCGGAGGCGCCGGTGCAGGACGCCGGGCCCGAAGGCAAGTCCGTCGACGGCCCGTCCGAAGGTTGACCGCCGAGAGTCTGCACGTCCTTCGGCCTGAGGCGACTTAAGTCGCTCACCGATGGACTCAGGGCTGATGAACCGCCCCGTGGCCGAACCTGGAGCTGCAACCGCCAGCACTGGGATCGTCGGTCAAGGGGACACGGTGTATGAGCCACGGGGAATCGGTCCACGCCGACCCGGCGTCGCCCTATCACTGGGAGCCCAAGCGGTCGTTCCACGCGGTGGCCAGGCACAACCGGGCGGCGGCCCGATCGCACCCGCACTAGCGTGACCGTATGGAAAAGCACGAAACGGCGGGTCCGCCGCCTCTTCCCGGTGACGGGGACTTTCCCGCGCGCCGTGCGCCGGACTGCGGCGGACTCGCCGAGCTGGATGCTCTCGTGAGCCAGTGCCGTGCGTGTCCGAGGCTGGTGGCCTGGCGGGAGGAGGTCGCCGCCACGAAGCGCCGGGCATTCAAGGACTGGGAGTACTGGGGCAGGCCCGTCCCGGGCTTCGGGCCGCCGGACGCGGCCCTGGCGGTGGTCGGACTCGCGCCCGCGGCGCACGGCGGCAACCGTACCGGCCGGATATTCACCGGGGACGCCTCCGGCGACATCCTCATGCAGGCGCTCCATGCCGTCGGCCTCGCTTCCCAGCCGACCTCCACCCATCGCGGCGACGGCCTGGAACTGCACGGAGTGCGGCTCGCGGCACCCGTCCACTGCGCTCCGCCGCAGAACAAGCCAACTCCGCTTGAGCGGGACACCTGCCGGCCGTGGCTGGCGAGAGAACTGGAGCTGCTGAGCCCTTCCCTGCGCGCCCTCGTCGTCCTGGGAGCCTTCGGCTGGCAGGCGGTGCTGCCGGTGCTGGGCCAAGCGGGGTGGCAACTGCCGCGGCCCCGCCCGGTGTTCGGGCACGGCACCCATGTGACGCTGCCCGGCGGCGGCACCGTACGAGAGCTGCACATGTTCGGCTGCTACCACCCGAGCCAGCAGAACACCTTCACGGGGCGGCTGACCCTGCCCATGCTCGTCGACGTCTTCCGGCAGGCCGCCGAATTCGCCGGTCTGGATCAGTAGGGGACAGGGCCGGGGGGGGGGGGGGGGGCGCGGGGCCCGCGGCGGCCGCGCCCGAGTGAA
>NZ_JBEXEX010000058.1:0-43669 GCF_040606445.1 Streptomyces sp. NPDC005408 | reverse complement strand
TTCTCCAGCTGCAGCATCACGGCCGCCACCGTGTCCGCGTACGCCGCGGTGATACGGAAGCTGGAGGCGGCATCCCTGCCGCACCTGGACGCCCCCGGCGCCAGCGCGAAGCCGGAGGACGAGGGCGACGGGAAGGGCAAGGGCGGGAAGCGGGGCGGGCGGAGGGCCGCCGTAGAGTGCGGCTGCACTCCACCCCGCCGCATGCAGCTGACGCCCAAGGTGATCGACGACGGGCCGATCATCTGTGGTCTGTGCGAGCAGCGATTCGCCGTGGTGGATCCGGAGCCTGACGAGGCCGGACAGTCGGCAGCCTGACGGAGACGCGGATGAACGAGCAGGAGCCCACCCCCGCGGTTCCCTGGGAGCGGCTGGCCGCCGACACGGCGACCGTGGACCGGTACCGGGCCAAGGTGTACCGCCGCGGTGAGAACCAGTGCTGGTGGTGGCTCGGGGCGATCAGCGACTCCGGGCACGGCAAGCTCCGGGCAGGGAGCCGCCCGGCAGGCACCTCCCGCGTGGTCTCCGCCCACGTCCTGGGATGGGCGATACACCACGGCGCGGCCGCCCTGCGGAACGGCATCGTGGTTCGGCACACGTGCGACGAGGGCGTGTGCCAGAACCCCCGCCACTGGCTCGCGGGAGAGCGGGTGCAGAACAACCAGGACTTCCAGTCCCGCCGACTGCTGGCCGGGCACGCGCTCGCGGACATGCGGGGCGCGGCGGGCCGGGCGGTCGCGGTCCGGGACGCGATCCTGGCCGCCGAGCTCGGCACGGAAGAGGCCGCCATCGCCGCCGCAGTCGCGGCCGGCCACCCCTCCGGGGACCACCAGGACAGCCTCTTCTGAAGGGGCAGTTCATAGCGTGTCCACGCTAGATCCGTCGCCGTCCGGCTCGACCGGCCACGTCGGCGCGAGCGCCGCCGAAATCACCCGTGGTAACAGTCGAGCCCCACCCGCGCGTCTCGGGGTGGGGCTCTGTGTCGTCTCCGCCCACCGTAGTGGGCCCCGAAGTCCTAGCCCAGACACCGGGGAACAAGTAACCCACTGGTAGGAAGTGGTCGCTACGGGGTGGGGTTGAGGGTCTTGTGCACGACGCCGACGGACACCTTGACGGCGGCGGCGATCTCGCGGATGGACTGGCCTTCGGCGCGGCGGGCGAGGATCACGCGGCGCTTGTCGTCGTCCACGACGGGGCGGCGGCCGCCGACACGGCCGCGTGCGCGAGCGGAGTCGAGGCCGTTCTTCGTCTTCTTCACGATGTCGCGCCGCCGGTCCTCGGCGAGCGCGAGCGCGAGGTCCAGGATGAGGGAGCGTTCCGTGTGCTCGCCGGCGGCGATGCCCTCCAGGACCTTGACGGCGAAGCCGCGCTGGAAGAGGTCGTTGAGGACGATCAGCCCTTCGAGGAGGTTGCGGCCCAAGCGGTCGACCTCCTGGACTGTGAGCATGTCGCCGTCGCGCAGGTAGTCCAGGGCGGCGGTCAGGCCCGGCCGCTCGTCCACGGCGAGCTTGCCGCTGACCTTCTCCTCGAAGACCTTGAGGCAGATCGCATCGAGGGCGTCGTGCTGGCGCAGGGTCTTCTGCTTGTCGGTGCTGACGCGGACCAGTCCGATAAGCGCCACGGTGCAGCCCTTCCGTTCATCAAACGTCTTCAGACAGCGGTCTGAACGCTAGCAGTTGATGAACGGGAAGATGAACAGTTCCGGCAAGGAACCGGGCCACGGGACGGCCACTCGCCGCGTGTTCGGTAAACGGTCGATTGATGAACGCGGGGCGCCCGCCTCGGCCGCGGAGTTCCAACCTGCCAGAGGGCCGGTTTTCCTGTTTGTCAGGCTGAACCTGACAAACAGGCGTAGTGCGGAGACATGACCGATGTGAAGCCCAGGAAGCCCCAGCTGTCACCCCGCGACGAGGCGGTGGTGGCCGTCGCCGAGTCCGCCCGCGTCGTCGCCGAGCTCGCACGCGGCTTGGTGCCGGCCGTGTACGAGGAGCGCCGCAGTGATCCGGCGTGCTACCTGCGCGACGTCCTGACGATCCGCGACAAGTTCCTCCCCACCCTCCTCGCGCGCGCGGTGATCGCCAGCCGTGAGTGCGGAGCGACCTGGGAGCAGATCGGAGAAGCGGCCGGGATGACGCGCCAGTCGGCGCACGAGAAGTGGGTACCGCATCAGGCGGCGTGGGAGGCAAACGGCCGGCGGGGGCACAGCCGGGGCGAACCTGTGGACGCGCTGCGGAGCGCGGCCCGGCTGGAGGACTGGTACGCCCGCGACGGCAGCGACGGCATCGTCACCGGCCCGCGCGGGTACCGCGCGGTCACCGACGGCCTGGATGTCACGGACCGGCCGGAGCAGTCGGAGTTGGAGGATGGAGGGGACTGTCCCGAGCGTCCGGCGACCGTGGCCGCGATGCGCACCGCGCTCGCCCTCTACAGCGACCACGAGTGGGGCGATCGGCCACTGCGGTACCTGCTCGCGTTCCCGCCGGTGGACCTTCTGGCCGACGCGATGGAGTGGGGGTGGTCGGACCCGCGCGTACGCGAACACCTCGTTGACGCCCTTGCCCGGCTCCTGACGTACGGGCGCCACGGGTGGCCCGCCGACGGAGACGACGTCTCCCGCGACCTGGTGCTCGCGGAGATGATCGCGGGCGACCGCAGGTACCCCTGACCGACCGCCTACGCAGCGGCCGGTCACGGCCTCGGGGAACACCGGTACAGCAGTTATCGGTGAGAACGATCATGGCCGTCTAGCACAGTGATCCACTTGGCTGCTGGGGTTCGGTGAAACGACTCCGGGCCTGGTCCCGGGCTGGCTACGGTCCGGCTCGTGCCGGTGGAATTTCTGAGTGATGAGCAGGCCGAGGCGTACGGGACGTTCGCCGAGGAGCCGACGAGGCCCGAGCTGGAGCGGTTCTTCTTCCTGGACGACGTGGACCGGGACCTGATCGCCCTGCGGCGGACGGAGCATCACCGGCTGTGCGCGGTATCCCGCCCTCACCCTGTATTCAGGAGAGGATTGCCCGGAGGGGGCCGGAGACCGGCCGGTCGGGGAGGGGGGGAACTCGGGGTGCGTTGGCGCCGCCCAAGACCTTCACCCTTTCAGCTGATTAAACCGTGTTGCAGCTAGGGAAGTGATATCCCATGACGCAAAAGAGAACGGATGTGGACACGGGTGCGTCGTGTTCCTGCGAGTTCTTCTGTCTCAGCTACCCTTCCTGCATCTGCATTTACGTGTACGACCCCCCACACTGCAATTGCGAGTGCTATGGCTCATACGAGCGCAAGACCAAGGGGAAGGCGCCTCGCGGGTTGAGCCGCGAGACGATGGTCCAGATCTCGGTGCGAAACGCCTCCATGGTGGAGCTCGGCACGCGGTTGTCCGAGTGGTGCGATTTTGAAATCTTTGTACCGGCGCGTGCCTTCGAGAACAAGGTCACGAAGAAATTGACGAAAGTTCCCTTGGAATCGGCGATTAAGGAACTGGGAATGCTGATCGCCGATCGTCAGTGACGCGGCAGGCTACGGTGTCTACGATGCGCGCCGTTTGCCTAGGCGGGCAGTGAACTTGAATCCGTAATGTTTGTCAGTCGTCCATGACCAGGCCGGTGCCGGTGAGGCAGCCGTCGACCACGTCGGGGCGGTACCGGATCTGCTTGAGCCTGTGCTTCACGGCCCTGGTGATCTGGCTCAGGTCGGCTGCGGCAAGGTTGCCGATGTCGCGCTTAACCATCGACCAGATGCCCTCCTGTGGGTTCAAGTCCGGTGCGTACGAGGGCAGCTGGAAGACCGTGAGCCAGTCGGCGTTCGCGGCGATGAACTCCCGCAACAGGGCTGTCAGGTGGATGCGGACGTTGTCCCAGACCAGGACGATCGACCGCCGAGCTGGATGCGGGCCCGGATGAGCATTGCCGCATCACCGCGGTGAGCATCGCCGTGCGCTTCGGCTCCGCCGCCCGCTCCAGCAGCGGCGCCTTCGACCCCAGCGCGTACCGGGCCAGCGCCGCCATCCGGTTCGGCGGGATCTGCGACAGCCTCAGCCGCCCGAGCCGGTACGCGGGATAACCGCAGTACCGATGTTCCCCAAGGCCGGGTCAGTGCGGGGCGTGCGTCATCGCACCTCCGCGGTTGATCGGTCGGCGGCGTCCGCCGGAGTACGGGGGCGGGGCACCGTGAGCCCCAGGTCGAGGCGCTTGTCCATGTCCAGCCGGAACGTGCCGTACGGGTTGACGTTCGACCAGAACAGCGCGGTCAGGCCGCGCCGGTCATCGTCGCTCAGCTTCTTCGCCCACGCGGGTTCGGCCAGGACCTGCTGCACCAGCAGGGTGTTGACGTGCACGAGGCTGGACTGGAGCAGGTGCAGGGCGAGCATCGAGGTCTCGGCGTGCTCCTTGTCCGGGCCGGTGAGGGCGCCGTCCTTGCCGTAGTGCAGCACGGTGTTCGCCGAGTTCCAGTTCTCCACGACCTGGAGGCCCCCGTGGATCTCCCGGCGTAGGCCGGGGCTGGCGAGGTAGTCGCAGGCGAAGACCGTGCGCACGGCGCGGCCGAGTTCTTCGAGCGCGGCGTAGGTGGGGTGCTTGGGGCCGCCGCGCGTGAAGCGCCGCAGCACCTGCTCCGCCTCCGCCGTGCCGAGGCGGAGCGCGGTCGCGTACTTCACCATCTGGTCGTACTGCTGCTCGATCAGCTCCCAGCGGATCGGCCTCGTCAGCGAGCCGCCGAGCGCCGGCCAGCCCGGCGGGGCGTCGTCCGGGCGGTACAGGCGGATGCTGCCGATGTTCTTCAGCCGCGGCAGCAGCCGGAAGTTCAGCAGCTCAGTGAACGCGAACCCGACCACCGAGGCACCGTGGGTGTCGACGTACTGGGACTCGATCTCGGCGTCCGTGCAGTGCCGCAGCAGGCCCTCGATCATCGCCGCGACCTCGGACGACGAACAGGACTTGAGCTGGGAGTAGATGCAGACGTTTTTCCGCTCGACGTGCCAGTAGATCATCACGCCGTTGCCGCCGTAGCGGGCGTGGTACTCGGTCATGAAGTTCGAGGACCAGGACCCGAACTTCTTCGAGTCCGACGCGCACGCGGTGCCCTGCCCCCACCAGTCGGCGTCCCGGGCCGCAAAGGTGCCGTTCACCAGCCGGGTGACGGCCGCGCGGAGGTTGTCGACGGTGATGAAGTGCCGGCGGACGTGCCGCAGGGCCGCCTCGGTCTCGCCGTGCTCGCCGGTCGCCACGATCGCCCGGATGCCCATGTTGGTGCCCAGGGCGAAGAGGGCCAGCAGGAGGCGGCGCTGGAGGACGTCTCGGTCGATGCGTTCGTACGCGGCGACCGAGGAGAACTCCTCGGTGAAGCCGGTGAGGAAGTCGGAGTTCTTCAGCACGTCCAGGAGATCCAGGACGCCCCACCGTCGTACGACCTCGTCCTTGAGGGCCCGGAGACCGGTCGGCTCGTCCAGCGGCTCCAGCTTCGGCACGGTGATCCACGGCTCGCCCTTACGGGTGGTGACCTTCACCCCGCCCGCCGAGCCGTCCGCGAGCGCCGCCGAGAGCCCGTCCAGAGCCGCGGTCATGCGCTTCTTCAGGTCCGCGACGAACGCCCGCGGGTTCAGCGGCTGGCGGAGCGCGGCGTAGTGCACCGCGCGGGTGGCCTCGAAGTCGCCGGGCAGATCGTCCTCCGGATTGCACCAGCGGGCCGCGCCCTCCACGTAGATCTCGCGGCGGCGGACCGCGTCCCTCAGCGCCACCAGCACGCACAGCTCATACGGGATGCGCTCGATGCGGCCCCTGTCGTCGACGACCGCCTCGCGCCAGTCCTTGCGCACCACGCCGTCCATCGGCACCACGTCGCCGGCGTCGTAGAAGCGGGTCTTGCCATCGACGTCGGCGTACTTGGCCAGCAGCGCGAGCGCGTCCATCACCGGCCGGTAGGCGGTGTTGTCGCACCGGAAGCCCAGCGTGTTCAGCAGCGGCGGCAACATCTGCCGGTAGTACGAGCTGTACGACGACCGGAGCGTGGTGCGGACCTTGGCCTTGAACACCTTCTCGTTCGCCTTCGCCTCGGCCACCAGCTCCCGCAGCGTCTTCTCACCCACCACCGGGAACAGGGCCCTGCGTACGACCTCGTCGGGCTTGTCGACGGCGGCCGTCGCCAGCTTGAAGAGGATGCCCTCCTTGCCTCGGACCTTCTTCAGCTCGGCGGTGAGCTGCTTCTCCACCCGGCGCTCGGCGCGGGCATTGATCTTGTGGACTAGGGCGACCAGCAGCTCGACCAGGGTGTCGGTGATCTCCGCCTGCCGCGACCAGCACAGCGTCGCGAGCAGCGTGATCCGCACGCCCTCCGCCGTGTCGCGGAAGTCCGAGGGGTACATCTTGATCGCCCGCGCCCGCCAGGCGGCCACCAGCTTCTCCGAGCAGTCCGCGAACAACCCGTCGGGCAGCCCGAGCTTGCGGACGTCGTTGAGCTTCGTGATCTCGGTGAGCAGGGAGTCCAGGCCGACGGCGCCCGGGTCGCGCTTGAGCGCGGCCAGCAGGGCGGTACCCGCTTCGTTGTCCTCGGCCACCAGGGATAGCAGCCGGGCGGTGCCCGTCTCGCCCAGGCGCTCGATGACGCGGGCGCAGAACGTCGCCTCCCACCGGCCCCGGGCCGCGACCAGGATCTTCTCGACACGGGTCCGGCCCGGCGGCTCGATCTTCCGCGCCCGGTACTCGACCAGCAGGGCATCGCGCTGCCGGTCCTCCACCAGCTCGACCGGGCACACCTCCGCGGCCAGCCACCTGGTGAGTGCCTCCTCGTCCGTGAGCGTCGCCGGCCTGAACCCGAGCGCCTCGCGGATCTGCCTGCGGTGCCGCTTCGCGCCCGCCAGGTCGTACTTCGCAAGCTCGGCCGCCGGGACCTTCACCAGCCCGGCGACGTACTCCACCGCGGGCTGCGGAAACTCCTCGACGAACTCCGGGAACCGGGCCTCGATCTCGAAGAACTTGAGCATGAGGCAGAACCCCAGGCGGGTCGGCCCCGACTTGTTCGCGACCAGCTCCCAGTCACCATCCACCAGGGTCCAGCACGCCACCACGTCCTCTGGTGACCACTCCTGCCGCACACCAGCCCCCTCGCCGTCGGACCTCACGGGCGTTCACCCGCTCGGCTCAACGAGAGCGCAGGGGGCCGGGGAACGGCGCCTGCGGATCTCCCAGGAGCTACCGGCGGGTTACTTGTTCCCCGGTGTCTGCGCTAGGAGTTCGGGGCCTAGTGGGCCCGCTTCCGCTCGCGCCAGTGCGCGCGCCCGAGGAGGATCAGCAGGTATGGGACGCGACTTGACCACCGAACACATACAGGCCGAACCTAGCTTGTTGCATCACGATCTTCTGACTCTCCGAACTGCCCTCTGTCCTAGACCCCCTGAGCTTCTGTCACTTGAAAACCACATGCCTTACCTTCTTTAACACACCCTTGCATTACCATCCGATGGCCCGTACCGTGATCACCATGACCGCCACTGTCGCTCCGGGCTCAGACCCGGGATACCTGATCAATCAGGTGGGGCAGGGCGGGGAGCACTACTACCTGAAGGCCATTGAGCAGGCTGGTGAACCGGCCGGGATGTGGCTCGGAGACGGTGCTAATGATCTTGGTCTGACCGGTGAAGTCGACCACGACCTCATGAGCGACATGTACTCGAAGTTCACGGACCCGCGTCTGCATGCGGCCGTGCGCGCGTCACTCTCCGCAATCAATGCAGAGCCGGGAACGGACGAGTACCGGGCGGAAGTTGCGGCCATCTACGACGCCGCGCGAGTGGGCCGGAAGCCGATGGACTACACGAAGTCCACGGAGGAGAAGGTGCAGGCCGCCCTGGAGAAGCTGGGCCCGGATTCGACGCCGGAACAGCGCCGCGAGGCGGAGCTGAAGGTCCGCCAGAACGCGCCCGCCTCGCGCTCGTACTACGACGTCACGTTCTCCGCGCCGAAGTCGTACAGCCTCCTGCACGCCGGCTACCAGGTCGAGGCCGCGCGGCTGCGCGAGGCCGGGGATCTGGAAGGCGCCCAGGCCGCCGCGGCGAAAGCCGATGCGGTCTGGGACGCGTGGATGGAAGGCGTCCAGGGCGGGCTGGAATTCCTGCAGGAAGAGGCCGGGTATGCCCGCGACGGCCGTCACGGCGCGAAGGACGCCGACGGGGCTCCGACGGGCCGCCAGGTCGACGCGCACCGCTGGACGATCGCCTCATTCCGGCAGCACACGAGCCGTGACAACGACCCGCAGCTGCACGTCCACAATGCGATCTGGAATCGGGTTGAGGCCGAGTCCACCGACCCGGTGACCGGTGAGACCCGTTCCAAGTGGCTGACGATCGACGGACAGGAGATCTACCGGCACACCAAAGCGGCCGGGCACCTCGCGGAGAAGATGGCAGATGAGGCCCTGTACCGGAAGCTTGGCGTGCGGGTGGCCACACGCCCGGACGGGATGGCCCGCGAGATTGTCGGCGTGAGCCAGGAGGTGCGCGACAAATACAGCTCCCGCCGCAAGGCGATCACGGCGAAGACCGCTGATCTGGCGGCCGCGTGGGAGGAGCGCAACGGCCGTGAGCCGGGTGCGCACGAGCTGGCGCGCATGGCCCAGTGGGCGAACCTGAACGAGCGGAAGAACAAGACCGAGGCCGTCCCGCGCGAGGAGCTGCTGCGCCGATGGGAGGCCGACATGGTGGCCGACACCCGCGAGTCACTGGCCGGGATTCCCGCTCAGGTGGAACGCGTCTCTGCGCAGTTGGAACGCGAGACTGCGCAGTTGGAACATCGCCAAGTCGATTTGGAATCAGGGTTGGAATTCGACCCGGAGGACGTCGTCCGGCGCGCGGTCGAGACCGTCCAGGACGAGAAGGCCGCATGGCGTCGCGCGGATCTCGTGGTGCAGATTTCCAAGGGACTGCCGGACTGCCTGGGCGGGTTGGAACGCCACCAGGTGACGGCCCTCGTCAACGAGTTGGCCGACGCTGCGCTGCAGCCGGGCGCGGACGCAGGAGTCATCCGGCTGACCGCGCCCAACTTGGTGCCGCTCCCGCAGGAGCTGCAGCGCGAAGACGGTCTCTCGGTCTACGCCCGCCACGGGGCCCGCCGTTACGCCACCGAGGCTCACCTGGAGCGCGAGGGCCGCATCATCGCCAAGGCCACCGAGCTCGGGGCACCGGTCGTGAGCCGCGAGGCGATCGAGCATGCCGCCGCCGGCGTGGGGCTCAACGAGGGCCAGGAGGCCGCGTTCCGCAGCATCCTCGGCTCGGGGCGCCGCATGGAAGTCGTCGCCGCCGCCGCTGGAACGGGAAAGAGCCGCCTGGCAGGCGCGATTCACGACGTATGGACGCAGGAAGTCGGCCCGGTCATCGGCCTGACAGTCAGCCAGCGCGCCGCCCGCGTGCTGTCCGACGAGGGCGTCGAGACCGCCGCGAACATCGCCAAGTTCCTGGACACGAACCGCCGCATCGAGGCGGGCAGCACCGTGTCCGACCAGGACCGAGCAGCCCACCAGCTGCAGCCGGGCCAGCTGGTGATGGTGGACGAGGCGTCCATGGCGGAGACCGGCCAGCTCGACGAGATCCGCCGCCACGCGGACCGCGCCGGAGCCAAGGTTATGTACGTGGGTGATGGAGCCCAGCTTTCCGCAGTGGGCTCCGGCGGCATGTTCGCCCAGCTGTCCGACCAGCTGCCCAACGTGCACAGGCTGGACGAGGTGATGCGCTTTTCCAGGGAGTGGGAACGGGACGCGTCGCTGGAACTGCGCAAGGGCAACCGCCAGGCCCTGGCCGCGTACGAGGACCGCGGGCGGCTGCGCGGCGGCACCCGCCAGGAGATGGTGGAAGCCGCCTACCAGTCGTGGCTGGCCGACCACATGAAGGGCCGGACCTCCCTGCTCATCGCCCCGACGAACGAGCAGTCGGACGAGCTCGCGGCCCGTGCCCGCGCCGACCTTGTGCGGCTCGGAGTCGTCCAGGACGAGGGCGTCGAACTGGGGCAGAACCGTGGTCTGACGGTTGGCGTGGGCGACATGATCCAGCTGCGGGACAACGACCGCCGCCTCACCACCGCCTCCGGTGAGCGCTTCGCGACGAACCGCGACGTCGTGCGCGTGCTGACCACCGAGGACGACGGGTCGGTGACCGTCGCTTACGACGACGGAGACACGCTCCAGCTCCCGCCCTCGTACGTTCAGGACCACGTAGACCTCGCGTACGCGGGCACCGTGCACGCCGCGCAGGGTCGCACAGTCGACACCTGCCACACCCTGGTTGAAGGAGCTGGAACGCGGGAATCGCTGTACGTCGCGATGACGCGCGGCCGCGATTCCAACACTGCCTACGTCGCCACCGATACGGCGGGCATGCCGCAGGAGCAGCGCCCCGACAAGCTCGCGGTGCTGACCCAGACGCTCGACAATTCCAGCGTGGAGGAGTCCGCCACCCAGGTGCTGGAAGACGAGTTGGAATGGTCCACCTCGCTCGCCAAGCACTCGTACGAGATGGAGGACCTGCAGAACCGCGACGCGGAGAAGCGGTTCGGGCGCGTGCTGTACGAGAAGCTGGGGGACCGCTTCTCGAAGGTCCGCGACAGCGAGGCGTACGGGTCGCTCATCCGGCTGGGCCGCAGCGCCGAGGCCGCTGGCCACGACGCCGTAGAGATGATGCGCGACATCACCGAGCGCGGGCTGGACGACGCCAAGGACTTGGCGAAGGTGCTGCACTGGCGCGCGGAGCAGGCGATCGAGGACGCGGACCGGCGCCAGGTCCGGGCGGATGAGCAGCGCGTACGCGAGGCGGTTGAGGAGCAGGAGCGGACTGTTACCGCGGCCATGGGCGAGGCTCAGCTGGTCGGCGGTGAGCAGGAGGACCTCCTGGCCGCCGCGGAGCAGGCGCTGCAGCTGCAGATGCAGGCCGGGGTCCTGCACGGTGACCAGGAGCCGCAGGAGCGGGTCGCGCTCGCGGATGAGCGTCGGGCGGCTGCCGAAGAGCGCGCCGACTGGCGGACCCGGACCGCTGGAATCGAGGGCCCGGAAGGCGAGTACGCGCGCGGGGTCGCGGAGCTAGCGGAGGATCGACGGCTGGACCTTGGCCGTCAGCTGGCCGAGTCGGAGCAGCTACCGCAGTGGGCGGAGCGGGCTTTCGGATCCGTTCCGGAGGACCCGCTTCGGCGGGAGGACTGGATCGAGCGGGCCGGAACGGTCGCTGCGTACCGCGAGGCGCACGAGTACGAGTCCGAGCGGGACGCGATCGGGCAGCGGCCCGGCCGGGGTGCGGTCGA
Organism: Streptomyces sp. NPDC005408; assembly: GCF_040606445.1. Taxonomy (NCBI): domain Bacteria; kingdom Bacillati; phylum Actinomycetota; class Actinomycetes; order Kitasatosporales; family Streptomycetaceae; genus Streptomyces; species Streptomyces sp. NPDC005408. The sequence goes on along the minus strand of NZ_JBEXEX010000058.1, from coordinate 32,402 downwards.
CGTCCGTATGGACTGGGACCGGGCGTACCGGGCGCTTGGCGAGCCCGAGGAGCGGATGGAACTGGTCGGAGCGTCGGACGCGACACTGCGGGGGATGGTCGAGCAGTACGACCGCGAGACCGAGTGGGCGCCGCCGCACGTCGCCGGCCAGCTGCGCGAGACGAGCGAGTCCCTCGCCATCGCCGAGCGCGATGCACTGCAGAAGCGGATCGACGCGATGGAGGCCGACGACCCGGAGCAGCAGCAGGAACTGTTCCAGACCGTGGAGGAGTACGACGCTCTGTCCACGTCGCTGAGCGAGCAGGTCGAGCAGCTGGAAACCGTGCACAGCGCCCGGGAGGCGTGGCACCAGGAGACCGAGCAGACGCGCGAGCAGGCACAGGAAGCGCGCCAGCAGCTGGAACTGCGCACGCCGGAAACCGACGACCTGGAACTGCAGCAGGGCGAGCAGGAACCGGAATTGGAACGGGAGCAGCAGCAGCGGGAACCCGAGCGGCTGCAGCAGCCGCACGCGCGGGCACACGAGGAGCGCACCCTGACAGGCGAGGAGCTGACCGACGCGGTCAGGACCGCCGAACGTGCCAGCGAGCGCGTGGCCGAGCGCGAGCTGCAGCGTGCGACGGAGGAAGCCGAGCGGCAGCGCCGCGACGAACCGCAGGTGCAGCAGGGCCAGGAAATCGACATCGAAGTGCAGCAGGGGCACGAAGTCGAGATGTGATCGGCCAATCCAGGGGCGGGTGTCGAACAGACAGCCCGCCCCTTCCGCTTCCCCGTGCGCTGTCGCCAATTGGCGACAGCGCACGGGCATCAAGTCACAGACATGCGGGGCTCCGCCCCACACCCCGGCCCTCTCTCGGAGGGGGCGGCACTTCTCGGAGATCTTGCCGTGAGTGGGTGGGGAGCTGGGGGCGAGGTCGTGGTGCACTCCCTCCCCGGACGGGCCCCTGGAGGCAACCACAGCCGACGCCGAGCAACCAGGCCAAGCCGCCTACGGCGGTCGCGCGAGCGCGAGCCTGGCAGCCCGACGACGACCGCGGTAGGGCTGCGCCTGCCCGACCGAGGAGGGAGCACCCCACTCTCGAAGCGACGTACGCGGGAGGCCCGCCGGCCATGACGCTCTGGCCCCATGTCAGTGCCCGCAGCTACCGTCATCACCATGGCCAGCAGCAGCGAGTGGAACGAGCGCCAGGGGCCGCCTCCACCCACGCATCCGCCGCGGCATTCAGTGAGCGAGATCCTCGGTACCCCCGAGCACCCGAAGATCCTGCCCGGTGCCACACCCCAGTGGCCTGGCCACGAGAACGGACCGAGCCCCGTCCCGCCGAAGCCGGAACCGCTGCCCGGACTCCCGGCCGCTGTACGGCGCCCGCTCGAGGAGCTGGAGCAGCTGCGCGATGACGCCCTCGCCCAGCGCAACGCCAGCGCGGACGCGCGCCTGAACGTGTACGCGAACTTCCGCAAAGAGGCCGCGGTCGCCGAAGGCGTCTGGACCGCGATGTGCTGGCTGCTCGGAGAGCGCCAGGCCAGCCCGATCAGCCAGGAATGGCACGAATACCCCTTCGTGGGGCGCGTTGTTGGCAGGGAACGATCGCGCGCGCTGGACTGCATTGAGCGGAACGCCTGGCTCGACGTGGACGAAGATTACGGCGCGGGCGTGCTGCACGGCCTGGAGTGGGCGATGAGCCCGCACAAGAAGCGCCCTGTTCCCGCCGGCTGACGGGCATACGGTCGCGAAGAGGCCCGGACCAGATGGTCCGGGCCTCTTTCGTCTGCCAGGGTCAGCCGCCGGGTTGGGCCGCTTGCGCCTTCAGCGCCGCGATGCGCTGCTGCAGTGCCTCTACCTGCGTCATGGCCCGGTCATGACGCTGGAGCGGTGGCGTGTGCTGTGGGGAGCAGTTCTCCAGAATGAGCTTCACGTGCCGGACGCAGGCGGGCAGCCAGCGGTCGAGCCACTCCGCAGTCCGCAGCGGACCGGCCTCCTTGTCCTGGTACGACCACAGCCAAGTGGTGCACAGGCTCGTCAGTTCCTCCACGACATCCGGGTGTTCGTGCCAGCACCCCGCCCGCAGCATCTCCTCATAGGAGGAGGGGAAACGGCCCTTGAGGATCGTCTCCATCCACGCCAGCAGGTACTCCCACGCGCTGGCCTGCTGGCCCGGGGTCATCCCGGACCAGTTCCAGACCCCGCCGGACTGACTCTCGGGCTTGTCCGCCAGCTTCTGGACCACGAGCGCGAGCTCTGCCAGGCGGTCGCCCAGCTTCTGCTCTTCCAGCGCGCCGATGCGGTCGCTGAGGTCCCGCGTCCGCTTGAACATCGCGGCGATGTCTTTCGGCGGCTCCGTACCGTTGCGGCTGGCCTCGCTCATGCCGTCCACCTCCGGTCTTCAGCCGCCGGCGGCTGCGCGGGGATGCCGTGCCCGGGCTGCTCGGCCACCACGGGCGCGGTGCTCGGCATCGGCGGTGCATCGAGCCCCTGCGCAGGGAAGTCGACCCCATGCCACGCGTCGGCATCGAAGCCCTTGGTCTTCGCAGCCCGCTTGTGCGCTTTCGCTTGCTTGGCCTCGGCCTTCTTCAGCTGCTTGATGTCCTTGCGGTCCCACACCGCGGTGAAGGCGTACCGGACCGGCGGGAGCGCGCGATGAAAGAACAGCCCGGTGCCCTCCTTCATGCCCCGGATCTGGTCCGGCGGCATGACACGCACCCGCCGTACCGAGAGGTTCCTGCTCTCCTTCTCCCCGTCCGCGGTCGTCGAGTTGGAGGCGACTTCCTCGTCTCGCTCACCGCACAGCATCGACAGCTCGTCCAGGTCCTGGGCGACGGACAGGCCGCCCAGCACCATCTTGGAGGAGTTGGTCCAAATGGTCTGAGCGCCCCACTGACCCCATCGCTCCTTCAGCTGGCTGATCGACTGCACCGAGATCAGCAGCTGCAGGTTCCGGCCGCCGGAGTCGGCCGTCCACTGGTGCAGCGGCAGCGGGCAGATGATCGCCGCCTCGTCCAGGACGAACCGTCCGTATGGGTCGAGGCGGCCGCCGTTGTTGTCGGCCATCAGCGACGCCACCGCGTGGATCTCTCCGACCAGGCAGTTGAACAGCGGGGCGATGCTCCCGTACGGGCGGTCCCGGCCCATCAGGTACAGGGTGCCGCGCGACCGGATGAAGTCGACGACGTCGAAACGCTGTTCTCCCGGCCGCGGCCGCACGATCTCGGCAACCTGGGGCAGCGCCAGGAACTCGAAGCTCTTCACCAGGGTGAGGAAGATGGAGGCTCGTGTCCTCTCCGGGGACTTCAACTGCTGGTCGAGGTCCTGGAACCAGCCCTCCGGGAGCCGGTCGGCGTGATCTTCCAGCGCCCGACGCCCATCCTTGCCGTCCGGGTTGTTGACCCAGGCCCGGACGGTCAGCAGGTCCCCGCCTTCCAGGGCAGCGAGCATCAGGTACGAGCGCAGCACCCGGAAGGAGTGCGAGTTCCAGAAGGTCGCGTTCTCCATGTCGCCACCGGACGCGGACGCGGCCAGGATGAACCCCGCCCGCCGTACGGCGGTTTCGGGATCCTGGCAGCCCTCCACCAGGTTCCAGCGCATCGAGTTGGCGACGCCGGCCACGTCGCTGTTGAACACCCAGACTGGCCGGTTCTCCTCGCGGCGCTTGTTGTGGGTGTGCTCGTACAGGTCACCGCGGGTCGAGGTGACCACGCAGAATCCGGCTGCGTCGATGACCGCGTTACCGAGCTGCGCTGACTTGCCGGACCGGGGCGGGGCGATGATCAGCACGGTGTCCTCGCAGGACATGAACAGCCCGCGCTTGTGTATCAGGTCCGTGCCCAGGTACAGCCCCAGGGCGTGGGGGCTGATCTCCCGACGCTTGACGTCTGCGAGGGAGGGACGCAGGACGGCTGCGCGCTTGCGCAGGGTGGCCCCGGACAGTGCGCGAAGTTCGTTGGTGTTAGCGAACCCGATCTCGCGCGATGCCTTGGGGGTGCTGGTCGGCCCGGTGCCCGCCCATTTCTGCTTCAGGTGGTAGTAGCCCAGGCCCGCACTGGCCACGATGGTCAGGCCAAATCCCGGGTACCCGCCCATCGGCCAGTGCGCGGCGACGTTGCCGAGGACGTCCAGCAGACTGCCCATGGACGGGTCAGGAACGCCGCCCTCTGTCCCTCCGGCGGCCGCCATCACAGGCAGGCCGAGCGCGGACACGGCAACGCTCTTGCGGGGCTTGGTGGCGGTGATGCCGCCGTAGTGGCAGCCCATGGCGCGCCGCATCCAGCGCGGTTCCAGACCCGTGGTCGGGGGGCTGTTCTGGCTGGTCGTACTCTCTTCCTTGCGTGACACGAGGTGTCTCCCTCTGGTCGCGAAGTCCCCGGTCCGGCGGTGCAAGCGCCTGTCCGGGGGCGCCTCTTTACGGATGAGAACCGGTGACCCTTGGTCACCGTACGTCCCGCCTCTGACAGTCGGGACTCCTTTAACGTGCCGCTCGTTCCGGTGCGGGCGGATGAAGTCCGCCCATACGGTGCCGTGTTGGGTCAGCTGTGCTTGTCGATGATCGGCCGCAGGTACTTGCGGGCCGTGTCCACCGTGAAGCCCGATCCCTCGTACAAAAGCCGCGCGATTGCGCTTGCGGACCGTCCGCGCTCTTCCGGGGACAGCTGCAGGTAGCGGTGCTCCAGCAGGTCCACCCCCGTCAGCTCGACTCCCTCCGCTTCCGGCCCAGGCCCCGGCTCGGGCAGCGGCCCGACGTTGTCGAGCGGCTCGGGACTGTCGCCAATTGGCGACAGCTCCGCCTCGTCCGCGTCCGGCACGAGGTCCTTCTCGAACCAGCCGACGCGCGCCTGCACCATCGGCGGCCGCCCGTCCCTGCGCGCTGCCACCGGGACCTGCGCCAGCTCCGCCAGCTGCTCGGGGGTAGGGAACTCCCCCTGCTCGCGGGCGTACGCCTCGAAGGCCTCGTACTCGCCCTGCTCGAGACTCGGCTCAGGCTCCCGCTGCTGTGCCTGCCTGTTGCCATGGCGGTGATGATGGGGCAGGACGTCCTCGCGGACCATCTGGTGCGGCACCGTGGTCAGTTCCGGGCGGACGTCCACGCGCTCCAGTTGAGGAACCTCGATCCCGGCGGCCGCGAGTCCCGCCGGCCCCGTCTCCGCGAGCGGGACACCGTACTTGGCGAGCCGCAGCGGCATCAGCGCCTCCACCGGCGCCTTGCGCCGCCACCCGCGCCCGAAGCGGGACTGGAGACGGGCCTGGTAGACGAGACGATCCTGCTCCAGCTTGATGGTCTGCTCGTAGCTGCGGAGCTCCCACAGCTTCATCCGGCGCCACAGCTTGAAGGTGGGCACCGGGGAGAGCAGCCAGCGGGTGAGGCGTACGCCTTCCATGTGCTTGTCGGCGGTGATGTCCGCGATCCGGCCGACCGCGTGCCGGGCCGCTTCCACGGAGACGACGAACAGCACCGGGATGACCGCGTGCATGCCGACGCCGAGCGGGTTGGGCCATGCCGCCGCGCCGTTGAATGCGATCGTCGCGGTGGTCAGCAGCCAAGCGGTCTGCCGCAGCAGCGGGAACGGGATGCGGATCCAGGTCAGCAGGAGGTCCAGCGCGAGCAGGACCACGATTCCCGCGTCAATGCCGATGGGGAAGACGAGGGAGAAGTTGCCGAAACCCTGCTCCACAGCGAGTTTGCGGACCGCGTCGTACGAGCCTGCGAAGCCGATAGCCGCGATGACGACCGCGCCAGCCGTAACCAGCCCGATCAGGATCTTGTGAACGCGGGTGAGCTTCGGAATCTCCCTCTTCGCTTCGGGGGTGGGCGCTGCCCCGTGGGGATCAGCAGCCGTACCCTGGTGGTGACGCATGCAGGTCTCCAAATCTTCAGCGTCTGAGCCTCGGTGGTGTTGCCTCACCGCCGGGGCTCACTCTTTTTGCGCGGCTCAGCCGCCCCGCTTCTTCAGGTATTCGTCGATTGCGCGGTCTAGCAGGTCTTGCAAGTTCTCGTCGTTCGCCGCGGCGTACATGCGCAGCCGCTTGCGAACCGACGCCCGCACGCGACCCGAGATCAGCACGCGCTCCTCGTCTGCCTCGCCGGCCGCCTGGTCCCGCTGTTCGGGCACGTGGCCTCTCCTCGTGGGTGGTTCCAGTGTCTGGAGCACCTTAGATCGCCTCCCTTCTGACGCTCGATTAGGACCGTACACCAGATTAGCTAGGAAGTCAGCATTCCATATTGTTGACAAGCTAGCTTGAGGGGAGGTTAATGGAATAGCGAGAGGGCCGGGGTTCCAGCCCCGACCCTCTCCGCCCGGAACGGCGCGCCAACGCCTTCCGAGCTGGGACACCCCTAATCCGTGAAGAGAGGGATCTCCGTGCAACAGTCTGTCAGCCGTACCTCCGGCTTCTCCATCCCGGTCCCCGCGTCGCGCCAGCTCGCGCTGGTCGGCAAGAAGGGTCCGGCCTTCACCGGCACCTGCCCCGACTGCGACGACTTCCAGACCGTCGTCCGCCGGGACGCGCAGCTGACCACCGTCAGTTGCAGCTGCCAGCTGGCGGCCGCGTCGTGAGCCCCGAAGCGCAGGCCCTCGAAGAGGCCCGCCGCCAGGCCGCCGAAGACCTTCGGCGCGCGCAAGAAGCGGCCGAACGTCTCGCAGAGCTTGCCCGGCAGGGCCAGCCCCAGTGATTCCGGCGGGCTGCCCCGCCCTCCACTTCGCGCCTTGATGGAGAGGCACACCCATGTCGCATTGCACCAACACCGTCGTCCTGGAGCGGATCTCCGACAGCGAACTGCGCGCCGACAGCCGCGCGGAGTGGCTGGCCGGGGAGTACCGCGCCGCCGACTACCCGACCGCACACGTCCACTACGACCTGACCACCGGCACCTTCGTGGTCGTGGCCTCGCAGGGAGGTGCGTGACAGTGATCGCCTTCCGCGAGCGCCTGATCGCCTTCGCTGGGCTGCTCTTCTCCGCCCTGGTCGCGCTGACCTCCCTGGAGATCGGCCGGACCCTGATCGCAACCTTGGTGACCGCCCTCACCGCCTACGGGCTTACCGCAGCGCTCGCGGCGCTGCTGCTGTCGGTGGGGCTCAGGGCACTGCTCCGTGCCTCCAAGCCGCTCGTTGCCGTCGCCGTGGTCACCGCCCTGGTGCTGTGGGCGATGGGCCGGGCCGTGGTGGGGCTGGTCGTATGACGAGGGCCCTGACCATCCGCCAGCCGTGGGCGGCCGCCATCGCCTACGCCGACAAGCGGATCGAGAACCGGACTTGGCCTACGTCGTACCGCGGGCCGGTCCTCATCCACTCCAGCAAGACCTTGGACCGGCGCCACGGCCCCATGGTGGCCGCCGTGGTGCGCGGGCTGCAGCTGGACCTCGGTGCCGTGCTCGCGGTCGCCCGGATCGTCGACTGCCACGAGGACGACGGGGAGTGCACCCCCTGGTCCGCCAGCGGCCAGTTCCACCACGTCCTGGACGAGGTGACCGTCCTCCCCCTCTCGGTGCCCTGGACGGGCGCTCAGGGCCTATGGGTGCCGCCCGCTGACCTGCTCGCCAAGGTCCGCGAGCAGCTGGACGAGGCCACCGCCGCACGACTGCTGGGAGAGGAGACGTCCCGATGACGCGCCGTTCTGCCACCTCCCGCCCGACCTCCATTCACCTCTTCTGCGGAGCTGGCGGGGACAGCGACGGGTTCCGCCGCGCCGGGTTCGATGTCGTGCTGGGGGCCAACCACTGGAACCGGGCAGTCGAGACCCACGCAGCCAACTTCCCCGAGGCTGAACACCTCTGCGTCGATCTGGACCACTACGACATGCGGCGCCTGCCTAAGGCCCGCGTGCTGGTCGGCTCCCCGATCTGCACCGAAGGCAGCCCCGCCGACGGGGTCAAGCGGCCCAAGGCGGCGCCCACCGCCGGTCAGCTCGACCTGCTCGAAGAGGGCCCGATCCAGGACGCAGCCTGGGAGCGGACCCGGGCCACCGCGTACGACATCCTGCGCGCCGCCGAGGTCCACAACTTTGACGCGGTCGTCTGCGAGAACGTCCCCCGCTTCGCGACCGCCTGGCCGCTGTTCTCGTGGTGGTTGCACGGCATGGAGATCCTGGGCTTCCGGCACCAGATCGTGTCCGTCACCGCCGCCCACATTGGTGGAGACGACAACCCCCACGCCCCCCAGTGGCGGGACCGGATCTTCGTTGTCTTCACCCGCCGGGAGATGCGCGCGCCGGACCTGAGCGTCCGTCCGCTGGCCTGGTGCTCGGGGTGCGGCGAAGACGTGCGCGCGGTTCAGGCATGGCGCAACGGCCGGACGATCGGCAAGTACCGGCAGCAGTACGACTTTAGGTGCCCGCACACTCGATGCCGCCACCAGATCGTGGAGCCCTACGTACGCCCCGCCGCCACCGCGATCAACTGGTCCGATGCCGGTATCCGGATCGGCGACCGGCCCGCACGCGGTATGCGCCCGCTGGCCGCCGCGACCCTGCGCAAGATCCGGCTCGGTCTGGAGAAGCACCGCGTGCCGTCCGTGGTCACGGTCAACCACGCCGACCAGGGCGACGGCCGCGCCTTCCCGGCACTCGCTGCTCCACTGCCCACCCGCACGGTGAGGATCGGCGACGGGATCGCCATCCCGCCGATGCTGGTCCCCACCGGAGGCTCATGGAACCGCGACACGGCAGCCGTCACCGTGCCGATGCGGACCCGCACCACGACCGAGAGCGAGGCCCTGCTGCTGCCGGGCCCGTTCATCACCGAACACCGCGGCGGAGGCAGCACCACCCGGGGGATCAACGACCCGCTCGCCGCGATCACCGCCGGGGGCAACCACCACGGTCTGGTGATCCCGTACCGCAAGGGCGGGCCGACCACGACCGCCACGCCGCTGCACACCGTTGCGACGCGAGAGTCGGCGGGCGTGGTGCTGGGAGCGGACACGGTCCCTGCGGAGATCGAGCTGGAGGACTGCTACTTCCGGATGCTGAGCGCCCGCGAGCACCTGCGTGCCCAGCGCTTCACTGACGACTACACGGTGCTGGGCCACGGAGGCGAGCAGACCAAGCAGGCCGGGAACGCCGTTCCTGCAAACGTCGCGCAGTGGATCGCCTCCCGTCTGCTGGAGGTCCTGTAATGGCGTCCCGCAAGGACCCGCAGGAGATGAACGGCGGCTACCAGCTGGCCATGTTCGCCACCGAGCCGGAGCCCGCCATCACGGCGGGCCCGGCCCCGGCGGAGGCCGAGCAGCTGTCGCCAATTGGCGACAGTTCCCCCGTGGCCGCCACCACGGTGGTGGACCTCCACGCGCACCAGGACGACCCCGCGCTCGCGGACGTGCTGTACGTCGGCCGCCCCATGTACCAGGGCGGGTGGAAGCTGCACGGCCACCCGCTCGCCAACCCCTTCAAAGTCGGCCGCCACGGCGACGCCGCCCAGGTGGTCGAGAAGTACCGGGCCTGGCTGGGCGAGCGCCCGCAGCTAGTCGCCCGCGAGGTGCCGAAGCTGCGCGGCCGGCGGCTCGGTTGCTGGTGTGCCGAAGGCGACCCGTGCCACGCCCGTGTGCTGGCCGAACTGGCGGACCAGGAGGTGGCCCGGTGAGCAAGGAAGAGGAATTCAACCCCTGGCAGTTCGACCGCGAGGCATTCGACAGCGGGCGGTCGAAGGTGACCGTCGAGCGCCACGGCCACGAGGTCTCCCTGGACCGCTACGGCATCTCGATCGACGGCAGCCGCGTGGTGCGCGACGACCTGAAGCACGCCAAGGGCGACCCCGGATTCGAGGTCCGTTTGGACGGCACGGTGATGTACCGCGACACGGAAGTGGCATCCATAGCCGAGCCCGAGAGCGGCTGGAAGCCCGGGGAGGTGACCGTCTGGGGCAAGGACGGACCCAACAACCGGGAGCGGGAGGAGGCGGAGCGCCAGCGCCGCGACCAGGGCCAGCAAGCGGCCCAGCAACAGGAAATCGACCGAGACCGAGAAGGACAGGAGATAGCGCTGTGACCGACAAGAGCCCCGCGCCGTTCGATCCGGCGCTCTACCTGATCGAGCAGGCCCACCGGCCGCAGGTGCCGGACACGTTCCGGCCCGCCCCGCCGCTGGCGACGCGGTCCGCCGCCCGCTGGCTGTGGGACAACTTCGGCCGTTTCGCGCCGGGTATCGCGACCACCGCCGTGTCCGCGATGGCGTGGTCGTGGAACGAAGAGATCCCGGACGGCTCCACCATGCCGCTGTGGATCACGGGTGCGCTGGCCGCGCTCGCGGGCAGCGCCGGGTGCGTAGCCGCCGCCAAGCAGCACGGCGACAACGACACCATGCGCATCTCGTTCGCCGCGGGCGCGGTGCTCGCGGTCGCCGGGGTGTCTGCCTGGACGCCGAACTGGCAGCTGGCTGCGCTGCTGTGGGCCGCCGCCACGGCCGGGGTGTACGCGGTGTGCGCGCCCATGTGGCGGTCCGACCGCTGCGAGGCGCGCGAGCAGCAGCACGAGCGGGTGATGGAGGAGACCCGCGGGGCGAACGCCTGGCGGCTCGCCGTCACCGAGGCGAGCGCCCGGGTGGCCATCGAGCAGTGGAAGCACAGGACGGAGGAGGCGAAGGTCGAGGCGATTGTGGCCGCCTCGCAGGCGCGCCAGCAGCGCGTCCTGGAGCCGGGCCAGGAGCTCGACGTCAAGGCTCTGTTGAAGGCAGCGCAGCAGGCAGAGCTGAACTGACCGCGCCGCACATACCGAAGGGCCCCCGCCAGTGGCGGGGGCCCTTCGCTGTGCTCGCAGCTACGCGTCGGCCCGGCCAGGCACGACGTCCGCGCGCCGCTGCAGCTTCACCGCAGCCGAGCGGACCCGGCTCAGATCCTTGGCAGCTTCCCCCAGGTCGTACGGAGCCGTGTCCCGCTGCAGCGCCTCGTCCAACAGGCGCACTGCCTTCTCGGCCGCCGCAGCTGCAGCCCGGATTTCCCCATTGACCAGCTCCGCCGCGTCGTCGTCGACCAGCTCCGCGTCGACCACCTCGTCCTCGTCGGAACTGTCGCCAATTGGCGACAGTTCCGAGGGGCGGACGCCGAGTCCTTCAGCATCACGACGCCCCTGGATCAGCGCTGCAGTGAGCCGCTTCCCGGACTCCTCTGCAGCCTCCCGGGAGCGCAACAACAGCCCCTGGGCCGCCTCGTCACCGTTGTAGCGGACCACTGTCGCCAGCGGCCGGGCCTGCCCCTCCGGCAGGGCGTCGACCACGGCCGGCCCCAGTGGAGCGAGCGCCCGCCGGACCAGGGCCAGGTCCATCAACCGGTATGCGTACGACCGGTCCCAGCCCCATCGGCCCTTGATGTAGTGACCGAACCGCTTATAGCCAGCGAGGGTGAACAGCTCCCCGTTGCGGATCTCCTCCAGCAAGAGGCCCAGTTCCTGACGGTGGCGGACCTGCAGCTGCCGAAGGTTGTGCTGGTACTGCGCCACCGAGGACTCGATGCGGCTCTCCAGCTCCGCGAGCCGTGCCTCCGGTGAGATGTCCACGGCCTTGCTCGCGGCGGCCTGGGCAGGCAGTTGAGCCCCACCGCCCCGGCTCTGCAGACCAGAGACGAGCGTTGCCCCAAAAGCCTTCTTGGCCTTGTCCGATGCCTTGCTCACCGGGACACCACGTCCAGGATCTCGCGGGCCATCGTGTCCATCTCCGAGCCCTCCACAACCTTGATCGGCTCACCGAAGGACTGGGCGAACCCATCCCGACCGTTGGACTGGTGGAAGCGCGAGCGCAGCACGGTGTAACCGGCCTCCGACAGGATCTCGTCGATATCGTCCGCAGAGGCCGCGCTGCGGTCGACCATCGTCAGCAGAATGACCAGCTGCGGTGCCCGCGCACCTGTGGCCTCCAGCTGCTGAATCGCGCCCAGGACCGAGGCCGCACGATTGAGCTCATTCTTCGTGGGCTGCATACACAGCACCGCCAGGTCGACCGCGCTCAGCACGGCGATATGTGGCCCAGCCGCCTTGCGCTCCCATGCCCCCGTATCGAGGGCCCCCAGGCCCTTCTCCGGGGTGAGCCGCAGCGCCTCATTGCGGATGTGGTGTATGGCGGGCGCGGGGTAGACCGGCGCTCCCAGGTCGACCGCCTGCGCGTGCTCGTACAACGTGCCGTTCTCGTCATCGCCAGGCACATCGGTGTCGATGCCGATGCAGGAGACTCCGTACGACGTCCAGTAGGCCAGCCAGTGCGCGAGCAACGTGCTCTTGCCCGCGCCGCCTTTCCCGATCATGGCTACCCGGCGCCCCTCGGAGGGCAGCACCGGAACGGGGCGAGATGTAGTCATGGCACGGGACGGTACCGCCACCCGCCGAGATCCCGTGTACCGACCGGCCTCTGCCCCGCATCTGCAACATGACGAAGGGCCCGCCATCGAGACGGGCCCCGACTCAAACTGTCGCCAATTGGCGACAGCCACTCACGACAGCGGCGTGGCCTTCCGCGGGGGCGGGATCCGCTGCAGCAGCTCCCACAGCGGGCGCGAGCCCGCCGCCCAAGCCCCCAGTAAGTGGCGGTCGACCAGGTGTATCCGCTGGGTCTTCGCGAACGGCAGCGCAGGCCGCGAGAACTTGCCGTTGGTCACGAGCACCACCACGTCCGCTCCGTGCACCGGCCGTGCCGTGCCGTTGAGGACCTGCAGATCCGGCGTCCCGACCGCCGACCCGGCCAGCCCGTTACGGCGGTGCTTGCACTGGATCACCCACCGCCGCCCGTATGGATCGGTCGCCTTCACATCCGCGCCGTTGTCACCCGCACCGCCGACCTGGAGCGCGTCCCGACATCCGTCCCGGTGCATCAGGTCCCGTATCGCGTGCTCGAACTGCCGGTGATGCAGGGCATCGAGCTGCGACAGCTGGTAGCGCAGCCCCTGGGCACGGACCTGGTCCCACTGAGCGCGCTGAGCCCGCTGGTAGAGCCACCAGGCGCCCGCGGCCGCCGCGAGGACGCCGACGACGACCAGGAGCCACCAGTGCGCGGCCAGCCAGTTGACGACCGCGAGGAACAGCCCGGCGGCCGCCACCAGGGCGACGACCAGCAGCAGCAGTTCGACGTCCCTCTGCGACTTCCGCGAGCGCCTCCGACGTGTCCGCCGCCGCGCAGGCGGCCGCCGGCTCACCGCTGGCTCCCCGAAGAGGGGAAGACGATCGGATAAGTCACGGACTTCTGCGGCCGCGGTGCCCTGTCGGTCTTCGGAAAGACGATCGGATAGGTCACCGACTTCTGCGGCCGCGGCACCCTGCCGCTGCCCGGCGTGTGCACGGTGACGTTCTGCCCGCTCACACCCCAGACCACTAACACGGCCACACCTATCAGCGTCATTTGATGTCTGGAGCCCGGAGCCGAACGGTGGTACGCCGAGACCTCCGTGCCGTCTTTCCTGACGTACTTGCCGATGAATGGCAAAGCGTCCCCCTCGTGGTCGATGCGTTCCCCGCGCAACGAAACATCGAAGCACCCGCCACTGACAATGGGTCAGAATGCGTACACCCGCAGTGATCACTGGGCGGATTCAGTCCAGGTCAGGACTCTTTGCCTCCGGCGGGCCACCCTGCGGAGGGCGTGGGGGCAACGATCTTGGCTGCGGATCGTGGGTGGTAGGTCGGGAGTGGACGCTGGTGGCCCCCTCCTTGGGCAGCACCGAAGGCAACCACAGCCGCCGCCGAGCAACCATGCCAAGCCGCCTTCGGCGGTCGCGCGAGCGCGAGCCTGGCAGCCCGACGACGACCGCGGTAGGGCGGAGCCTGCCGCCCAAGGAGGGAACCTCCAGCTCAGGAAGAGGTCTGGCTGTCGCCGAGCGGATCCGTACGCACAAGCCGTACGGCGACAGACCGCGCGTCACTAACGCCGTGCGTTCCGTGATCGGCCGCGGTTACGGTGCTGGACATGGCGACCAGCACGGCAGAGACCCAACACCCTGGATACGCACTGCTGGTAGCCACCGAGCCGCCCGTACGCGCCCCGATGGCCGTCACTGCGGTGCTGCCCCAGCTTGCGGCCGTCCCGCCGGCGCATCTCGTGGGCACCGCGTACGCGTCCGCCGTGCAGCTGGCCAACCCGGACGACCCGAACACCGTGCTCACCGCCATACGTACAGCCGCCGCAACCCAGGGCCCGCTGCTCGTGTATCTGGCCGGACACCTCCAGCTCGATGCACGCCAGCACCTCGTACACCTCGCTCTGGCCCGCACTACGGCGCGAACGGTCCGGTACACCGCCCTCCCGTGGCACTGGCTCGCGGCGGAGCTGCAGCACCGCGCCCACGGCAGCACCGCGGTGCTGGTCGACGCGACCGCCGACGCGGATGTGTGGCAGGCGCTGAGGAGCGGAGAGGCGTATCTGGCGGGGCCGTTCGACCTGTACGGCGCGGTGCAGCTGCACGACCGCCGTCACCGCCCCACGCCCTCGTACACGCACGCGCTCGCGCAGATCCTGAGGACCACGCCCCAGCGACCGAGCACAACGGCGCTGCACCGTCAGGCCGTCCGAGCCGCCGCGCTCGAGGAAGCGTCCACGCTCTGGCTCGGTGACGCGTTGCCTGCCGAGCAGCCGCACATCGAGCACCAGCAGGCGGCAGCCCCCGAGCCCCCGCGCACGGTCGAGCCACAGCCCGAGCCCGCGCCGGCCGCACCGCGCCAGGCGGTCGAGGATCCTCACCGGCCGCTGTTCGAGGCGGCCGCCGCCGGACGCCACGGCGAAGCCGCCGCCATGGCTGCAGCCTGGGAGCAGGAAGCGATACGCGCCCACGGGCTGGAGAGCCCGGAAGCCGTCCACTGGATCGAGGTTCAAGGCGAGTTGGCGCGACAGGCCGGGCAGCATGCCCGCGCGTGCGACCTGTGGATGCGGGCCGCCATCACCCGCTTGACGACGGGACAGAGCGAGACGCACCTCGACGTCACGGCCGCGGTCGACCGCGCCCACCATTGCTGGCACCACGTCACCACCCCGGACTTGATTCGGGAGTTGGCCGTCAACCTCGTCACCCTCCGGACAAGGGTCCCCGGAAAGAGTGGTGCGCGGGAAGACATTCAGCGACGCCTCGCGTCTCTCAGTGAGGCTGTCAGCCCCTGAATCCCGGGGATTTTGGCCTCGAACTGTCACACGGGAAGACGCCAACTAGCCTCCCGCGTCACGGGAGAACCAATACGACACGCACGAAAGTGTGGACCACACTGATCACTTAGGCACTAGGATCTCGACCGTGGCAGTACGTGGACGACAGCAACCAGGACGGACGGGAGTCTTCCCGCCCGACAGACCGCTGCGCGCCACCGTGATGCTGAAGCCCGGTGACTACGTACGGACGTTGTACGAAGAGCTGGTCAACGACCTGGGCATCTCCGGGGCTGAAGTGCTCCGAGAAGCCCTCGTAGAGCTGCACCGGCGCGAGTCGATCCGGAAGTCGCGGCGCGCGTCGAAGGCAGCAAGAGAAGCCGGAACCACGGACGAGGAGCTGCCCCAGGCCGGATAACTAACGTCCGGACGCGCTGAAAAGCCCCGGCTCGAACCTTCAAGCCAGGGCAACCGCTCGTTCGGCGGGACATCTCAGTCTCCAAGCTGCCAGGCACGGCCTGAGAGTCCCTATCTGCAGTTAGCACGCGAACCAGGTGTCGGTTTCTAGGCCGACGCCCACCTCTCGTGTGCTCTCTCCACGCATCGTAGAAAGGCATTCGCATCGTAGCTCATTGCTGCGATGGCGGCCCAGCGTGCCCTCGTTTCGGTGTGTCCGTACGGGAGTTCGTGCAGGTCATGCCGTCGCGTACCCGTTTCCTCAGGCCTTCGGCCGTTGGGGATCTGCCCGCCAGAGGCCCGCCCGTCCTGCTCGTGTACGTCGCTGCAGGACGCGGCCCGCCGTGGTGGCGCGGAGTCGTGACAGCACCCAGGGAGACCGGTCCCAGGAAACCGGCCCGAGGCCCCGTTTGGCGAAGCGTGGGAGTCCGGATACAGCCCGCGGTAGAGAACGGTCCGCGTTACCAAGACCGACCCCGGCCACAGCCACCGGGAGAGTAAGGCAGAGGTAGCTCACCTGAGCCCCTGATGGGCGGGAGAGCGCTGTAGACGCTAAATGGTGAATCGAGCAGGAGCCGCGACCGGCCTTGCCGCGGGAGTGATTCCGTGGCGAACAAGGTGGACCCGAGCCGGCGGGCGCGCAGAGCGCCCGGAGTTGCGACCTTCCAGAGCTTCCTGCACATCCCGGTCCCAGGGCGCGAGTAATCCCCGCTGCCCGGTCTGATGCGATGCCTCGATGGGCGTACCGGAGTACGCACCTCAGCACGTGATGACCCCCTCCTAGTGAGACGGCAGAACCCCTTGGGGAATCTCTGTCCGTTTCACTAGGGGGGGTCCTCGCTCCACCCGCTCCGGGCACCCGGAGGGTGCGCGGGTGGAGCCGGAACACAGCCGGGCCGCAGGCCCGTCCTTGCCTCTCACCGGGCCGCAGGCCCGAAACAGAAGGGGCCGCGGAGCGTCCATATTGCAGGAGGGAGGGCCGATCCGGCCCAGCTCCCACCGGCCTGCAGATGACGAGGGAGAGAACCGGATCGGCCCTCCCGACATGTCCAGCCCCGACCGAAGGGAGGGCCCACTTCCCGCCCGAACAGGGGTTCGCATGTGCAGCAGTTGACCGACTATCTTCGCCACCAACGCACCCGGGTACCGGCCAGGGTGGCAGTCCTTTTCCGTACGGTCATGGTCATTCGAGGGGCGGAGTCGCCGCAGTGATGATCGGCTCTACACCAGCGGTGTGAGCGCCGCGGCCGCATCGCACTCCTTGCAGGCCGATGCTCCTGGCCGCCGCAGAGCCGTCAGCGCCTCGTCCAGATTCAGTTCCGTCGCCCCGCGTGGACTGTTCTCGCAGTCGTACGAGTGCACCACCGTGCCGCGTACGCGTCCGTCAGGTCCCTGGAGCCGCTGCACGGTCCACGCCCACCGGGTATCCGTAGGCGGAGCATCAGACTGCAGTCGTTGCGTGGGTACCGAGTCGTAATCGGCTCCCTCGATCGGCCGGACGTAGTCGGCTGGCACCCACACCACGTACTCAGCAGGCTCCACCCACTCCTTTGCGGTGCCCTGCCACATCGGCAACCCGACCTTGTACATCCACGCGCGGGTCGTCTGGAGCCTGGCGTGGAGTCGGCCGCGGAGCTCTTGGCCGTCCGGCAGCTTGACCCATACCGGGGGCGGAGGCGGAGCGGTCATGCCACCACGGTACGAGAGACCCGGTCAGGTGCTTGCTTGCCCTGACCGGCATCCACCAGCTGTCTACAGCGGCGGAGCTTGGCCGAACTCGCCCCGCGCGGGCTCGGGGCCGTCCGTCTGCGTGAACGCGGTCAGCTTCCAGCCGCCTTCGGCCCACTTGAGCTTCATGGTCATGGTGAACCAGTTGGTCTTGACGGGCGCTTTCGAGTCCTTGCCGGTCACGCCGAAGAGCCCCGAGCACCAGACGGCCACGGTTGCCGTGTCGCCCTCGTATACCTCCACGGTCGTCCCGGCCGGCATCGTCCTGCTGACGAAGACCGTGCCCTGTGGAGGCCTCCCGCTGGCGTCCAGGCCGATGCGCTCGTTGAAGGCAGTCGAGTAGTCCGCATCGAGGCCCGCCTGCAGCTCTCCACGCTTGGCAGGGTCGGCGATCGACTGCACGATCGCCTGCCGGGCCTCGGGGGTGAACATGCCCTCCCCGCCCAGGGTCGCGGCATAGCGCGCGGCCGCGCCTTCCGCCCCTCGCTGGCTGTGCACCGTCCCGGCGGACGAGGAGCCGTCTGTGGGCGCCGGTTGAGCCGAGCCGGGGTCACTGTCCCAGTCCCGCCCGGTGAGAGCGATCGCTCCGACGAGGAGGACGACGACCCCGGCGGCGGCTATGAGGGTGCGCCGAGACCTACGGGGCGATCGAAGGCGCGCCGTTCCCGCGTGGCCGTTGACACGACTGCCCTGCTCGTGGCCGTTGCTTGTGTTCATCTGGTGCGCCCCTCCGCCTCTTGGTCATCTTCGCGGACGACGGTAGCCGTGGTGTCTGTTTCTCGGGCACCCAGGTGCCGCTACCTGCATGCGCGTGCGAAGCTCGTATTTCACTGCTCTGCCTGGGGGTTGATGTGTCCGCACGTACCGCGGCCCGCGCATGTGTATCTGCCGTCGCTGGTGCCGCCGTAACGATCGCCGTGGCATCGAGCGCCCACGCCGCACCCACACCTTCCCCCTCACCCACAGAGAACAAGTGCGATCTGATCAAGGGCCTGGCACGGGATTACTGCGAAGACGGCACGACCGGCGGAGGCGGAGGCCCGGCGCTCAACGACCCCACGGACGCACTCGATCCCCTGCAGTCGTTGGCGGACGGATTCGCCAAGGCGGCCGCGTGGGTGGTGGATCAGCTCTCGAACGCCGTGAAAGTGACCGGCGACGTTGACTTCGCCAACGGAAGTTTCGTGAAGACGTACGCCGTGGTGTTCGCCGCATCCGCCTTCCTGACGATCCTGCTGTGGCTGTGGGCCATCACCAAGCGCGCCGTACGCGGTGTGCCACTGACCCGGGCAATGGGCGAAGCCGTCGGCCTGCTGTGGCTGACCGTTCTCGCATCGGCATTCACACCCCTGATCCTCTACACCGTGGTGTCGGCCGTCGACAGCATCACCGACGCGCTCGCCGGCGGCAGCTCCGGAGCGAAATTCTTCGAGGCCTTCTCGGCAGCCCTGCGCAAGGAGCAGAGCGGCGACAGCGGCGGCCCCCTCGTGCGCATCATTCTTGCCGGAGTGTCG
This sequence comes from Streptomyces sp. NPDC005408, assembly GCF_040606445.1. Classification (NCBI taxonomy): domain Bacteria; kingdom Bacillati; phylum Actinomycetota; class Actinomycetes; order Kitasatosporales; family Streptomycetaceae; genus Streptomyces; species Streptomyces sp. NPDC005408. Next base: position 13,672 of record NZ_JBEXEX010000058.1, on the reverse strand, counting down.
ATCCTGGCCGCCGGAGTGGTGTGGCTGGAGCTGGTGGTACGGACCGCGCTGCTCTACGTCGGCGCAGTGCTCGGCACGGTCGTCTACGCGGGGCTGGTTGACCGTGACCTCTGGGGTCGGGTCCGCCGATGGGTCGGCATGATGGTGGCGATCATCCTTGTAAAGCCGATCATCGTCATCGTGCTGATGCTCGCCTCTGCGCTCTCTGGCGGTGAGCCGAACACCAACCCTGCCAACGCGATCGTTTCGGGTTTGGCCATCATCGTTATCGCCGTGTTTGCCAGCGCGATGTTGTTCCGGCTGATCCCGGGCATGGGCGACGACATCGTGGCCGCCCGCCGCGACAGCTACGACCCGGCCAGCAAACAGGCCGTGGCCGTCGTTACCCGACCGGTGGCGACGATGCGGCAGGGCATCAGCACGCACGCCGACCGAGACGCCGTCTCCCGTCCCAGCCAGCCGGCGCAGACCTCATCCGCCAGCAGCGGAATCAGCGCCCACGCCACTCGACCCGCAAAATCCGACGTACCCCGCCAGGACGGCCGCGGCGACAAGGCGCGCCGCTGACGACGGGTCAGGAGGATGGCGGGTTGCCGAGGCCGATCAGCACGCCAATCACGATGAGCGCGATCAGCAGGTAGAACTTTGCCTTGAGGCTCATCCGCCTCCCCCTCCATCCGCGCCCCAAGGGTCGAGCCTCCGGGGCGCTCTGTCACATCGTCAGCACGGTACCGCCGCACTCGTTTCCGCGCTGAGGGCCACGAGATCCGCGAGGAGGACATCGCCCGCCTGTCTCCGCTCAAGCACCGCAACCTGAACCTGCTCGGCCGCTACAGCTTCACCGCCTCCACCCCGGCCGTCGGCGCCCTGCGCCCGCAGCGTGACCCGGATGCGCCGGAGCTGGACGATGATGAGGACGAGGCGGCCGCCGACTGAAGCGGGCCGTCAGCCAGCGGGCACCAGGGCGGCGTCGGCTGCGAACGGCGTTGCCCCTGAGTCCCAGCTCGGACATCAGCTGCAAGGCAGCGGAAAGCCCTTCCAAGATTATCGGCTGCTCTGCCAATTCCCGGCCGCGGCATCCCAGTAGATGACGTTCGGCGGGATGCCATGCTCAGGCTGCACGAGTCGTTCAAGATCCGTGACGGCCAAAGCCGCGAGAGCCTCATCGGGCAGGTTCGCCGGTACAGCGAAGGTGAGCCCAGACGTGTCTTCTCGGACATTGATCTGGAGGTCATAGCGTGGTGTGGACATCCCCTCCCGGCGCAGCAGATTACGAACGCGCTCGCGGGCTGCCTCGTACGAGCGCCTGCCAGCCTCGGCAGCGAGCGCCTGCATGAAGGGCAGGACGCTCGCCGTAGCAATGACCGGGATCACCCAGTCTGGCCCGGCGGCGTGGGTTGCGCGCACGGGGCCGTGGAAGTAGAGAGTCGTTCGAGCGTCAACGTGGATCTCGAGTGGCTCGGCGGTCTCGTTGGCATCCCCATCGGTGCTGCTCACGGCCAACCACGTTACATGTGAGACGAGTTGGGCTCCGAGTAGGAACGGACCAGGAAAATGGTGTTGCTGTGAGAAGTCTTGACAGGCCGGGATCCGGACCGTGAGAGCCCCCGCCGAGCTGCACTGTCCCGCGACGAAGTGGACGCCGGAGCGGTCCGAGGTACAGCACCCGCTGCAGCAGCGCCCGACGGGGACGTACGACGCGGCCAGGGCTACACCCTGCGCGTCAACGCCGTCCCCGCCGTGCACCTCGGACTCCTCACCCGCTGCCAGCCGCTCGACGGGGGCCACGGCATTCCCGCGGTCCCCGCCCAGCGCAAGGCCCGCCGCGAGTACGAAAACCGCGTCAGCATCCTCATGCCAACGGAGCCATGATCGTTCTCAGCGCCAACGGCTGTACCGATGTTCCCCGAGGCCGTAATAGGAGCGCCCCGCCGTACGGGAGTGGACCTTGAACGCGTCCCGCAGTACCTCGCGGTTGTTCACGGCGTGGATGGCTGCACCGTGGCGGGTTACAGTCGCGCGCAGGGGGCCGGAGCCACTGTCATTGGCTCCGGCCCCTGCTGTTGGGCGTACGCGGTCAGTCGGTGTGTTCGCGCGGCGTGAGGAGGGCGAAGTACGTCTCGCGGGCCTCCTCGCTCAGTTCACCGTCGAGGGCGAGGGCCTGCCTCAGCGTGCGGATCGTCTGCTGGGGCGGGACGTCCCACCGCCTGTGGGCCTCGCGCATGATGTCGCCGATGCACCACTGGGCGGCGTCGGGGTGATGGCGGATGTACCAGTCCAGCATCTTGGCCACGCGGAACGTGAGGTTGAGGTGCCACCAGGACGCCTTCTCCGACGCGTCCTTCTGCCGCTTCTTGCCGTGCTCGTGGAGCTCGATGGATTCGGCGAGGTCGTTGAGCACGGCGCCCTGGACGGTCGGGCCCAGGATGTCGGTGGGCAGGATGCGGTCCAGGCTGGCCGCGACGCTCCAGGCCAGGGTGTCGGCGACCTCGCGTACGGACGTCTCGTTGCGCTGACGCAGGATCCACCGCTTTCGCACGTCCGGCCGTCCCCACAGAGTGTTCTGGAAGTCGGCGGCGAACCGGTCTCGCACCGCGGCCGCGCCGGGTGAGAGGTTGTCGCGGTCGCCGGCGGACATGGTGGCCCGGATGCCCTCCGAGGAGCGCTGGCGCGCTTCCACCCAGTCCTGCGCCACCGCGCGCGCCCACTGGGCGCGGCCGCCGACCATCGCCTGCGGCTGGGGCACCTCGCTGTTGCTGCGCGAGATGTAGGCCCGCAGCGTGGACGCGGTGATGCCGCCGAGCTCGGCCATCTCCGGGATGCCGAGCAACTGGGCGCCGGTGAGCTCGGGACTGGCGACGTCGACCACGCACTTCTCCAGGGGCAGCGCGCCGTCCTGCTCCTGGTGGCGCTCGGTCCACAGTGTCAGGTGGTCGAGCCAGTTCTCCGGGGCCGGGGCCTCGGGATCGAAGGTGGTGACCTTGCCGATGTACGCCCGGGCGGGGTCGGCACGGCCGTCGAGCATGTCGGCGGCGCTGACCGTGACGGCGGCGCGGGCCTTGCGCCGCTCGTAGTCCTCCTCGACGGGATCCCAGACCTGCCCGGGCCGGTACCAGTTGGTGCCGTCCCACCAGTAGCCGCCGGCGCGGAACAGCAGCTGGTCCTGCGACCACTGGCTGTGCAGGAACGCCGTGGCGCCGTCGCTCATCAGCAGCACGGTCCGGCCGTGCTCGGGGTGGTAGCGCACCGACCAGCCCAAGGTGTGCTGGAGAGGGTCGGTGGTGAAGGCGTGCCAGCCGCCGCCTTCACGGTTGGGGTCGAAGCGGCCCCACATGCCGCTGGCCTCGTGGCGGCCGACGGCCTCGATGGCCTCGGGCCCCTCGTTGAGGGGGATGTGGGAGTCGTCGACGAACGGCAGGCCCGGCACCGGATGGTCGGTGCGCAGGCCGTTGGCGAGTGGACGGACGTGGCCCAACGTGATTCCTCATTCCATGTCGAGTGCTGCACGTGTTGTGCAACGCATTACCTCCCCTCTTATACATGGGTCTCAACCCGTCTTGTGCAGCTACTTTCGGCCAACCTCCCGGACAGGCGTCCGTGAATCGCGGGCAACCGGCCCCGGGAGGTGATCGCGTCGGATAACCTCTCCTTATCCGACGCGACAAACCCGGACATGGCGACGGGTCAAACAGGGGGCGGGGAACGGCTGATGGCACCGACACAAGAGAGCGGAGAAGACGGGGTCGCCGCGACGACGTCGGCGGCTGCGACATCGGACGACGTTCCACGGCAGCGAGTCCGGCGGATGCGACGCTCCGCACCTCCCCAGCTCGACTTCCCGCCCGTCCGCAACGGGCTGGACTACCTGGCGAGCGTCGTCGACCACCTGGACGAGAACCAGTCCGAGGTGACAGACCGGGACGTGAAGTACGCCGTGCTCCACCTCCAGGCGGCCGTCGAGGTGCTCTTCAAGGCGCGCCTGTATGCGGAGCACTGGACCCTCGTCTTCGCCAACGCCGACGAGGCGACGCCGAAGAAGCGGGACAGTGCAGACTTCAAGAGTGTCACCACCGAGGCGGCCATTACCCGGCTCAGGAACATCGTGGGCGTGCCCTTCACGGACTCGGAGCGGAAGGCGCTCAAGGACCTGAGGGACGACCGCAACAAGCTCCAGCACTTCGGATCCAGCCTCGATGCGCGCGTGGCCGAGGCCCGCGCGGCGGAGGTGCTCGACTTCCTGGTCCGCTTCATCGACGACCGTCTCGTCCCCTACCTTCACGACGGCCAGGAGAAGGCGCAGGCCGAGGCAATGCTGGCGAGCATCCGCGGCGGCCTGACTGCCATCAACTCCTTTGTCCGCGAGCGGATGAACCGGCTCGGCGGGGAGTTGAAGAGCGAAGGCGTCGAGAACCGCACCATCGAGTGCCCCGAGTGCGAGCAGTTGGCCCTCGTGCTGTGCGAGGGGCCGGACTCGACTGCCGCGTCCGAACTCGCCACCTGCCGTTTCTGCGCGCGCGGCTGGGATCCGGAGGAGCTGCTGGGCTATTTCATCGGGCAAGACCAGGAAGAGCCCAGCGAGTTCAACACATGCCCGCAGTGCGATCAGCAAACGCTCGGGTGGGCCGTTCGCGTCCGCAGCGACCCCGCGAAGCCGGTCCACGTCTGCTTTTCCTGCGCCATGGCGTTCCCCACCGTTGTGCCCTGCGAACGGTGCATGCGACCGATCGACGCCAAGGGAGACACCGGAACAATCCTCTGTGGCATCTGCTGGAGCGACCTGGAAGACGAGCAGCGGTACGGCCGGCAGTACGAAGGTCCCGAGGACTACGGCTTCGACGGTGAGTGGGGATAAGGGTGATCGACGTCGCCGATGAAGCGCTGACCCTCCCAGCACCGATTGCGGTGCTGGACGAGCGCCAAGCCCTCCTCGAGCGATGGGCCGAACGTCACGGCGTCGACGCAGCCCGCCGCCTCGCCGAGGCCGAGGACCTCGCCGACGCGGTTGCCGCCGAGATCACTCCCGACAACACGCTCGACACGTACGCGAAGTCGTGGCGCGTGTGGCTGCGGTTCACCGCCGCCACCGGCCTGCCGGAGGGGGAGGGTAGCCGCGGCGCCCTCATCGCGTTCGTCAGCTGGATGCTGCGCGAGGGCCAGCAGAACGGGAAGGGCTACGCCCCGAGTTCAGCCAGCACCCACCTCGCGGCCGCCGTCGTCGGCCTGCGCAAGCGCAAGGTCGCGGTCAGCGGAGACGACCAGGGCGAGGCCCGCGCCGCGTTGGAGGGCCTGGCGGTGAAGCTGCTGCAGGCCGGGGAGCGGCGCGGCCGCGGGCAGGCGGTCAGCGCCGACGTCGGCGGCCTGCGTGCCATCGTCCGCTCCTGCCCCGACACCCTGAGCGGCGACCGGGACAAGGCGCTGGTGCTGACCGGCTTCAACTACGCCTCCCGCTCGCAGGACCCGGCCGGACTACAGACCAGCGACGTCACCCTGCACGCGCGCGGCCTGGTCGTTGCGGTGCTCACCGGCAAGACCAAGCACTCTGTGCGCAACGCGAAGATCGGCTACGCCCAGGACCCCGAGCTGTGCCCGGTGCGGGCCTGGACCTCCTACCGCACCAGGCTGGTTGCCGAGCACGGCCAGCAGTGGGCCGACCCGTCGACCCCGGCCTTCGTCGGCATCGACCAGTGGGGCAACGTCACCGGCGGCATGAGCCCCGACTCCGTCACCCGCGCGATCAAACGGATCTCGGAGCGGGCCGGGGTGCCGATCCACTGGACCGGCCACTCCCTGCGCATCGGACTGGCCTCCGTCGGCCGCAAGCAGGGCAAGGACGGCATCGCCATCGCCGACCAGGGCGGCTGGGCCCGCCACTCCCGCTCGATGCTCGGCTACATGCAGCGCGACGACGGCTGGGACGACAACGCCGCCGCCGGACTGACCTGACAGCACAGCCGCCACTGAGTTGGCGGAGCTGATCGTGCACATCAAGAAGGGGACGGTTCGCCTCCTTCGGACGCCCTCGAGATCGGCTAGTTGCCCGTCGAGCTGCCCTCAGCAGGTACTCGCGTTAGTACCTGCCGGGAGGGATCGACGAGGAAGGCACCTGCTCAGGGCCCGGTAGTGGACCCGGTCCAACAGCGCGGCCCCCACTGACATTTGCCCGTTTGGCCGGACTGTCAGTGGTGCACCGTATCGTTGTGTCGGCAGACGCCCGGCATGGGAGAAGAGCGATCCTCTGTGCCCGTCCCGGGAGGCTCTCGTGTGGCTCAGGTCACACGCGGCTCAGTCGGCTGACGCTGGTATCGCCCCTCTGACCGAGTCGAGCACGAGCGCCCCGAAAAACGTTGAGTGGCGACGCCATCGCGCCGCCACTCAGGATGATGAGCCGTTCATTCGGTTGTCTCTTCCCTGGTAGGAAGCTTGTGCGGAGTCGGGGGGCCCCCGGGGCACCACCCCCTGGGGCCCCACCCGACGGCTGATGCTGCACCCTCCAAGGCTCAACGTCAGCTTGTTGAATGTAACGGTGCCTGCCCCGAATCCATTCCCTAAGGTTAGGGATTTATCACGTCTACCCTCGGGTAACTCCCTCGATTCAAGGAATGCATCCCCGTACGCAGTGCATCAGCGCCGCACTAAATCCATGCCGACAGGGTGACGTTTCCGTAACCGCATGTCCGTGTTATATCCTGCCCGATCAAGAAGGTCGCGATTTCGAGTGGACCACCAATCCACGGTGATCTTCAAATGCACTACCCGGCTGCACCCTCCAAATAACCGATCACGAAGAAGTGAAAGGGCTCCGTCTGTGAACGGATTTCTCGCAGCGTCAGTCTTGATCGTTGCAATCTTGGCCGGGACGGTCGTGCTGACCGTCAAGTACCTCTCTTCCACCCCCGCACGCATCGCTGCGGTGATCGCAGCGATCGCAGGACTGGTGATCGCCATCCCGCACGTGCTGGAACCACTGCGGCCCGAGCCCGTCACGGTCCAGGTACCCGCGCCGGTGACCCCCGGCTACACCTCCCCTCCGGCCCCGCCCCCGGGCAACAGGTCGATCTCACCCACCACCGTCCCGCCCGCACCGCAGACCGGGATGGGAGCGGTCTGATGGGGGCCAGGGAGGTCCGGATCAGGCGACGGCCCATGCTGATCGGCACCTCGCTCTACGAGCGGAACGAGGAGACCGGCCGGGTCGACTACCGCGTCTCTGGCCAGCGGGCGCTGCTCGACCACAACCCGTTCCTGGCCAAGGTCCCGCGCGCGTTCCTGGGGGACTTCGTCGCGAACACCTCGGCGCGTGCGTACGAGCGCAAGCAGCAACTGCGCGGCACGGTCAGCTCGATGGTCCACATCATCCTGAGCGGCTGCGTGGCAGAGGAGTCGACGTACGGCGAAGCCACCAGCGTGCGCATCCTGGGGGCGGGCGCGGTGCTGGGCGACGCCGAGGTGTTCAACGAGCAGCTGAACGCGCCCTCCACCTGGTGCTTGAACACGACATACACACTCGCCGCGCCGCTGGAGCGGATGCGGACGATGACCGAGCACAACTCCGTCATCATGATGGCGCTCGGCAACTCGATAACCGAGCGGCTTGCGGTCGGTGAGCAGGTCTACAACCGGCACATGCTGCCCCCTGAGCAGCGGCTGGCGGGGCTCTTCGTGCACCTGCTGCACGGCTGCGCGGTCCCCAACTCGCGCTTCGGGCGGATGCTGGAGGGCCCCTCCCAGAGCGACCTCGCTGCGGCGCTCTCCATCAGCCGGGCCACCATTGAGACGGCGATGCGGATACTGCGCGACAAGGAGCTGGTGGTCACCGGGTACCGGACCTACGAGTTCCCCTCCGAGCGTCGGCTCGCCGAGATGGGTAAGGTGCGAATTCCCTCGCAGATGGTTACGGGAGAAGCTTCCGGGGTTTAGAACCTCCCTCTATAAAAGAGACGCCGGCCGGGGTTCACATTCCCGACCAGCGTCTTTTTCATGCACAGGTCTAGACCCGGGCGGAATGCCGAGTGGAACTCCAGAGCTGCAATTTTCAGGAGAAAGGATTCGGCTCAGAACACGGCGCCTGGGCGTCCGTGTGAGCATTTTGATACCACCTGGGCATCAAATCCGCTATTGCCCCTTTAGTGCGCTTAGGCCGGCTGGCGGGGTTCACCGGCCCAGTGATCCGTTCAGCTCCGTCCGCATGCTGTGTCTTTTATGCCGTTTAGGCTGGAATCCCAGCGGGTGGAGGAGGTGTCTCATGCCGAGGCCTGTGTGGAGCGGGGCAATCTCGTTTGGCCTGGTCACCATCCCTATCAAGGTGCTACCTGCGACCGAGAACCACAACATCGGCTTCCACCAGATCCACACCGAGGACATGGGCCGGATCCGGTACCGCAAGGTCTGCGAGATCGAGGGGAAGCAGCTGCGCGACGACGAGGTCGGCAGGGCGTACGAGGCCTCCAAGGACACCTTGGTCGAGGTCACCGACCAGGACCTGGAGAACATGCCGCTGCCCACCGCCAAGGCCATCGAGATCGTGGCGTTCGTGCCGGCGGACTCGATCGACCCCGTACGGATCGGTGACTCCTACCATCTCGCGGCAGACGGCCAGGTGTCCGCCAAGCCGCACAAGCTGCTGCGGCAGGCGCTGGAGCGGAGCGCGAAGGTGGCCGTCGCCGTCTGACGGTGGCACGTGGGCGGTGGCAAGCGGCACTCATGTGCTTCGCATGTCTTCGAGTAGCGGACCGCGCGCTCCGGGCACATGCTGCCCGTAGAGGAGCTGTAATGAGTACCGCCGAGCCTCAGTACCCCAAGAATCAGCCGCAGCCAGAGACCAGTGGCAAGGCTGTGGTGTCCCTGGTCACCGGTATAACGGCCCTCGTCGTGCCGTTCGTCGGCCTCATCACCGGCCCGCTGGCCGTCATTTTTGCCAGCAAGGCCCGCAAGGAGATCAAGCGGACCGGGCAGAAGGGTGATGGCATGGCCATCGCCGGGCTGGTGACCGGCATCCTCGGCTGCGTCGGGTACGGCATCTTCCTGCTGATTTTGATCATCGCAGCGGTTGTCGGCGACACGGACGGCAAGACGAGCACTCCCGTCAAAGTCGAAACCTCGGCCAGCGCCCCAACGGCGACGAACTCAGCCACCCCGTCAGCGACGGCCCAGACCGAAGGCAAGGCCGTCACCTTCTCCGGCAAGGGCCAGAAGAAGACCGAGCGAGTGGAGCTGTCGGGCGACTACAACATCAAATGGACCTACAAGGACAACGTCCTCGGCCCCGGTGATACCGGGTCAAACTTCGTCGCCGCCCTGCAGGGCACGGGCAACACAACCGCCTTTGAGTCGCTGGTCAACGAGATCGGCCGGTCGGGCTCGGGCGACACGAACGTCTACGACCTCGAAAAGGGCACCTACTACATCGACGTACAGTTCGCTCAGGGGCGGTGGACGTTCACCATCACACCGAAGTGATCCCGGCTGCCACCACGCCGCCGACGACCTCCCATCCGGCAGACTTGTCAACTAAGCTTCAACTCATGAGCGTGATGGAGACGAACCTGTCGGATCTGCTGAACAAGCCGAAGGCGACGCTGGCCGCGCTCCGGGGCGCCCGCCGGATAGTGCTCCGGCGTCGAGGCGATGAGGACCTGGTGCTGACCACGGCCGCACGAGCCGAGCAGGACCAGGAGGTGATGGGCGCGACCAGCCGCATGTTCGTGGAAATGATGCGCACGCCGGCGGGCCGCACCCTGGTGCTGGACGTGCTGCCCGCCACCTTCCCCTGGGTGCGCTACCTCCCCGCGCACGACGTGCGCGACTTCTCCGTCGAGCTGGTCGACGCCCTGGGCGCTGCCACCGAGCTGGACAACACGGCGGCCGTCGCCCAGCTCATCACCGAGTGGCGGCACACCGCCGAGGTGCACGCCGACCCCGAGCTGTACGCCGCGCTCACCACCGATTCGGGCGAGGACTACGGACCCGTGCCCGATCCCGGCGCGGCAGCGTGAGCCCCAAGCGCGGCGACCGCGCAGCACCGCCGCCCGCCGCGGACGAGTGGGACATCCGATTCGCCAACGGAGAGGCCGCCAAGGGCTGGGAACAGCTGGGCACCCAGGCCGCGGGCAACACCCGCGCCGCCTGGTACCTCATGCGGACCGACCCGGCCCCGGCCACCCGCACCGAACGCCACCACCGGCTCAAGGGCGAGCTCGCGCGCGGCACCCACCGCGGCGAGACGATGGACCGCTGGCAGATCGAAGTCACCGCCGGCGGCCGCATCTGGTACCTGCTCGACGTCGAGCGCCGCACAGTCTGGATCGACCGCGCTTCCACCGGGCACCCCAAGGCCACCGACCGCTAGACAGCCTCGCATCGCCCTGCACCCCTGGGATGCGCCCTGACCAGCGGCGGCTGACGCTGGAGATATGAGGGCGACGTGGTCCGGCCTGATCCAGTTCGGGATGGTCGCGCTGCCCGTCAGGCTGTACGCGGCCACCGAAGAACACCCGGTGCGACTCCACGAGATCCACACCGCGGATGGCTCCAGGGTCGAGCACAGGCGCTTCTGCAAGGCCGAGAACCGGGAGATCCCGTACGAGGAAGTCGGGCGCGGCTTCGCGATGGCCGACGGCCGCATGGTCCCGCTCACCGACGAGGACCTGGCGCATCTCCCGCTCCCGACGAAGCGCACCATCGAGGTCCTCGGCTTCGTCCCGGGGCAGGACATCGATCCCATCAGCTACAGCCGGCCGTACTACGCAGGGCCCGACAGCCCGGGTGCCGACCGGCCGTACGCGCTACTGGTCGAGGCGCTCGCCCGTACCGGCTACGTGGGCGTGGCCAAGATCGCCATCAGGAGCCGCGAGCGCCTGGCGCTGCTGAGACCACGGCACGGGATCCTCATCCTGCAGACCTTGCTCTGGGAGGACGAGCTGCGGGACCCGGGCGACCTTGCCCCGTCCGCACCGGTCACAGACCGGGAGCTGGAGCTCGCCGAGGTCCTGATCAGGGAGCTGACCGGCATCGAGGTACGCGAGCTCCATGACGAGTACGCCCATGCCCTTGAGCAGCTGGTCACGGCGAAGGCCGCCGGCGGCGAACTGGCCCCGCTGCAGGAGGCGGTGCCCGCGGTAGATCTGATGGCCGCGCTGGAGGAGAGCGTCCGTACGGCGAAGGCCGCGCGCGGGGATTGACCGCAGCCACGCACGCGCCCTCAAATAGGGGCCCATTTTTAGAAGTCTCCCAGCTCATCCCGGGTAACAGTCACGCGGACTGTTACCCGGCGGGCAGGCCCAAGTCGTCGAGTGACGCCCCCGCGGCCCACTGCCGCAGCTGCACGCCGTCGAGGAGATGGACGCCGCCCTGTCGACTGGCCCACAGCACATCGGTACGGCTGTACGAGCCGGGGTTGACCATGACCCGGATGATGCGGTCGACGCCTTGACGCCCCGCCTCGCGAAGGGGAGCGCGTCCAGGTTCACCCTCTGCGGACGCGCCGGGCGGGCGGAAGGTGACGTCCAGCTGTCGGCCCGTACGGTCGCGGGCGGACAGCCGCGGCCGCCCCTTGAAGGGGACCGAGACGACGTGCCATCCGTCGCGGCGCAGGAACCGTTGCGCGGCGACCGCCAGGCCGTGCTCGTCCAGGTCGGAGAGTTGGGCCGCGCTGTAGATGCCGCCCCGTCGGCGGGCGACTGCCTGCCGCCAGCGCACCAGTGTGACGGCCAGGCCGACGAGGATCGCGATGCTCAGCACGAGGCCGAGGACGCCGAGGCGCTCGTACATCCAGACGAGGAAGGCGAGCGGTAACCCGATCGCGACGCCGACACCGACGAAGCCCGGGAGGACATCGCGCAGGGTCGGGCCGTACAGCCCTTGTGCGTGCAGTTCGGAGACCTGGCGCTGGCGGGCAGACCGGCGCGAGCCCGGCACGGGCGCGCGCCTCCACCACAGCTCCAACTGCGTCAACTCCCCATCACCGCCTGCCCCGTTCGCTCGTGTCCGTAGAGATACCCGTTCGCGGTGGCGTCCCGCCAGCCGGGCCGGGTGATTGGCCACAGATCTGGCTGACGCGGATGTGCCGAACCGCTTGCACGGGGTGTTGGGGAACCCCTACATTCATAGGTGTTGGGGAACCCCAACACCGAGGAAAGGAACCGCACATGATGACCTCTCAGTACCAGCCCCTCCCGAACCCGGAAGACGAACCGATGACCGCCAACCGACCGGACATGGAGGTATGGGAGACATCCGGACGCCTCGCGCACTGGAACGACGGGGTGTCCACGTACACGCTCGCGTTCCACGGCGGGAAGCAGCAGCAGATCGCGGGCGAGGCCAACACCGCCATCCTGGCCATGGACGCGATCCAGTCCGAGGAGCCCCTGCAGCAGAAGCTGATCTGGGACGGCCTGCGCGACATCCGCCGCCTGAAGAACCGCCTGGCCGCCATCGAAGAAGAGCTGTTGCTGATCGCCCGCGAGCCCGCCGACGCCCGCAACAAGATGTCGTGGCGCGAGCTGGGTGAAGGGATCGGGCAGCACCACACCACGGTGAAGGAACGGCACGACCGCATCGCCGGCGGAGGCACCCACGACTTCCGGCCCTGGCTCACCGAGAACACCGCCCGCGCCGACCGCTACCCGACCAGCTGACCGCCGTACACACCCAACGATCGGGGAGGAAAAACGTGCCCGACCCGCAGACCGGCGCCGGATTCGACGCCCCCACTCCGGACGCCGCGTACCGCGTCGCGCCAGACCCACTCCAGGAGGCCGCCGCGCTGCTGCGGATCTCCACCCAGCTGACCGTCCAGGCCCAGCAGAGCCAGGAACTCGATGAGGAGCAGGAGCGGCTATACATACTCCGCCGGGCGGCGCTGGCCGACCGCATGGCGATTGCTGAGCCCGAGGACGAGCGGTACCAGCGGGAGGCCGTCGAACTGTCCCAGACCCTCGCCCAGTTCGACCGCGAGCACCGCCACCTCGTCTCCGGACCGCGCGGACCCGACTCGATCGAGTGGGACCCGAGCGCCCGCCCGTACGTCCGCCAGGAGTACGACGCATGGGGCCGGGCGTGACCGCCGCGCTCGCGGCCGACAGTTGGAACAGCCTTTCCAGCGGCTGAAGTCAGCCGTTCCAAGTTGGTGCAGCACTCTCAAAGTCCTAGCGTGGACACGCTAGGATTTTGTGATGGTCACTCGGGAGGGAACCCGCATCATCACCGCGCTGGAAGCGGCATGGGCCGCGATCCAGCGCAAGCATCCGGACGTTCCAGACGTCGTGGTCGTGACCGGCTCGGGGAAGCCGCGCCGGGGCAACTACCTGAAGCTGGGGCACCACAGCCCGGAGCGCTGGATCGACGCCGCAGCTTCGGGCCGTCGTCCCGAGCTGTTCGTAGCGGGCGAGACGATCGCGATGGGCGGCACTCAAGTGCTGGAGACGATGCTCCACGAGTCGGCGCACGCCCTCGCGTTCGTCCGGGGACGGATCAAGGACACGTCCAGCCAGGGCAACCGGTGGCACAACAAGAAGTTCGCCGCGCTGGCGCAGGAGGTGGGGCTGGAGCCACCGAAGAAGGCGGAGCCCGTGCTGGGCTTCTCCAGCTGCAGCATCACGGCCGCCACCGTGTCCGCGTACGCCGCGGTGATACGGAAGCTGGAGGCGGCATCCCTGCCGCACCTGGACGCCCC